>JBKPMZ010000335.1:0-36698 GCA_046732415.1 Vulcanimicrobiota bacterium
GATGCAGTCTTTGCGCAACGTACTCGCCGACGAGAGCGGCGCAACCATGGTGGAGTACGCTATCGTGGTTTCGCTCGTGGCGGCGGTCTGCGTTACGGTCGTCACCACGCTTGGCCAGAAGGTCAGCAATGAATTCAGCACGGTGAACGCGAGCTTCTGAGACGCTCATGAACGCTGCGCTTTTAGTTCTGATCTGCGCCGCCATCGCGGCATACACGGACGTGACGAGCCGGCGTATTCCCAATGCGCTGCCGGCGCTGTTGCTCGCAGCCGGCATCGCGCTGAGCGCGCTTCACGGATGGCAAAGTGCCGTCATCGGCATCGGCCTGTTCCTGGCCGTCTTTGCGCTGGGAACGCTGCTCTTTTCGTTCGGATTGATCGGAGGCGGTGACGTGAAGCTCGCCGCCGCTGCGTCGGCGGCGCTCGGCTGGCCCGACACCGCCGCGTTTCTTCTCTACACGATGGTGGCAGGGGGCATCATCGGTCTGGCGATCTCGGTTGCACGCGGGCGACTGCGGCCGACGCTCGCAAACGTCAAAGCACTCGCGTTTCCCATGCTCTCGGGCGTGCGTCCGGCGCCCGTTTCTTCCGCCGCCGGCACGATGCCGTACGGCCTTGCATTTTTTGCCGGTGCGGCCGTCGTCGCGCTGAGCAATGTTTTCGGCTTGAATCTGAGGTTATTCGCATGAACACGCGCCGTATCACCTTGCTGTTGGCGATTCTTCTGGCGATCGGCACCGGCTGGCTGACGCTCAACTACATCAACAACGTCAAGAAAAGCACGTTTGCCGACAACACCCCGCGAACGGTGGTCCTGGCTGCTGTCGACATTCCCGCACGCACGACCATCACCGAGTCGATGATGCGCCAAACGACGCTGCCCGCGTCGGTCGTCGAACGCGACGCGCTCTCGAACGCATCGCTCGCAAGCGGCCAGCTCTCGCTCATCACGATTCCCGCCGGCTCGCAGATCACCTCATCGAAAGTCGGACATCCGTCCGACGTGGGCATGTCCGTCCGCTTGGCTCCCGGCAAACGCGCGGTGAGCATTCAGATCGACCGCGTGAAAGGCATCTCCGGATTGCTGCAGCCCGGCGATCGCGTCGACGTGCTGGCGATTCCGCCGCGATCCGGCAACAGCAGCGAACTGCCAAAGACGGCAGCGATCCTGCGCGGCATCCGCGTGCTCGCGGTCGGCAGCTCGCTTGAAACGGAGTCCGCAACGCCTTCACCGGACTATCAGAATTCGGCAACGGTGACGCTGGAAGTGACGCCGCACCAAGCCGATCTGCTCGCATCCGCCGATGCGAACACGACGCTGCGTTTGGCGCTCCGATCGCCGCGCGAGTCGCTCAATTCCGTTCCGACCGAATCGCTGCAGCTGCAGACGACGCAGATCGCCGCCGCGCCGGCTCCGGCCGCGCAACCAGTTCCCGCCCCGCCGGCGCCCGCTCCCGCTCCCGCTCCCGCGCCCGCCGCGCAGCCCGCTCACGGCAGCATCATGATCATCGACGGCGACCGCATCGGCTGGTCGACGAGCGAAGGGAATCCGTAACATGGAATCCGCCTTCTTCGCGTTCGTCGGCGCCAAGGGTGGTGCCGGCACCTCGACGCTGTGCGTCGAGCTTGCAAAAACGATGCGCGACCAAAACAACGTCACGCTCGTCGACGCCGATTTTTCCGGACGGCGGAGTCTTGCGATCTTGCTCGACGGCGTGCGGTATCTGGATGCGGCGCGCGAACAAACGACCGGCCACATCGCACGCGCACGCTTGAACGGCACGACGCTGGTCGAACTTTCCGAATCGTACGAAGCGGGATTCACCGCAAGGCTACAGGACATCGAGGCACTCGCTGCCGCGCTCAACAAGCCCGGCGCCGTGCTCGTCGATCTGCCGCTGCCTTTCGCGGCCAACGCGCGTCCGTTCGTCGTACGTACGACGCGTTTCGTCGTCGTCGTCGAACCGACGGTGCTGGGCGTCACCGCGGCGCGCACGCTCGTTACGCAACTGCTGCGCTTCGGCATCCCACAGTCTCGCGTGTGCCTGGTCGTCGTACGGCGCTCAGACAGCGCGAGCGCGACGAAAGCGGAGATCGAAGGCGCCGCCGGCGTTTCGGTTCTCGCGGAGATCCCGCCGCTTTCAGATCGCAACTTCTCGCGCGCCATCGGCTCGCTGGCGCGTTCGCTGCTCGCCATGAAGCCGCAGTCTCCGCTGGACGATTTGCTGCCGAGCGATACCGGCAAAGTGCGCGATCGGCGGGCCGGAACGCGCGCGGTCACGGGCTCCATCGCGCTCTCCGGGGCGGCCGCTTCGATCGTTTCGACGAACGGCAGCTCGCTCACACCGCGCGAGCAGATCAAGGCGCGCATTCACGACGCGCTCGCCAAACAAATCGACTTCGTCGACGCCGCGCGCGTGCAGGGTGACGCCGCCAAACTAAACGAGCTGCGCGCGAAGATCGGCCAGATCGCCGATGAGATTCTGCTCGGCGGCAACGTCTCCGAAAGCGCGGAATCCGTCGCGCAAATCAAACAGGAAGTGCTCAACGAAGCGCTCGGGTACGGCCCTATAGAAGATTTCCTGCACGATCCCGACGTCACCGAAATCATGGTGAACGGGCCCGACGACATCTACGTCGAGATCGGCGGCCTCATCCGCAAAACAGCGAAGCGCTTTGCGGGCGACCAGCAGTTGCGCTTGGTGATCGAGCGGATCATCGCGCCGCTCGGGCGGCGCGTGGACGAGTCGGTCCCCATGGTCGACGCGCGCTTGCCGGACGGTTCACGTGTGAACGCCATCATCGAACCGCTTTCGCTGGGGGGCCCGACCCTCACGATTCGCCGTTTCGGCAACAGGCGGCTCACCGCGAACGATTTGCTCGAAAAAGAATCCGCGACGCCTGAAGTGCTCGACTTCTTGCGCGCGTGCGTCGAGGCGCGTTTGAACATGGTGATCAGCGGCGGAACAGGCTCGGGCAAGACGACGTTTCTAAATATTCTTTCGGGCTATCTGCCCCACACCGAGCGCATCATCACCATTGAAGACGCCGCGGAATTGCATCTCAATCAGCCGCACATCGTGCGCCTGGAGTCGCGGCCGCCCAACTTGGAAGGCCTCGGACAGATTACCATTCGCGATCTCGTACGCAACGCGCTGCGCATGCGCCCGGATCGTATCGTGGTCGGCGAATGCCGCGGTGCCGAAGCGATCGACATGCTGCAAGCCATGAACACGGGGCACGACGGATCGCTGACGACCATTCACGCGAACAGCGCCCGCGACGCGCTCTCGCGCATCGAGACGATGGTGCTGATGTCCGGCTTCGATCTGCCGGTGCGCGCGATTCGCGAGCAGGTGTCCAGCGCCGTCAACATCATCGTACAAACCGCGCGTCTGCGCGACGGCAGCCGCAAAGTCACCTCGGTCAGCGAGATCGTCGGCATGGAAGGCGATACCGTGACGATGCAGGACATCATCCGGTTCCATCAGCAAGGCATGGACGACGATCGCCGCGTCGTCGGTCAGTTCGAGTATACGGGCGTGCAGCCGCGCGCGCTGCGCCGCTTCGAAGAATACGGCGTCTCCTACGACTACCGCGCGCTCTCCACGCATGCACTGGCGGCGCGAGCATGGTGACCTCTATCATGCCCATCGCGATCTTCCTGGGTGCCGCGGCATCGGCCGCCCTGGTGTTTTACACGTTCTGGGGATCGCTGCAAAAAGGAGCGCTGGAACGCTTTTCGCGCTTCTCGGAAAAGCTGGATACCTCCGGCGTGCGCACCAAATCCGACGAGATGTTCGCGACGTGGGTGACGGTCTCGGCAGCCCTCTGGATCGCGTTGCTGCTCATCTTCAAACCCCCGGTCGTGGTCGGTCTGCTGCTGATACCACTCGCTGCCGCGGTGTCGGCAGCATTCTACCGGATCTTCATGAACATGCGGATCGGTGCGCGGACGGAAGCGTTTCTCAATCAGTTCGAAACCGTACTGCGCCTGATGGCAAGCGGCCTGCGCAGCGGTTTGGGACTGCAGCAAACGCTGCACCTGGTCGTCGGCGAAACGCAGGATCCCGCACGCTTCGAGTTCGAGCGCGTGCTCGGGCAAACCACGGTCGGCGTGAGCATCTATGACGCGTTCGACGATTTCGCCACGCGCGTGAAGGCGAACGAAACGCTGATGATGGCTCGGGTCGTGCGGGTGAACTCACAGACCGGCGGCGATTTGGCACGAGTCGTCGAGCAACTCGCGAATACGATCAAAGAGCGGCGCAGAATGCGGCGCAAAGTCAAGTCGCTCACGGCGGAGGGTCGCGCGGGTGCGTTCGTGCTGGGCGCTCTGCCGGTGGGTTTGGGCGGATTCGTCGTGATGACGCAGCCGGCGATGTCGCACGGACTGCTGCACACGCCGGCCGGACACGTCGTGCTGCTCATCGTGCTCGTTCTGGAAGCGCTCGGCGTCTTCGCGCTGAACCGCATTCTGCAGGTGAACGTATGATTCCGGATGTTGCGCTCGTCATCGCGATTCTCGGTGCGTTCTCCGCGTTCATGTTCACCGTTTCGTTCATCCCCGCCAAGAGCGCGCTGAGCAAGACGCTCGAGGATCTGGAAACGCACGGACCACGCTCCTCCGAGGATGCGCGAGTGGCGAGCGTCGTCGATCGCATGCTTCCGCAAGAACAGCGCAGCCGTCTGCAGCAGCGTCTGCTGGAGGCGGGATGGTACACCGTGACACCCGCGCAGATGGTGCTTCGAACGGCGGCGAGCCTGCTGGTAGCAGTTATCGTCATGATCCTCTACGCACGGTACGTGCACTTGCCGCCGGTGGTGGAGTATTTACTGGCCGCCGGAGTCTTTTGCGCGATCGTCTACGCGCCGATCTCGATGCTCAACCGCGCCGTCGAGAAACGCAAGCAGGACGTGCAGCGCACGCTTCCCGACTTTCTGGACATGGTCGCATCGACCGTGCAAGCCGGCCTCTCGCTCAATGCCGCGCTCGCGTATGCCGTCGACGCGGCGCCGGGCGCCGTCGGCGAAGAAATCAAGGAAGCGCTCACGGAGATCCGTTTGGGGCGCGGACGCGCGGACGCGCTCAAAGCCGCCGCGGATCGTCTCAAACAAGATGAGTTCACGACAATGGTTGCCGCCGTCACGCAAGCCGAACGCCTCGGATCGAACGTCGGGAAGATTTTGAACGAATTGGCGGACGACACGCGCACGCACCGCATTTTGATCGTCGAAGAGCACGCGGCGCAGCTGCCCGTGAAGATGGTGTTTCCGATGGCGTTCTTTTTGCTGCCGGCACTGTTCGTCATCATCTTCGGCAGCCTCATCGTCAACTATCTCTCGCACCAGGGGTAGGCAGCGATGGAAGCAATCGCGGGCGGGCTGTTCTTCGGCCTGGCGTCGTGTGCAGGTATTCTCCTTGCCGGTACGATCTCGGCTTCGCCGTTCGAGGACGGACCGGTCCCGGGGAAACCGCCCGTCATCGCAATCGCCGCAGGTGCCGCGCTCGTCGGAATATTCCTCGCACTGCGCGGCAACGGCGCGCAAAGCATGCTGCTGTACGCGATCGTCGTTTGCGCACTCTCCGCGATTTGGTGCACGGACGTGCGCTACGGCATCGTTCCCGACGTCTTTACTCTGGTTCCGCTGGCACTGGTATTTGCGCTCGCACTAGAGCAGCGCGCGTTCTGGCCGTTCGCGTCCGCAGCGGTTGCGTTCGTTCCGTTTGCGATGCTAGCGACGCTCTCGCACGGACGCGGCATGGGCTGGGGCGATGCGAAGCTCGCGGCGCTCGGCGGCGCGGTCCTGGGCGGAGAGATGGCCCTTGCCGCATTCGCGGCCGGTGCGTTCGTTGCGGCCGCATATGCGGTGCTGCGCGGCAGGCACAAAGCGGTAATCGCTTTTGCTCCGTACTTGGCCGCGGCGATCGGCGCCGCATTGCCGCTCGTTACGTGATCGGACGATGATGCGCATACGCAACGCCACGACCGGTGAAATTGTCGCGACGGAAGTGAAAAAAGCGACGAACTGGTACGAACGCATGGTGGGGTTGATTCCGCGCAAGCGCGTGGATGCGAGCGAAGGCGTGTGGTTCGAAGAATGCTCGCTCATCCACACCATCGGCATGCAAACGCGCATCGACGTCGTGTTCCTCGACAAAGACGGGCGGGTGATTCGCACGATCTGTGCGGTACCGCAGAACCGGCTGGCGATCGGCTGTTACGGTGCGCACTCCGTCGTGGAACTGGGCACCGGCACGCTCAGTTCGTGTGACGTGCTCGTCGGCGATCGTTTGGAACTGGAGCACTAATGCGCGCCGCCATCGCTATCGCCATGGTGTTTGCGGCGCGTTTTGCCGTGAGCGCCTGGTTCGATCCCGGGCGCGACGGCGACATCGCGTGGCAGCAGTGGCTGGGACTGCATATTCTGCACAGCGGCGCGTTGCCCAGCGCGCTGGGTCCCGAAGCATTCACCGCGCCGGGCGCACCGTGGATTCCACAGGAATGGGCGTTGAGCATCGCGGTTGCGCTTACGGTGGGGACGCCGTGGTTCGTTGCGCTCGTGGCGGCGAATACGGTTGCCGCGCTCGCCGTACTCTTCTTCACCGCGCTTGCCGCACGGCGGTTGGGCGCAACGACGGTTCCGGTCGCCATCGCCGTGGCGTGCGTCGGTTTTTCGATGCTGGAATCATACGGTATTCGCGCGCAAGTTTTCGGGTGGGCGTTTCTGGCCGCAATCATGTACGTGCTGCGCTGCGGCAAGCACAAGTGGTGGATTCCCGTCATCGTGGCGCTGTGGGCGAACGTGCACGCAAGCGCCATGCTCGCACCGGCGCTGCTGGCACTCTGGACGGCGGGAACGGCATTGCAAGAGCGCGGTTGGACAACAGCGGTGCGCAGATACGCGCTGCTCACCATTGCATCCGCGGGCGCGGTGTTTTTGACGCCGCTCACGTACCGGTTGCCCGTGTACGCGGTCGAACTGCTGCACAGTCCCATTCGCGCGGCGATCAACGAATGGCAGCCGAGCACGCTGGGTGCCGTGTCGTTTACGCTCGGAGCCCTGGTGCTTATCGCCGGCGTGTGCATACTGGGCGTCGATGGATCGCGCCGCTGGCCGGAATTACTCGTTATCGGCGCGGTGACGTATCTGGCGATCACGGCGGTGCGCAACGTCCCGGTCTGCGCGATCGTTCTCGCGCCGGTCGTCGCGCAGCGGTTCGGCATACGTATGCCCGCGCGTGCGCGTATCAATACGATCTTCGCGGAAGCGCCCGCGTGCGTACTGCTCTATTGCGGCACGTTCGCCGCCGCGGTGGTTTCGGGCTTGCTGCTTGCGCAGTCGCCTCAATTTCGCACCGGTAATCTGCCGCAAGCGGCCATCGCACAGCTCGCCGCGCTTCCGGGAACCCACAACTTGTACTGCGAGGATTTCGCGTGGTGCTCGCTCGCGCTGCGCCACGGCAACGTACGGGAGTTTATCGACGGGCGCTGCGATCCGTTTCCGATTGCGGTATGGAAAGATTACGTCGCCGTGTTCCGCGCGAAAGGCGGTTGGCGCAGCATCCTGGATCGCCGCGGCGTGAATGCCGTGCTCGTCGACAAAAAGCGGGCGCTGGCGCGCGGTCTTGCGTCATGGCGCGGCTGGCGCCTTGCGTACGCGGACGACGACTACCGCCTGTTTGTGCGAAGCGGCGCCGGCGGCGGCGCCCGCAAGTAGCAGCAGCGCAAACCACGTCGGAATCTTTCCCAGCCAGTCGACCGCGGTGACGGCGGATTGTTCACGCCACACGTACCGTCCCCACGATGCGGACGCCAGTTCACCGGCGCGCGCCGCAATAGGAAACGTTCGCGGTTGCGGGACGGCGTGCGTTTGCCGCAGCGTAAAAAGCACCACGGCACATGCGAGCGCACCTGCGAACACGCCGGCCGCAGCGGGGCGGCTGCGCGTAAGAGAAAGCGTGATTACCGCGGCAACACCCGCGCCGGCGAACAGCATCACCTGTTGACCTGCGCCCGTCAGCCACGGAACGGACAGGACCGCGCATGCAAGTGCGGCCGCACGTCCTGCACGGCCCGGTTCGCGCACGGCAAGCATCGCGGCGAACGGCAATGCGAGCGCAATATGCGACGCGTGAACGAACGTCCCGCCGATTGCGGCGGCGGCAATCGGGGCAAGCACGAGGACCGCCGCATCGTTCCAGCGCTGCCGCAGCCGCGCAGCCGCCCACATGCCGCCGATTAAAGCGGCGGCGTACGTGAACGATCCGGCCTGTAACGCGGCACGTGGAGAAACGCCGATCGCGCCAAGCGCCCACGTCGCGCTGTATTGCGCGGGGCGCGGCACTTCCGCGAGTGCGTGCAGCGGCAATACGGAACCGGCGTACTCGACGAGCGCACCGGAGTTTATCGCAAGCGAAAGTGCGATCAGCGCGCAGCCCGCGACGACTATCGCTGCGCGCGTACGCGGCGCAAAGCAGAATGCACTCAGCCACGCACCGAGCGCCAGATGCGGCTCGAGCGCGAGCAAGACCAAACCGGCCGCGGCCAAGACGCGCTGCTGCGTTTGCAGCGCGCGCGCCGTCAGCGCCGCACCGAGCAGCGCGATCGGCGTCGCTTCGCCGAACGGCAGCCACAGCAGCACTGCGGCAAGCAGCAGCATCCAGCACACCACCGGCAATGCGATGCGCAGCGTTCGCGCCAACAACAGCGCGCTAGCGGTTACGGCGCAACACAGGACGAGCAGCCACAGGACCGCGCTTATCGGAAACGCAGCGTAGGCAAACGGCACGAACAGCAGCAGCGCATACGGCGGCAGCGGCGCGGGAACCGCGAGTCCCGCGGGCGCGGAATACAAGCCGAGCGGCGCCGGGCTTCGCTCGCAACTCAAAAGCGCTGCCGCGCGATACGGATCCGCGCCGTGCACGAGCGCCGATCCCGCGCAGCGGAAGGCGCGAAAATCCGCCAGCGCGCTATGCACGGCGGCAAAGCCGTGCAGTTCGTACGCCAGCAGCGCCACGGCGAAAACCGCGAGTGCGGCAGCCGCGAAGCTACGAGACGCTTTGAAGTGCGCGGCGTACGTATTTCTTGGGATCACGCAGCCGGTCCAGCCGCGCCGCCAGCCGCGCGAGCGCGGGATGCTCGGGTGCGGTGTTTTGCGCGCGGCGCAGGTATTGCGCGGCCGTCGCGAGTTCTTCGTGTTCGGCGGCAAAGCCACCGAGCCGTTCGAGCACCGACATCAGCCGATCGCTCAGCGCGCTGCCTTGCGCCGCGATCCACGGCTCGGGTGCGTCGAATTCGAGCAGATTGCCCGCGTATAATTTCTCCGCCGCACGGTAATGCATCGCCGCGTCTTCAAAGTCGCCGTGCTCGTAGTCCGCGTCGCCGTCGTTGACGTGCGCGATGAAGCGGCGCACGTCGCATACGACGTTCTTCAAATCGATTTGAATATCGGGCGCCGTGCGAAAATATAGGTCGACGTTTGCCGGTCCAACTACGCTCGCAAACGCTTTGCGAATGGTGCTGCACGCGGTACGCACGCTCTGCGTCGCCAAATGCCGGTCGGTGTCGTTCCAGAATACCGACGCGAGCTCCGCGCGCGTGGCCGCGCCGTTCGGCTTGAGCAGCAGATATTTCACGAGCTGCTGATCGCGGCGGCGCACCCACGGGATGTCGCGGCCTTCGATGCGCGCTTCGAACGAACGGAACATGCGCACCATCAGCGGCGGCGTCATGATGCCGCTCGAAACCTCGCCCTGCGCGTGGCGTACGCCGAACGGCCCGAGCGGACGGTATAAGCGCAGCAAACCGCCGCTGTCGATCACGAATAAGCCTTCCGCTTCGAGTTGCCGCAAGCTGCGCACGTCGACGCGCCCCGCGCCTTCGTACAGCGACCAGAACGCCGTTTGCAGCGTTTCGCCCGCCCGTTGAATTTCCACCGAAACGAACTCGCGCAAGAGCGTTTGCGACTGCGCCCGCCACGATTGGTACGCACGATCGATCGTCTGGCCTTCTGCGGCGGCGGTTCGTATCGCACCCGCGATGGCAAGCGCCCAGCCGTCGGTGTCTTCAACGAGGCGGCGCATCTCCAAATCGCCCGCCGTAACGCCGCACGCTTCGGCCAGACGCGCGGTTTCTTCGGCGTCGAAAGCCAACCGCTGCGCATCGCACAACGCGGCAAGCCCGCGCGTGACCAAGCGCCGCGCGTCGACGCATTCGCGGGAACGTCCCACGTACACCAGCGTAACGTTTTCGGGCGCCGCTTCAACCAGACGCGCCAGTTCCTCGCGGCCCTGCTCGGACGCGTTGTCGATCTCGTCGACGACGATCTCGCGGCAGTGCGCCGGCGAACCGGTGAGCAGTTTACCAATCGTGCGGCGCACGTACTGCGCGTCCGCGCCGTGCGGCATCGCGTGGTACGACGTCTCGCGCTCGCTTTCCGCGCAATACTTCAGGACGATGCTCGTCTTTCCGGACCCGGGCGGCGCGATGATCAAACGCACCGGGAACTGGGCATAGGCCTCGAGCCAGCGCTCTAGGCGCGGACGCCGAATCGTAAGGGGCGTCAAACGAGGGACACCTGAGGTGCGAATCATGCGACTATTCTAGCCGTTGCTCTGGGAAGCAGTGGCGAAAGATGCGTACAAAAACCGTAAGCCGCGTTGAGTCTTGCGGTCCATGCGATCCCAGCAATTCTTAAGAATTCAGGACCATCGCCATCGGTCTAATGTCGGAATTTTCGTGGTTTTTTCTCAATCCGGCGCGATTGGGAACGCACGGCGAAGTTTTTTCGTCGCTGCTTGCTTGCCTATATGCGGGCCATTTGCTGCTGGAAAAACGCGCGAATTCTGGCGATACCCTCGCGCAGACGCGCCGGATCCGAAACCCACGTCAAACGCAGCCAACCGGCAAAATCGGCGCCGAACGCGATGCCCGGCACCGCAATCACGTCGTACTCGTCGGCAAGCGCGTGCGCCGCGGCGAGCGAATCCATTCCGCCGCCGGGTAACGCGACGCACGCGTAAAACGTGCCGTCCGGTTCGATAAACCGCAGTCCGCTTTCGCGCAGAACGGCGAGCACGGTTTCGCGCTGCGCGGCGTACCAGGCGTAGTGCTCGCGCAACGCCCCGGGCGTGGAAAACACGTGGAGCGCAACCTGCTGCGCGAACGCGTCCGCGCACGAGGTTAACCACGCATGTACTTTGACGATTTGCGCGGCGACGTGCGCGGGCGCGATCGCCCAACCGAGACGCAAGCCCGTGAGCGCATTGCTTTTGCTCACGCTGTTGGTGACGATCGTGTACGGATAGTGCTGCGCAAAATAGCCGGCATCGCCGACGTACGTCTGCTCGCGGTAGATTTCGTCGTGCAGCACCCACACGGGCGAGCCTCCGCGCCCGAGCAGCGCGGCGCTCAGCGAACGCACTTCGCGATCCGAGATCGCGCGCGCCGTCGGATTGCACGGGGAGCAGATCACGATCATGCGCGTGCGCTCGGTGACCGCGGCGGCAATGCGCTCGGCGTCGAATGCGAAACCGTCGTCCGCACTCATCGCAACCGCGCGCACCGCAACACCTTCCAGCGTCGCCATTTTCGCATACGACGGAAACGCCGGTTCGACGACGAGCAATTCGTCGTTCTGCGAATCGAGCACGGTCTTGATGACCGCGTACGTCGCCTCTTGCGATCCCGTCGTGATGCAAACGTTTTCCGCGTTGTTCATCTGCGGATAACCGTAGTGTTTGGCAATCGCATCACGCAGCACCGGATCGCCGGCGTTGAGCGTATAACGCAGCCCGTGCTGCAGCGCGTGGCGCATCCCGGCGTGCAAATGCTCGGGATTCGGCTTGAGCGAGGGCTCACCCAAACCCAAATCGATCGACGAAGGTTTACGCTTGGCTGCGATTTCGCGTATCAGCGATCCCGAGATGTGGGCGAGCCGTGGATTCATGCAATCCTTTCAAAAGCCAGAGCAGCACCGCGCCATCGCACAACACGGCAAGCACGTCGAAGCGTACGATGCCGCTGAGCAGCCACAGCGGCGCGGCGAGATATACCGCACAAATGCCGCGTGTGCGAAACGGTTCCCTTGCGTGCGTCATCGTGTAGTAGAGTGCCGGCAGCGCGAGGGCGACGTCGTAGGGCAGCGTATGCGGCCCGGCGGCAAGACCGAGCAGCGGCGTAAAACTCGCCGCTTCCAGGGGCGCTGCGCGCGCCAGCAAGGGCAGCGCGGCAAGCAGCAGCACGGCGCCAGCGAGCATGGCAGCCGTCTGCGCGACGCCCACGCGCAGCAGCAGGTGCGAAATGCTGATGGCTTTGACGGCATTGAACTGCGCGTCCGGCAACGCATAACCGCGCAACGCCTGCACGTAGTGCGCGGGCCATTGCCAATCACCAGCGGTTGCACTCACTCCGGCCACGTACCACACGGCGGCAAACAGCGCGACGACGGCGAGCGCGCGCACGTTGCGGCGTACCGCGAGCAGCGCGATGAGCGGCAGCGCGTACGAAAGCTTGTACAGCAGCAGGCCCACCGCGATGCCGGCAACCAGCGGCGACGATGCGACGATTCCCCAAATCGCCAGCATCGCGAGCAGCAAACCCAGCGGCGAATTCTGGCCGGTGGCGAGCGCGGCAATGACCGGCGCCCATGCGAAAGCGAATACGAGGGCCAGCGTGCGCGGCATGCGGTACACGCGGGCGCCCACCAATGCAGCCGCAGCCGCCGCGACGGCCATCACGACGAAATTCAGCGCATAGCCGAGTGCCGGCGGCGCGTTCTTCAGCGGCGCGAGCACCCATGCGGCGCCTGGAAGATACGGAAAGATCGTCGTGAGCAGGTGATGCGCGTGCTGCCACGCCGCATGACGCGCCGGGTCGAGCAGATCGCGCGTTCCCGCCGTCGCGCCCGCCGACCAGAACGCGCTCCAATCGCCGAAACCTTGCGCCACGACGAAGCGCACCTGCACCAGACATAGCAGCGTCAAAACGGCGCCATAGAGGATACAGCGTTCGCGCGAGAGGCGCAGCGGGTTTGCGGTCACCTCACACCGCGACCTCGAAATCGCGCAGCGCCGCGTTGAGCGACGTTTTGCGATCCGTGGACTCGCTGCGCGTTCCGACAATGAGCGCGCACGGCACGCCGAACGTTCCTGCGGGGAACGTCTTGGGTATCGTGCCCGGAATGACGACGGCACGCGCCGGTATGCGACCTTTTGTAACAACGGCTGCTTGCGCGCGAACGTCGACAATCGGCGTGCTGGCGGTGAGCACGACGCCGGCGCCGAGCACCGCCTCACGCTCCACGCGCACGCCTTCGACGACGATGCATCGCGAGCCGATAAACGCGCCGTCCTCGACGATCACCGGCTGCGCCTGCGGCGGTTCCAGAACGCCGCCGATACCGACGCCTCCGGAAAGGTGCACGTTCTTGCCGATTTGCGCGCAGGATCCGACGGTCGCCCAGGTGTCGACCATCGTCCCTTCGTCCACGTACGCGCCGATGTTGACGTAACCCGGCATCAAAATCGCACCGCGTCCGAGGAAACTTCCATAGCGGGCAACACCGGGTGGAACGCATCGCGCGCCCAGTTTCTCGTAATTCGTCTTGGTCGGAATCTTATCGAAGAATTGAATGCTTTCCGGATCGCCGACGACGCGGGACTGATGCAGTCCGAAATACGAAAGTATTGCCCGTTTGATCCACGCGTGCGTGATCCACTGCTCGCCGTCAGGTTCGCACACGCGCAAACGTCCTTCATCCAGCGCCGCGATGACGGCCTCCACGGCTTGGGCATCGCCCGCCTCGACGCGCTCCTGTAATTCCTGTGCATCCATCGTTTTCCGGCGGTACGGCGCGGGCCGGCGCGCTTCCCGCCCGGCTCGCGCGTTTAGTTGGAGATGACCATCTTCGACGTGCTGGACAGTGTGAGCGGGGTATTCGAGACGAACGGTATCGCGAAGTTGAACGGGTACGTCACGGTAACGCATACGAGATGCCCGGGAACGTTGTTACCGCCGGGGTCGGTCGCCGTGCAATCCACACTCGGATCGCTCGACGTACTCCACGTCGCGGTCGCGCATAAGCCTGCTTGCGAACACCCTGCGGCGGTGGTAGACGACGAATCGACCATCGGCACGTTGGCCAGCACGAAACTTTGGACGTCCGCCGACGTCGCATTGCAGTGATCGAGCAGCGAACAGTTCGCGCCCCGTACCATCGCCCATCGCGAGGCAAGACGCGCGGCGTTGGAAACGGTGTGATACGTGTACATCACTCGGCCGAATTCGAGAATGCCGAACATGACGAGCATCAGCGCCGAAGCGGAGATCGCGAATTCCACCATGCTGGCGCCGCGTTGTGCGTGTTTCATTGCGTCAGAATCCGAATGGTTGCGGTGCGCGATGCCGTCCACGACGACGGAAGGCCGAGCAGTGAGTAATTGAACAGCGGCGATATCGTGCCGGTCACCGTGACTTGCGCGTACGTTACTTGCCGGCCGGCGGCACACGGCGGGGGCGGCGGACCGCATTGCGCCGCGGTTGGAGGTGAAGGCACCTCGGTGGTGCCGGTCCAGCAGGCGCAGACGTTTTGCGCACTCACCGCCGACGCGGTAAGCGGGAAGATGCTGTTCTGCCCGTCTTGTATCGCGGCGTTCTTCATGCCGGCGACATTTGCGCCGCTGCTCGCATCCTGCGCGCCGTATTGCGCGCCGGCATGCGCCGCGTTGCCGACCTCGATGACGAAATAGGCATAGCGCCCGTATTCGATGAGGCCGACGAGCGTCATGATGAGAATCGGAATCGCTATCGCGAATTCCACGAGGGCAACGCCGGCCGTGGCGGCGGGAAATGCGCGTTTGTTCTGCATGCTCATTCTCCCAAATACGGAACCTGAACGCTGAAGGTACCCGGCGGTCCCGGGGCATTGAAGATGCTGTTGACGCCGCCGTTCGCGTTGAGCGTGCCGACGATGATGAGCACGCTGCCTTGCGTGGTCGTCGTGTACTGGTTGTAGTTCAGATTTGCGGACGGCGCGTAGATCATGCCGGTGAAAAACGATTCGCAGCCGGCGCACGTGGCGGACGCCATGTTCACCGTGTTCGTATTGCCGGGAGCCTGGTAGATGAGCACGTTCTGCTCGCCGCTGCCGTACTGCGCGTAATCGCCTGTCGTCGGCGCCGCAAGCTTGATATTGTCGTTGCCCATGTCGATGCTGCCCGTGCTCGTGAGATAGAACGTCACGCCGCTCGGTCCGGTAAGACCGCAATCCTGCGAGATGTTGTTCGGCGCCGCATTGGTGCCGCCGGTGGGCCGCGCGTTGAGCGTTCCCGTGATCACGTACAAGCCGCACTGAAACACGACGTTCGCCGCTTTGCTGACGTTGATGTTGCTGTAGCATCCGGGCACGATAGTCTGAGGCAAAGTCGTTGGACTACTGACGTTGACGCTCGACGGACTCGTACACGTGGGTGCCGGATTGGCCATCTGCGCGCAGAACGTGATTCCACCGCAGGGGTCGCTCGCCGGCGCGGCGGGCTCGGGCGTCGCGTTCGTAAACGTCCCTTGCGAACACGTCGAGGCGCATTCGATGGAATCGGCGGTCACCGTGGCGCCGTGAAAGTTGGTCGTGCCATTAAATACGAGCCCGCAGTTCGTGGCGTTCACCGTGCCGCCGCCGGTTTGACCGTTGAAGTTGGCGGACCCGTTGAGCACGTATAAACAATTGTTCGACGGAACGGGCTTGAGCGTGGCAACGGCCTTGGTCGTCACGGGTGTTTTGTTGACGCCGAAGAGTTGCTCGAACCACGTCGGATGTACCGCGGTGATCTGCACTTCGACGGCATTCGTGTCACCGGAAAACGGATCGGGCGCGAGCGGCGGTTTGTCGACCTCCACACACACGCGTCCAACGGGCGCCGTGGCGTCGCACGGCGATCCGCCGGAATTATCGGTGTAACCGTTATTTGCCGCGTCTTGCTGCGCGGCTGCCGTCGAACCGCCGATCAGCCCTTCTTTCGCGCCGGCGATGGCAGCGCTGTCCGTTGCGGTCTGCTGCATGCGCTGCTGATATTGGTGGTAACCGGCGTCGACGGCGAAACCGGCGATGCCGAGCAGTACGACGAGCGCGAAGCCGACGAGCGGTAACGTCTGTCCGCGCTCGCGATTCATTGCGCGGTATTGGAAACCCGCATTACTGCGGTACGCGTTATTGTCCATGGATTCGGTAACCCCAGCGGCCGGTAATCGAAAAGTGTGTTGACTCTGCCGGAAACGGTGACTTGCACATAGACGACGCGGTGCGTTCCGGCCGCACACGTGGAGCCGTTCAGACTGCACGAGAGCGGCGTAGACGCGCCCGTCTCCGGGTTGTAGCATTGGCAGGCTTGCGTGGGAGCGGGGGAGACACTGATCTGCGGGACGTTTTGACCGTCGCGAAGCGCCGCATCGGCCATGCCGGAAATGCGATTAGCCGTGTCGAGATTTTGACTGCCGTAAAACGCGCCGGCATGCGCCGCATTGCCGACGAGAATGTTGTAATAGGCCAGGCGCCCGGTTTCGATGATGCCGACGAGCAGAACTATCAGGAGCGGCAGCGCCACCGCGAATTCGATGAGCGCGACGCCGGCCTCTGCGGCCGGAAACCGTTTCATTCGACGAGCCTCGGATGCGTGATCTGCGCGGACGTAAGCGGCGTGAACGTCGTGTTGGAGGCGTTGAGCGTGAGTTGCCCCGCGATCACCATCATCATTGCGGTTGCGCCGGCGTTCAGGGTGAGGCTCGCATTCGGCACGTAGATAATCCCCTGCAAGCCGCCGTCACCGCTGTTGAGCGTCACACTTTGCGTGTAGTTGGGCGCGTAGAACAGCATGCCGGCGTAATCGCCGCTGTCCGGCGCGCTCAGGTGGAACTCGGCGTTCGTCGCGGTGATGTTGTTGCTCGCGAAGTCGACGATCGTCACGCCGCTGCCGTACAGCGTGGCGTTGTTCGCGTTGAAATGCCCGCCCGCCGGGATGACGTAATAGCCCTGCGGCAGCGTGAACGTGCCGTTACCGAAGTTCATGTCGCAATAGACGCTATTTGCGACGATGGAGGACGGGTCGAACGTTTGGCAGGCGGTCGACGACGGCGGATTCTGCAGCAGATTCCGGCAGGAGTCGATCTGGCGGCACGGATCGCTGGCGGGAAGCGATTGCACGGGCATGCCGGGAGAAAACGTCGAGGTTCCGGCGCCGGTGAGCGAGCCGGAATACTGAATCGGATCGCTCGTCGTAATCGTCGATTGTCCGCCGATGCTCAAATGCGGGTTATTGATCGAGATGTCGCAATCCGGCGCGTTAATAACCGAATGTGCGTCGATGTTCGACGTGCCGCTCGTATCCAGCGCGACGATGCACCAGTTGCTCGGTGCATCCGATATTGCGACCGCTTTGGTCGTCACCTCGACGTCGCTGATGCCGAAGACTGTTTCGAACACGGTGGCGTACCTGGCGCTGATCCGAGCTTGGATCGCATGCGCGTCACCGGCGTACGGATCGGGCGCGGCCGGAGGGGCAATACTCACCAGCGTCACGCCGCCGGTCCCGGCGGTAAAGCCGTTGGACGAAGCGTCGCGCTGGCCGGCGACCACGGAATTTCCCGTCGCCAGTTCCGCCGCCGCCGCGATCGCCGCGCTGTCGGTGGCCGTTTGCTGCGCGCGCTGCATGTATTGGTGATAGCCCACGTCCGCGGCAAAGCCGCCCAGAGCGACCAGCATCAACACCGCCATCGCAACAATCGGCAGTGTCTGGCCTCGTTCGAACGTGCGCGTCTTCATACGTACACCGAGCCTAAAACGCACCTGGGAAGAGCTCAATACGCGCCGCAACCGTTCACGCCAATCTTGACTGAACGTCAATTGGCGTTAGCGGATTAACGGCCGCGCCCGGTAGGCGTCCGGGAACGCGCCTGGGAAGCATCCAAGCAGGCGGCAGACCCCGGCCCCTGCCGATGTGGGTAAAACCGTTTTGAGATTCACGCCGACTTGAAGGTGTGAAGGGTCTGTATTTAAAGGAGAGGCTGTGCCGAACACACGCGAGGACGAGCAGCGCATCAACGCGATCCGCTTCCTTTCCGTCGACGCCGTCCAGAAGGCGAACTCGGGTCACCCGGGCATGCCGCTGGGCGCCGCCGCGACGGCGTATACCATCTGGTCCAAGCACCTGCGCTTCAATCCCAAGGATCCCGCGTGGCCCAATCGCGACCGCTTCATCCTAAGTGCCGGGCACGCGTCCATGCTGCTCTACTCGCTCCTGTACCTGACCGGCTACGATCTCTCGCTGGACGATCTCAAGGCGTTCCGGCAACTCGGAAGCAAGACGCCCGGACATCCCGAGGCGCACCACACGCCGGGCGTGGAGGTTACCACCGGACCGCTCGGGCAAGGGTTCGCCAACGCGGTTGGTTTCGCGATCGCGCAAGCACATCTGGCCGCGGTCTATAATCGCGATCAAACGATCGTCGATCACTTCACGTACGTCATGTGCAGCGACGGCGACATGATGGAAGGCGTCTCGGCGGAAGCCGCCTCGATGGCCGGTCATCTGCAGCTCGGCAAACTCATCGCCGTCTACGACGATAACAAGGTCTCACTCGCGGCAAAAACCGACGTGACGTTCACCGAGGACATCGTCAAGCGGTTTGAATCATACGGCTGGCACGTGCAGTTCGTCGACATCGATCACGGGAACGACGTCCAAACGCTCGACCGCGCGATCAGCCAGGCCAAGAGCGTCACGGACCGCCCGTCGTTCATCGCCGTGCGCACGCATATCGGCTACGGTTCACCGAAGCAAGACTCGTTCAAATCGCACGGCGAGCCGCTCGGCGCAGACGACGTCAAGGCCACCAAGGAAAATCTCGGCTGGCCCACCGAGCCCGACTTCTACGTACCGGACGACGTGCTGCAATTTTTCCGCGGCATCGGCGATCGCGGCGCGCAGCTTCAGCAGCAGTGGCAGCGCGCGTACGACGAATGGAAGGGCCAGAACGCGCAACTGGCCGCGCAGTTCGAACGCGCGCTCGGCAAAGGCGTGCCATCGAACCTCCCATGGCCCGCGATCGACAAAAAGAACGGCGACAACGTGGCAACGCGTGAAACGGGCGGCATGGTGATGAACGCGATTGCCGCGTCGATTCCCGAACTGGTCGGCGGCTCGGCGGATCTCGACCCGTCGACGAAGACGTATCTGAAAGATCAAGGCGATTTCCAACCCGACA
Organism: Vulcanimicrobiota bacterium; assembly: GCA_046732415.1. Taxonomy (GTDB): domain Bacteria; phylum Vulcanimicrobiota; class Vulcanimicrobiia; order Vulcanimicrobiales; family Vulcanimicrobiaceae; genus DATGJX01. Next base: position 19,260 of record JBKPMZ010000335.1, read on the forward strand.
ACTACGGCGGCCGCAACATTCACTACGGCGTGCGCGAGCATGCAATGGCGGCGATCAACAACGGTTTGGCGCTGCACGGCGGCCTGCTGCCGTTCGGCGCGACGTTCTTGAACTTTCTGGATTACATGAAGGGCGCAGTACGTCTGGCGTGCATCAACAAGGTGCGCTGCTATTACGTGCTCACTCATGATTCGGTATTTTTGGGCGAAGACGGGCCGACGCACCAGCCCATCGAGCATCTCGCGCATATGCGCGCGACGCCGAACCTGATGGTGATGCGGCCGGCGGACGCTTTGGAAACACTGGAAGCGTGGAAAGTCATGATTCAAGCGAAGGAAGGGCCGTGGGCGCTCATTCTCTCGCGCCAAAAACTGCCGTATTTGGGCGACCGGAACGCAGACGTCGCGCGCGGCGCCTACATCCTCGCGGACACCGAACGCACGCCGGATCTCATTCTGATCGCTACGGGATCGGAGGTCTCGCTCGCAATGCAAGCGGCCTCGCTGCTCAAAGCGCAGGGCATGGAAACGCGCGTCGTGTCGATGCCGTGCTGGGAACTCTTCGCGGCGCAGCCGCAAGAGTACCGCGACCAGGTGCTTCCGCCGGACGTGACCGCGCGCATGTCGATTGAGGCGGGTTCGACGCTGGGATGGGAGCGCTGGATTGGTTTGCGGGGATATGCATACGGCATCGATCACTTCGGCGCGTCGGCGCCTGCGGGCGCGATAGCCAAAGAATACGGGTTCACACCCGAACACATCGCGCAGGTCGCGCAAGAACATTTCGCTACGGTTCGTCGATAGGGGGACATTCATGGCAAACCAACTCGGGCAACTACTGCAGGCCGGACAGAGCGTCTGGCTCGACAACTTGCGGCGCGGCATGTTCGCGTCCGGCGAGTTGCAGGCGCTCATCGACAAGGGCCTGCGCGGAATGACCTCCAATCCGACGATCTTCGAAAAAGCGATTGGCGCGGGCAGCGACTACGACGAGCAATTGCACTCGCTCATCGGCAAGCAGCACGATGCGAGCGCGCTCTTTTGGGATCTGGCGATCCAGGACATTCAAAGCGCCTGCGATCTCTTCCGCAAAGTTTACGACGAGTGCGGCGGCAACGACGGTTTCGTCAGTTTGGAGGTCTCGCCGCTGCTCGCGCACGACACACAGGGCACCATCGACATGGCGAAAGACCTGTGGAAGCGCGTCAACCGCCCGAACCTGATGGTGAAGATCCCCGGCACGAACGAAGGCGTTCCAGCGATTGAGGAATGCATCGCCGAAGGGATCAACATCAACGTGACGCTGATCTTCGCGATCGAGTTTTACGAAAAAACCACGCTTGCGTTCATCCGCGGCCTGCAGCGCCGCGTCGAAAAGGGCCTGCCCATCGACAAGATCCGCTCGGTGAACAGCGTGTTCGTCAGCCGCATCGACACGGCCGTCGACAAGCTGCTTCAAGCGCGCATCGACAAGGGTGAGAAGCAACTCGAGAGCCTGCTCGGCAAAACGGGCGTTGCGAATCTCAAACTCACGTATCAAAAGTATCTGGAGATCTTCGGATCGGACGAATGGAAAGCGCTTGCCGCCAAGGGCGGCTGCGTGCAGCGTCCGCTGTGGGCGTCAACGTCCACGAAGAATCCCAAGTACTTCGACCTGATGTATATCGAGCCGGTGGTGGGCCGCGATACCGTCAATACGATGCCGCCGCAAACCCTGGACGCGCTGCTCGACCACGGCAACGTCGTACCCGACACCGTGCTGCAAGACGTCGACGAAGCCCGCGCGACGCTCAAGCAATTGGCCGACGCCAACATCTCGCTCTACGACGTGACGTACCAGTTGCAGGTCGAGGGCGTGAGCGCGTTCAGCGATTCGTTCGCCGCGCTACTGGGCGCAATCGTCTACAAGCAAAAGCAACTCAGTTCCGGTGCGGAACGTGTATCGCTCTCGCTCGGCTCATATGCCGGGAAATCGTCCGCCGCGGTCGAGAAACTCGCGCAGCGCGACTTCTTGAAGAAACTGTGGGCCAAAGACGCCTCGCTTTGGTCGAACGATTCCGCACATGCCGAGATCATTAAAAAAGCGCTCGGGTGGCTCGACATTCCGCAGCACCTGCTCGAAGAGGTTGCCAATCTACAGAGATTCGCGAAAGAGGTCGCCGCGGAATTTTCGCACGTCGTCGTGCTTGGCATGGGCGGCAGTTCGCTCGCACCCGACATCATGCGCGAAACATTCGGCAAGACCGACGGCTTTCCGCAGTTGCACGTTCTCGACTCCACCGATCCGCAGCAAATCCGCACGCTGGAATCCGAGATCGAACTCGACCGCACCCTGTTCATCGTCGCGAGCAAGAGCGGAACGACGACGGAACCCGACGCGTTCTACCGGTACTTCTGCGACCGCGTCAGCAAAACGGTCGGCGCGAACAAATGCGGACGGCATTTTGTCGCGATTACCGATCCCGGTACGGAACTCGAAACCGAAGCGAAGGCGCAAGGCTTCCGCGCGTGCTTCCTCAACGATCCGAATATCGGCGGGCGTTATTCCGCGCTCTCGTTCTTCGGCATGGTGCCGGCAGCGCTCGCGGGCTACAACATCAATCTGCTGCTCGACCGCGGCCTCGGCGCCATGCACGCGAACGACAAGACCGTCGCGGTGCAAAACGCGCCGGGAGTGAAGTTCGGCGCGGCGCTCGGCGCACTCGCGCGCGAAGGCCGCAACAAACTCACGATCGTGACGCATCCCGCAATCCGTGCGTTCGGCGCGTGGGCGGAGCAGCTCATCGCCGAGTCTACCGGAAAGATGGGACGCGGCATTCTTCCGGTCGAGGGCGAGCCGCTGGGAGCTCCGCAGGATTACGGCAGCGACCGCGTGTTCGTGTACGTCGGCGCAAATTTGCCGAACCCGGCCCACGGCACCGACGAAAAACTTCGCGCGCTGGAAAGCGCCGGCAACCCGGTGATTCGCCTGGCGATGAACGACGCGTACGACGTCGGCGAGCAGTTCTATCTCTGGGAGATCGCAACCGCGGCGGCGGGCAGCCTCATCGAGATCGACGCGTTCGACCAGCCGAACGTGCAAGAATCGAAGGACAACACCAAAGCGCTGCTCGCGCAGTACGCGTCGAAGGGCTCCTTCGACGAACCCTCGCCGAACGTCACATCCGAATCGATGGACATTATCTTCCTAAACGGTTCGAAATCGATTTCGGCAAAAGATCCGCAGAACGCACTTGCCTCCGTATTTAATGAAGTGAAAGCCGGCGACTACGTCGCCTTCTGCGCGTACATCGAACGCAGCGACAAACACGCGCAGATGCTGAACGACATGCGCCTGAAAGTGCGCGACGCACGTAAATGCGCCACCACCGTCGGCTTCGGACCGCGTTTCCTGCATTCGACCGGACAAGAGCACAAGGGCGGCCCCGACACCGGCGTCTTCGTGCAGATCACTGCTGACTCGACGTTCGATCTGCAGATCCCGGGCATGAACGTCGGTTTCCGCACGCTCATTGCCGCGCAAGCGCTCGGCGATCTGGAATCGCTCGACAAGCGCAACCGCCGCGGCGTGCGCGTGCACCTCAAAGACGATCTCGAACGCGGTCTTGCCGCACTCTCCCAAACGATCGACGAAGCCCTTATGGCAAAAACGTAACCACACGTCGCGGGGAGCAACACCCCGTCAGCAAATCTCCGACATTTTTCAGCAAAACAGGATGTTTTCTTCAAAACTTTGTTTTCTGAAAAATGCGGAGAAGCGGCAAATTTTCCACGACGGAAAATTTGCCAGCGGTTTGCGGACGGGGTGTTGCACTCCGCGCCGTGCGGCTCTTACAGTTTTTTACCATATGAGCGAGGAGTAGGAATGCAATTAGGAATGGTCGGGCTCGGGCGCATGGGGGCCAACATGACGGAGCGGCTCATCAAAGGCGGCCACAGTGTCGTCGCGTTCGATAGAAGTGCGGATGCCGTCGCGAGAGTCGCTTCGATTGGCGCGAGCGCTGCGTCTTCGTTGTCCGACCTCGTTTCGAAGCTCGACGGGAAGCCAAAGGTCGTGTGGATCATGGTGCCGGCGGGCAAGCCGACCGACGAAACGATCGACGAGCTCGTCGGCTTGCTGGGCGCGGGCGACGCGATCGTCGACGGCGGCAACACGAATTGGAAGGACGGCCTGGCGGCGTACGAGCGCTGCAAGGCCAAAGGCGTGGAACTCGTCGACGCGGGGACGAGCGGCGGCGTGTGGGGACTGAAAGAAGGCTATTGCCTGATGGTCGGCGGCAACGACGCGGCCGTGAAAGCGTGTGAGCCGGCGTTTCTGACGCTCGCTCCGCAAGGCGGTTACGCGCACGTCGGCCCGCCCGGTGCCGGACACTTTTCGAAAATGGTGCACAACGGCATCGAATACGGCATGCTGCAAGCGTACGGCGAAGGCTTTGAAATTTTGCGCACCTCGCCGTTCAAATACGATTTGCACCAACTCGCGTCGATTTGGCGGTACGGCAGCGTCATCAGGTCGTGGCTGCTCGATTTGGCGGTGCTCGCCTTCGAGGAAGATCCGGACCTGGAGAAGATTCGCGGCTGGGTGGACGACACGGGCGAAGGCCGTTGGACGGTACAGGCGGCGATCGATCAAAACGTGCCGGCGCCCGTCATCACGCTTTCGCTGCTCTCGCGGTTCGTGTCGCGCCAAGAAGAATCGTACAGCGCGAAGGTGATCGCGGCACTGCGCAATCAGTTCGGCGGACACGCGGTAAAGGCGGAATAAGAACGGCATGACGACGACCACGCATGCGCCCGGCGACGGCATGGCGCAAGTCTCGGTAAATCCGCTGCGGGCGGGCATCGAAAGCAACCGCATCAGCGACCCTTGCACCGTCGTCTTCTTCGGCGCAAGCGGCGATCTGTTCAAGCGCATGCTCATGCCCGCGATTTACAACCTGCGCCTGAACGACATTCTTCCTTCGAATTTCGGGCTCATCGGCTTTGCGCGAACGCAGTTTACCGACGAGCAATTCCGCGACTATTGCAAGCAGTGCGTGAACGACTTTTCGCGATCGGCGCCGGTCAAGGAGTCGCTGTGGAACGATTTGGCGCAGCGCATCAGCTACATCAGCGCGAATTTCGACGACACCTCGCATTTCGAGGCGCTCGCCAAACGTTTGGAGGAATACGAGGAGCAATTCGGCGCCGGTCATAACCGCCTGTTCTACCTGGCGACGCCGCCATCGGTGTTTCCGAAGATCATCTCGCAACTCAAACGCGCGCAGCTCGATCCCGATCGCAATACGAAGGGTTGGAGCCGCATCATCGTCGAGAAACCGTTCGGCATAGATTTGACGTCGGCTCAAGCGCTTCAGAAGGAAGTGGAAAAAGTCTTCCGCGAGAGCCAGGTCTATCGCATCGATCACTACTTAGGCAAAGAGACGGTGCAGGACATCATGGCGCTGCGCTTTGCGAACACGATCTTCGAGCCCATCTGGACGCGCAACTACATTCAGTCCGTGCAAATCACCGCGGCCGAGACGCTCGGCGTGGAAGGCCGCGGCGGCTATTACGACAATGCGGGTGCGCTGCGCGACATGATCCAGAATCACGTGATGAACCTGCTCGCGCTCGTAGCCATGGAACCGCCCGCAAGTTCCGATGCCGACGCGATCCGCAACGAAAAATACAAGGTATTCTCCGCCATCGAGCCGCCGGCGCCCGAACAAGTCTTTCAAATGAGCGTTCGCGGCCAGTACGACGCCGGAACGATAGGCGGCGAAGCCGTGCCGGCATACCGCAGCGAACCCGACGTGCGTCCCGACTCCAATACCGAGACGTACGCGGCTCTCAAACTCAACATCAACAACTGGCGCTGGGCCGGCGTGCCGTTCTACGTGCGCAGCGGTAAACGGCTGGCACGAAAGGTCTCGGAGATCGCGATCACGTTCAGTCCGATCCCGCACCGGCTTTTCGGCGAGAAAAGCGACACGATCGAGCAGAACGTGCTCGTCATCAAAATCCAGCCCGACGAAGGCATCTCGATGCGCTTCAGCGCGAAGGTACCCGGGCAGAAAAACCACATTCGCAGCGTGACCATGGACTTCAACTACGGCACGGGCTTCGGCGTCCAGTCGGCGCCGGCGTACGAGCGGCTCATCGCGGATGCGATGCGCGGCGACGCAACGCTTTTCACGCGCTGGGACGCCGTGGAACGCGCCTGGGAAATCGTGATGCCGGTGCTTGAGGTATGGCAGTCGATCAAGGACCGCGCATTTCCAAATTACGCCGCCGGCAGCGACGGGCCGCAAGCGGCGACCACGCTCAATCCGGGGTGGCGACCCCTATGAACGCGCTGAACGTCGACGATCTGCTCGACGCGCTCGCCCGTGAACGGCGGGACCGCGGCGGGGTTTGCGCGACGTCACTCAACGTGATCGCGTTCGTAGAGAACGACGACCGTTTACTGCACTGGATGGCCGAAACGAGTGACGCGTTCGCCGAAGCGCATGGTTTTCGCATCGTTCTGCTCGACGGATCGCGCACGCCCGAAAGCCACAGCGTACGCACGCATTGCCGCGAGATGGGCGACACGCTGGTCACCAGTTTGGAGCAGATTCAACTCGGCGTGAGCGGCATGGGGGCACAGGAATTACGCTCCATCGTGCACGACCTTCTGGTTCCGAACGTACAAAACGTGCTGCTCTGGGGCGGCACTCACGTCGGCGACGAGCGCTTTCCGCCGCTCGCCGAACTGACCGAACGCGTGGTGCTCTTTAGTTCGAGCAGTGATAACGCGCTGGAGTCGCTGCGCGAACTTACGCGCCTGGAACGCACGCAGCTGGCCGAGCGGATCCGCGATCTTGCGTACATGCGGCTGCTCTCGTGGCAAGACCTTACCGCGCAGTTTTTCGACGAACCCGATTTGATACAGGAGTTGCCGTCGCTGACCGCCATCGACATCACGAGCGGTTCCGATCCGGAGGCCTACTACTTGGCGGCGTGGCTTGCCGGCCGTCTGGGATGGGAGCCTTGCGGCGATCTGCAATTCTGCAACGCCGCCGGAGACGGCATTCAAGTGAACTTTCACAAAGAAGGCTTGCCGCGGCGCATCCGGTCCATTCGCCTGCACTCGAAGTCGTGCACGTTCGGCATTGCGATTTCACCCGACGCGGAAGACCTGATCTGTCTGACCGTGGAGGGCGACAAACCGCGTCCGATGCGGTGCGTGCCCCTGCACGACGTGGACATCGTCTCGCTCGTCGAACGCGCCATCTTCTCGAATACGGACGGCGGCGTCTATTTGGAGACGCTCGACGTGCTGCGCCGCCTCTTCGAATGGAAGCAGGCATGATCGAACGCAACCTGGGCGATCTGCAGATATTCGAAACGCCGGACGACCTGGCGGGCGCGCTCGCCGACGCGTTCGTGGATGACGCGCGCAACGCCATTGCGCAGCGCGGCGCGTTCTTCGTCGCGCTCGCGGGCGGCACCACTCCGAAGAACGCGTACCGGCTGCTCGCCCAAGAGCCGCGCCGTTCGCAGGTCGATTGGAATCACGTGTTCGTGTACTTCGGCGACGAGCGGTGCGTGCCGCCCGAAAGCGACGAGTCGAACTTCAAGATGGCAACCGACGCCTTCTTGCGCTCGGTGAACATCGGCGCCGATCACGTTCACCGCATGCGCGGCGAAGTCGAGCCGCTCGATGCAGCGCGCGCCTACGCGCACCTGCTCGTGCAAACGATGGGCGATCGTCCGTGTTTCGATCTGCTCATGCTGGGAATGGGCGCCGACGGGCATACCGCCTCGCTGTTTCCCGGCACCGATCCCACGACCGACAACGACCGTCTCGTGCGCGCACCGTACGTCGATAAACTGTCGGCGTACCGCATCACGGTAACGCCGCTGGTAATCAACAGCGCGCGCCACGTCGTCATTGCGACGGAGGGTCTGCCGAAGGCACCGGCGCTGTACGCCGTTCGTGAGGGTCCGTACGATCCGGCCGTCCACCCGATTCAGATCGTCGCACCGCAAGACGGACGGCTGTCGTGGATGGTCGATCGTGCCGCAGCCGCCGAACTGCCGGAACGGTAGCGCGTGCGGCGGGCATCCTTCGCGCAGGCTGCGGCGGGCGAGGGCGCATCCGCGCTCAACCGCGTTTTCGAACGCTATTTGGTGCCCATAACGTTCAGTTCGGAACAGCTGCACCTGCACATGACGTACAACGACGTCGACGCGAGCGCATCGCCAATCTGGTACGACGACGACGGCAGCGTCATGGCCGCGGCACTTCTTGCCATACGCGGCAAACGCGCGTGGATCGGCGGCTTCGGCGTAGCGCCGGAGCACCGCGGCAAAGGCTACGCGGCCGAACTGCTCGATACGCTGATGCAAACCGCACGCACTCGCGGCGTGCAAACCATGCAACTCGAAGTCCTCAGCGACAATCTTCCGGCGATTGCGGTATACCGCAGCGCCGGCTTCGATGTGGATCGCACGCTGCGCTCGTTCGAACATTTGGTCGAGGACGGACACAAACCGCGCGGTTTCATCACCGCGCGCCCCGAGGAGTTCATCGATCTCCCGGATGCCGTATCACCGTGCTGGCAGCGCGAACGCCACACGCTGCGCAACGGCGCGGTTTCCACGGGCGTCACCGACACCAAAGCCACGTACGCGCTCTTTCGTTACAACGCGCACGTCGCGCAGGTTTTGAAATTGAACGTCCCCGACGCAAACGGGCTGAACGCTCTTGCCGATGCCATTGCTTCCGGGCGGGAATTCCAGAGTATTCTGCTGCTCAACGAACCCGATGACAGCCCGATCGCATCGTATGCGAGAGCCGCTGCGTGGAACGAGCCGTTCGTGCAATACGAAATGAAACTCACGCTCGCGTAGGCGTTAATTTTTGCAAACGCATTAACGGCATTTCCGCACTGTGTATAGGGCGAATGGCCTGTGCACGCGCCATGAGGCTGATGCTATAGTACGGCCATGGAAGCCGGCGATCTCAACCACGTGCGCGTGTTCTTCTTCATTGTGGGCGTCATCGTGGGCGCTTGCATAACGACGCTGCTGTTCACGCGTCCGCAAGCCGGCTTCACAAAGCAGTACTTCAACGATTGCGGGCACTACGCGGATATGGTGACCCGCTGCGGCCACGGCAGCCCGGACACGAACCCAAACGACTGAGGCGATATGGAAACCCAATGGATGACACTGTCCGGCCTAATCACCGCGATCTTACTGATCGGTTTTGTACTGCTCGAATCCGCCCGCTGCCGTAATTTAAATTAAATTAAAAAGGGCGGAATAACGTTTTGATAGTGAATCTCGGACTTTTTCGCGCAAACCCGGATGGTTTCTTCAAAACTTTGTTTTGCGAAAAAGCCGAGAAGCAGCAAATTGGCCATGGAGGGCCAATTTGCGAGCGGTTCACTAGCGAAACGTTATTCTGACCGCAAAGGCGGCTTGCGGTTCCAGCGTTCCAGTTCCCGAGTATACAGTACCGCGCTGCGTTCCTGGAGTTTTTGCTCGGAGAGTTTCGAGAGCCGCACGCGCGTTACGTTCGCAGGTTTGTCTTTCATCGTTGTAGCGCTCCTTCTCCGACTGTTGTGAGATCAACGTTGTTCGCACTAAGGATAGTTCCGGTCGCTCGTTGCAAATCGACGACTGCTTTGTTGAGATCGGTTTGCGCCTGCAGTTCGCGTCCGCGATTGTCCGCGAGCTCGATTTCCCGCTGCAGCACGAGGAACGTGGTGGATTCTCCCGCGCGGAAGCGCCGCTGTTCGCTGGCTAACACTTGCTCGGACGCTTCCCGGGCAGCGCGGGCTGCAACCAGCCGGGCCTGCGCACTTTGGTAAGCCTGCAGTGAGTTGCGCACGTCCATCGTGATGCGCTCGATTGCGGAGGCCTCTTGTATTGCAGCGCTGCGCTCCTGTTCTTGCGCCGCGGCAAGGTCGGCCTTCGCCGTCGTGTTGCCGATAGGGAACGTAATTTGCACGCCCGCGCTGTACGCCGGGAACTTGTTCGAAAGCAAATTCTTGATCGACTGATCCAGGCCGCCTTGCAGATACGACGGCACGGGGACGTTGGTGTTCGGCAGGGCCGGTATCTGCTGCGAGGGCGGCAGCGTCTGATTGACGGCGGCGATCAACTGATTGATGGCGATGAACTGCTGGGCGCTGCTTTCCAGAAACGGGCTCGCGCTCAGCGGCAGAACGGTACCGGCGAAGCCGTTGCTGGTGTAGCCGAGGTTCAAATTGACTTGCGGTTTGGTTTGATTTTGTGCGTAGGCCAAATTCACGTCGGCGCTTTGCCGCAGGCTGCGAATCTGCGCCATCTCGGGGCGATTGCGCAGCGCTTGCGTGACCAGGTCCGCCAATGAAGGCTGCTTGGGCAACTGCAGCACGGGCGTCGTCGGCACCAGGTTGGCAGTCCAGACGGGATCGTTCGGATTGGTGACGACTTCGGACTTGAGTTCGTTTTGCAGCATCGCCACGTTCTGCAGCGCCGAAAACACGTTCTCTTGAAAGACCGCCACCTGTGTGTTGGTCTGCACGACGTCGATCGGCGCGCTCACGCCCTGGCGGGCCAAGCGTACGTTGCTGTGCTGCTGCGCGATCGTGTCTTTGAGCGCTTGCTCTTGGATCGCCACGTCGCGCCAGGCCGCCACCAAATCCCAGTACGTCTTTTGTACTTGGGCGATCGTATTCGACACGGCCGCCAGCGTTTGCGCGTCGGAGCCTTGCGCGCTGATCTGCGCGAGCTGCAGCGCGCGGGACGCCGCGTTGATGCCATGGTTTTGACTGAGCGGCTGCGAGAAGTTCACGGAAAAGATCGTGGGATACGTCGGATTGAACGTATTGATCTGCGTATTGTCGTAGGTTTGTCTTCCCGAGGCCGTAACGCTGTAGGTCTGACCGCCGGGCAGCATGCCTTGCACGCCCGCCGCAACGCTCGTGCTCTTCTGCACGATCGGCGTAAAGTTCGGTCCTGCGAAAAATTCGTTTTGCGGCGGCTGCGTAACGTACTGATACTGAGGCTCGATGGAGAAACGCACGTCGTACGCGCCCTTTGCCGCTTGAATTTGATAGTACGCGATGTGCCGGTTTGCTTGCGCGACCGCCAGATCCGGATTGCGCGAGAGCGCCATGCCGATGGCGTTCTCCAGCGTGATTCCGACGAACGGCTGCTCCGTAACGCCGACCACGCTGGGCGGCGGCGGCGATACGTGCGGCGCGGCATAGCCGGGCGCCACCGCCGGAACGGCGGGCAGCTGCGGCGACGGTGCCGGAGACGGCACCGCCGCGGCGGCGGCAAGCAAGACACTAGCGATCACATTCACTTTTTCCGTGTACTCCTGTAGTTTACGAACCGGCGCGTGCGGCGCTCTTGGGACGCCGCATCAGAATGACGAGCGGCGCGAGCACCAGCGTGATGAGTGCGGTGAGCCGTGACGTATCCGCGTACGAAAGCACGTACGCTTGCTGCGTCACGAGATTTGCGAGATTGGCGAGCGCGCTGCGGGAATGCTCTCCGCCGTGCGCTGCGAGGTATTGGTGGACGGCCTGCGCGTGCAGCGACACGTCGGAACCAAGCGCAGCCTGGTGATGCGTAACGCCGCGAACGAGCACCGTTACGAGCACCGCCGTGGCAATGCTTCCACCGACTTGACGCGCGAGATTAAAGAACGCCGATGCCGCGGCAACGTCCTTCGGCGGTACCGAGCCCAGCACGGCAATCGACAGCGGAACGAAGATCTGTGAGAGTCCCAGACCGCTGACGATAAGCGCCGCGCCGAACGTCCAGAACGAAGAATCGGAGGTCGTAACCTGGGCGAGCATCCAGTTCGAAACGCCGAGCAGCACGAAGCCCGTGAAGATCTGCCAGCGCGCGTCGACGCGTCCGCGCATCGCCAGAATCGCGGCGGCCGGCGTAAGTATGCCGATTGCCAGCGCGCGAACCAGAATCGTCTCACCCGATAGCGTTGCGGTAAAACCAAGCGAGTTCTGTACGTACTGCGGCAAGATCAGCACCGATCCGTAGAGACTCACGCCGAGCGCCGCGCCCAGCAAACTGCCCGCGGCGACTTCTCGATAGCGAAGAACGTGCAGATCGACGACCGGAATCCTCGAGCGCAGCGTCCACACGATGAACCCGAGGATACCTGCTGCGGCCAAGACGGCGAACAGCCTGATGTTCGGATCGGAGAGCCAGTCGAATTGCTGCCCCTGATCGAGCACGTATTGCAGCGACCCCAAACCCATCGCCAGCAGCCCGAGGCCAATCCAATCGAGCTGCTTGTTCTTCTGCGGTTTGATCGGATTACGCAGCACCGACCAGACGGCAATTGCCGCGAAGATGCCGACGGGAATGTTGATGAAGAACGCCCAGCGCCACGTGAGATTGTCGGTGATGATGCCGCCGAGGAGCGGTCCGAGCGCGGGTCCGACGATCACGCCGAGTGAAAAGATGCCCTGCGCCTTCCCTTGCTCGCTCAGCGGATACGTGTCGCGCAAGATCGCTTGCGAGGTCGAGATGAGCCCGCCGCCGCCAACGCCCTGGATGAGGCGCCAGAAGACCAGTTCGCCAAAACTGCCCGACATGCCGCACATCACCGACGCGAACGTGAAGAGCACGATCGACGCCATGTAGTATGCACGCCTGCCGAAGCGCTCGGACAACCACGGCGTTATCGGGATGACGACGACGTTGGCGATGATGTAGCCGGTAACGACCCAGGCGCCTTGGTCCACCGACACACCGAAGTTGCCTTGAATGTTGGGCAGAGCGACGTTGACGATCGTGGTGTCGATGATTTCCAGCATCGTTGCCGTAATCACGGCGAGCGTCACCACCGCCCTGCGCCAACCGTACTCGGTGACGGACGTATACGCGATCGAACCGTTCATGGCGGCCCGTTACTGCACGAGGACCGCGGTCTCGATGGACATGCCGGGCCGCATCGGATACTTGCTCGGATCTGCGTCGTCGATGGAAATTTTCACGGGAATCCGCTGCGTCACTTTGACGAAGTTGCCCGTTGAGTTTTGCGCCGGAACCAGCGCGTACGTGTTCTGCGATGCCGGATTGATCGAGATCACCTTGCCGTGGAACGTGATGCCCTTATAGGCGTCGACTTTGATGTCCACCGGCTGGCCCGGATGCATCTTTCCGACCTGCGTTTCCTTATAGTTGGCCGTAATGAAGATGCGATTCGGAATCAGCGTGAGCAGCGTCATGCCGGGGCTCACGGTCTGGCCCATCTCCACGCTTTTCTCACCGACGTAACCGTCGATGGGCGAGTAGATCTTCGTATTCGAAAGATTCTGCTGCGCCAGTTGCACGGCGGCTTCTTGCGCCGAAACTTGCGCGGGCGCCTGGGCTTGGCTGAGTTTGCCTTGCGCGGCTTGGACGCCGCCTTGCGCCGCACCGACCGCGGCTTGCGCGGCGCCGACCTTTTGCTGCGCCGCCACCAGATTCGCCTGCGCGACGTTGACGTTGTCTTGCGCGGCGTTGAACTGCGATTGCGCTTGTGCGTACGCGGCTTTGGCCGCGTCGAGTTGCGACTTGGCAACGTCGCCCGAAGCAACGAGCGACTTAGTACGTTCGTAATCCGCACGCGCGCGGCTGAGCGCCTGTTGCGCACCGGGAAGCGCAGCCTGCGCCGCTTCAACTTGTGCTTGCGCCGCTTTGACGCCCGCCTGTGCGACCGGAACCTCTGCCGCCGCGTTCTGCACGTTTGCCTGCGCCTGCGTTACGCCGCCCGTACCTTGCGTGGTCTCCGCCTGCTGATTCTGCAGCGTAAGTTGCAGGTTGGCCTTTGCCTGATCGAGTTTTGCTTGTTCGTCGGCATTGTCGAGCGTCAGCAGCAGTTGGCCTTTTTTGACCGGCTGGTTCGTGTCGACGAGAATCTTGTCGACGCGTTCGGTGATCTTGCTCGTTACGGCAACGGTGTTCGCGTCGACGCGTGCGTCGTCGGTGGATTCATGAACGTGCGCATATGAAAACCAGCGCACGCCCCAGATGATGACGAGGATGGCCACGATGATGCCCGCGCCGATGAACACGGGCCGCATGTTGCGGCCGCCGCCGTTGCCCGAATCCTCCTGAACGTCCATGCTCTTTCCGTTCCCGGCGGCGTGCGCCGCCTGCTCTTCGCGTTCCCGCGTCTGCATTGCTCTAGTTCTTCTTTCTTACGCCGTTTAAAAATACGTTGATGTTGAAGTCGATGATTTGATCGAGGGTATAGTCCGGGTAGTGCATCCGTTTGCGCCCTACCACGTACGCGAAAATTGTCCCCATGAACAGGCGCGCCATCAAAACCGGGTCGCCTTCGAGTTCGCCGCGCTGCACCCGCGCGGCCATGTAGTCGGTAAGGATTTGCTTGATCATTGCAGGCGCGCGCCAGGCGGCATCGCCGGCCGCGCTCCATTGTTCTTCCTCAACGAACGTCGCGAGAATCAGATCGCGCAGCGACTCCATGCGCTCGGTCATGAAGTGCGCGATCGCTCGCAAGTCCTCTTCGATGTTTCCGTCGCGATTCGGCAAAAAGGCCTGCAAATCGACGGCCGGACAATAGTGCAGTACGCAGGCGTCGATGAGCGCGTCTTTATTGCCGAAGTGCCGGAAGAGCGTGGCCTCGTTCACGCCGGCAAGTTCCGCGATCTCGCGCGTGGTCGTACCCCGCCGGCCCTTTTTTGCGATGAGTTGGCGGGCCGCCGCGAAGATGCGCAGACGCGTTTCTTCGGAAGAGCGCGGCGAATGCGTTTCTTGCTGCAGCATCACTTCCTCGTAAATACCGCGTCGTTGACGGCGACGTTGGTTTGGTATTGCCCGTACGTCGCATCTGCAACTGCGTGCACGTGTGGAATGTGTATGTCCGCGTGCTGCGTCGAAACGACGTTATACGCACCTTGCTGACGATAGGTCTGCGTCATCGTAATGGTGCCGCCGTTGCGATAATGCCAGTCCATGCGCACGACTTGGTACGATGAGGGGTCGATGTACGCGACCGTGTCCTTCGTCTGATCGCTGTAAATCTTTTTCGTCATGCGCAGCGCGAACAGCGGCTTGCCGTCGACGGTCTGCACGCCGTCGTAACTGATGTTCCAGTTCTTCATCCAGTCGGCCACGTCGTCGATGCTGCCGAACAATTTATCGATACCATGCGCATAAGACGGTACGCGATCGAACACGACCTCGTACTTGTCCGGCCGCTTGAAATAGGACGTTCCGTCGAGTTTGGGCGAGAGCCACGGAAAGTTCAGCATGCGCACGTCGACGTGCACGCGCGCCTGATAGGTCTGCAGGGACGGATTCCGCGCCGCGATGCCCGCCAGAATGGCGGACGGACCGGCCTCGGCCGATGCCGGGGCAGCCGGTGCCCCCGCCAGAGCTGCCGCCAGTACGAGGACGGCGGGCAGAGAAAGGAAGCGTAGATGCTGTTTCATAGGTCAAATCTGTTAATGCAAGTACGTACTTGCACGCACGATGCTACCACAACGTTTTGGCGAGTGCAAGTACTTACTTGCACTGCTGAAAGCCCCCCATGCTGACCGAAGAGCTCGTTTGCCGGGCCGCAGCCCAAGCGGACTTGCAGCCGGCGGCCTTCATCATCCGGCGGCTGGACGCCGGTGAGCCGGCCATCCAGGTCGATCCCGAGGCGGCTTTCTATCCGGCCAGCATGATTAAGACGCCGCTGGCCGCCGCGGCCCTTGCGCTCGTCGAGGACGGGGAACTTTCGCTGGACGACCGTTTCCCGGTGACGGCCGCGAACATGACCCCCAACGACAAGCCCTCGCCCTTAGTACCGGGCTATGAGAGCGCACTGCGCGAGCTGATCGACTTGATGCTGACCCGCTCGGACAACGTTGCGACGAACATGCTGTACGACGTGCTCGGCCGCGCTCGCGCGACCGGCGTCGTGCAATCGCGCTTCGGGCTGACGCGAACCGCATTCCGCCGCAAACTTTCCGGGTCGCTGCCCCTCATCAACGACCCAGAATGGGACGGCGAGCACCGCAACACGCACCCTCCGAGCGATGCCGCGCGTCTGTTTGAACTCATCGCGCGCTCGCAAGTGCCGCTCGCGCCGATGCTGCGCGACGTGCTCGCGCTTCAGCAATGGAACAATAAACTGTCCGAAGGATTACAGCCTGGGGACCGGTTCGCGCACAAAACCGGTGATACCGACGAAGTGACGCACGACGGCGGGATCCTGGAAACGGCGGACGGCGCGCGCTATGTGATAGTCGCATACACCGGCATGGAATCGACCGATTCGAACAACGCTCGCTTCGGCGCGTTCATGCGCTTGGTTCGCGCGGCGCTCTAATAGAGGCATCCAAGCTGGCGCACAGCGCGTTTGCGCTTGTGGGGAGCGGGTAAAACAGCGGCCGTGGGCAGAGAAACGTAGGCCGTGCACAGCACGGTCTGCGTTATTTTTTGGCCGCGTGGTAACCGGCATGCACGGCGTCGAGTTCGCACATGTATCCGCCCAATTTCGTGTGGCCGTAATAGGGATCACTTTGCGTGTGATACACCTTCGATCGTTCGTTGACCCAGACGACCGGTTCGTTTCCGCAATGCAAATCGGACGGCGACGACGCCAGGGTGCCATTCGCGCCGTGCCCGGCGGGCAGCGCACCGGACTCCACTGGAGCAGGCGTTATCGCGGTAGTACGGGTGGATGCTTTTTGTCCGCATGCGGTGAGCAGCACGACGGCAAGTAGAACGGCAAAAGAACGCAGCACGGGAGCTCCTTTCCGCCTCGTGAAGATTAGAGGCGCAAGCGCGGGAGCATATGCTCCAGCGCGGCAAGCGCTTGCGCAGGCGGGGCGTGCGTGCGTTCGCGCACCAACCGGCCGGCGACGTACGTTTCGAGTACATCCGCGCTTTCCGCGCGGTAGACCAGTTGGTTCCCTAACGGTACCCACGGATCCATGCGCGATATGTCAATGGCGACGTAATCGGCAAATGCGCCCTCACGAAGGTCGCCGGCATCCACTCGCAGCGCGCGCGCGCCTTGCGTGGTTCCGAGCGCAAAGGCGTTACGGGCGCCGAGCGCCGAGCCGTCCAGGCGCGACACTTTCTGCAGTAGCGAGGCTGCGCGCATCTCGTCGAGCAGGGAGGGCTTCACGTCCGCATCGGTGCCGAGGCCGATCGTCAACCCGAGTTGCAGCAAACCGGTTACGTCGCAAATACCGTCGCCCAAATATTGATTGGTCATCGGATTGTGAATGACGCGCGCGCCGGCGTCCGCGAGCATGCGCTTCTCTTCTTCGGTAATGTAGATGGCATGAATCCCGACGGTGCGCTCGCTCAGCGCTCCGAGATGCGCGAGCAGCGAGATGGGCGTCGCACCGAACCGTTCGAGCGTTTCGGCGCCTTCATACTGCGCTTCGGCGACGTGCACGTGCAGCATGCAGTCGCGCTGCGCCGAAAACTCCGCCGC
>JBKPMZ010000336.1:0-8400 GCA_046732415.1 Vulcanimicrobiota bacterium
ACGTTGTATAGGTTGTGCTTCAGCGATGAAGGCCCGCGGACGGGACCGCATCCGATAAGTGAAAACGCGTTGCGTCGGTTGCAGCGGAGAGTCTCGAGACGACGTTCCAAGATGAAAGCTTTCCGGCGTGGCTGGCGACGGTCAAGCGCCTGTAGACGTTCAGCATGCCGGCATGCTTGATGTAGGCGACGGACATCGCGTGTATTGGGAATGCAGCGGAAATCCAAACGGCAGGCCGGCGCTGTACGTGCACGGCGGTCCGGGATCGGCGTGCGGGCCGGGCGTTGCAAGCTATTTCAATCCGCAACTGTATCGCGTTGTGCTTTTCCACCAGCGCGGATGCGGCCGGAGTACTCCCCTAGCGAGCGAACCGGACGCAGATTTGCGCGCGAATACGACGCAACATTTGATCGAGGATATGGAACAGCTGCGGCAAACGCTCGGGATAGAGCGCTGGACGCTGCTCGGCGGTTCGTGGGGAACGACGCTCGCACTGGCGTATGCGCAAAAACATCCGGAACGCGTAGACGCGCTTGTGCTCGCCGCTGTTACAACGACGTCGCGGCGCGAGGTCGAGTGGGTTACGCAAGGTGTTGGCCACATTTTTCCAAGAGAATGGGAACGCTTCGCCGGAGCGATCCCGCCTTCGCTTCGAAACGTTCCTATCGTTGATGCATATGCCGCCATGGTTTTCGACACCGACGCCGCGGTACGCGAACGGGCGGCGCGTGAATGGTGTGCTTGGGAAGATGCGCACGCGTCGCTGGCGCCGGGCCATCGGCCGAACCCGCGGTTTGACGATCCGGTTTTTCGGCTCGGTTTCGCGCGGCTCGTCACGCACTACTGGAAGAACGCGGCGTTCTTGGAAGACGAACAGCTGCTGAAAAACGCATCGGTATTGAATGGAATACGCGGCGAACTGATTCACGGACGTTATGACGTCAGCAGTCCGCTCGAAACGGCCTGGCAACTCTCGAAGGGTTGGCGAACCAGCACGCTCCACGTTTTGGACGATGCCGGCCATGGAGGAGGCTCGTTCATCGCTGAAATTACGGCTGCCCTCGAGCGCGTCGCACGCTAACGAAGTGCTGCAGCCGTGATAGCTCGAAGACCAGCATGTTTGGTTGACCTTTCCGCTCTAGCCATCGTTGGCAAGGGACTTTCGTCCCGTGGGATGTCGTTTGCGAAGTAGCGAACAGCCCATCTTCCTGGAGTGACGTGATGAAGCTGCGCGCTGTCGTTCTCATCCTCGCGGGCATTGGCATCCCGCTCTCCGTGCTTACCATGCTGCTTCCCATCACCTGGGGATACGGCGGTTACAATTGGCGCCCCGACGGCGCGACGGCCGTGGTCATATTCGTCGATCCCAATGGACCGGCGGCGCGTGCTGGACTACGCGTGGGTGACCGCGTCCATCCGGCCAGCGGTTACGACGGTGTCGTCGAAATGTCGGGCAACGTGGGGGAGGTCGTTCACGAGCGTGTCGTTCGCGACGGACGCCTGCGAATCGTGACGATTCCATTCGTGCGGTTCTTCGGATCTCTCGCGGCTGCGGAACTGTTCAATAAACTGCTTTTCGCGCTTACCGCCGCCTGCGCGTTCTTGGTCTCGATTATCGTCGTGCTTCGTGCGCGTGACGAGCTGGTGGGAGCACGCGCTGCGATTGTCCTCGTTCTCGCGGGATTTGGTGCATTTTGTCAGGCTGCGGCACTTGTGTGCGGCAGTGCATGGCTCGCATTCGCGTTCGTCGATCTCGTACCGCCGATCGTTGTCGGCCTCGGCGTTTGGGCAGCGCTCTCGTTACTGGCAATTTATCCCCCCGATCGCACGCAGCTTCGGCGAGCACTTTCCTATGCCGGCATTGCTGCAATCGCATGGGGACTGCTTGGCGCCGCAGCCGAGTTTTATGCAGTGTGGGATGGAACCTGGACGGCGTTGACTCAGCCGTCCGTGACCGCAGGCATAAACTTCTTGTTTTACGCGGTCATGTGCGTCGCCATCGTTGATGCGATGATGAAAGCGCGGGGAACGCATGCTGCGCCGATGCGCTGGCTCGGCGGAATGTGGCTGCTCGGAATTGCGTTCGGCGCGTCTACGGAGATCGCGCCGCTCGCCGGCTTATCGATCGCCGGGCACTACGGTGACATTTTACGTGCGGCAAACGTGTTCTGCGTCGCCTTCGGCGTGGTGTACCCGGTCCTGCGTCACCGGCTGGTCGATCTCAACATTTTGATCTCTCGCGCGACGATTTTCGGCCTCGTGTCAGCGATTATCGTTGCACTGTTCATCGCCGCGGAATGGGCGATCGGCAAGATTTTCGAGGCGTCTGTCGGTCTGTCGAGCGATCACCTCGGCATGGCGGCGCAGATATCCACGCTTGCAGTCGTGCTCGTGCTCGGGATATCGGCACGTTCCATTCACCGGTTCGTCGAGGAGCGCCTCACCAAAACGTTCTTCCGCAAACGCATCAAGGGTCTCGAAGAGATTCAACGCGTCGCGCGCGAAGCGGACGCCGCAACGGATGCTCAAGCCGTCATGAATCTCGCGGTTGAGACTGTTCATCACTGCTTGGAGTGCCTCGGTGCTGCCTTTTATCTGCGCAGAGCCGACTACTACGAGCGCGTCAGCGAGGCGGGCACGCTATCTTTTCCCGCTCTCTATACGTTCAACGACGCAGCTCCGCTGCGCTTACGCCGCTGGCAAGAGCCGTTCGAAATCGACGACGATTCCGATGAGCGGTATCACATGCTGTTCATTCCGATGACGCTTCGAGGCGAAGTACTTGGCTTTCTCTGTTGCGGGCCCAAACCGGACCGCACGGCGTACCTTTCCGATGAAATCGCCGCGCTCTCGTTGCTTGCACATCACGCGGGCATCGCGTCTGCCTGGCTTGCACGCACGGCGCCGCCGCTTCAAGTCGGCACCGTAACGGCACAACCGTTACCGGCGCGTTAATTCGCGACGTTGCACCTCCGTTAGCAGAGGAGCCCTTGCCAGCCATGCGATAATGTTTGGCCAAGCCAGCCGCTTGAGGAGCGTACTTGTGAAATCTGTCGCGGACGTTCAGACTCAAACCGACGTCGTGCTCGTAGGCGCCGGCATCATGAGCAGCACACTCGCGGTGCTGCTCAAAGAGCTCGATCCGAATCTAAAAATCGAGATGTACGAAGTTCTCGGCGATGCCGCGCAAGAGAGTTCGAACGCGTGGAACAATGCGGGCACCGGGCATGCCGCGCTCTGCGAATTGAACTACACGCCGCAGAACGCAGACGGCAGCATAGACATCTCCAAAGCGTTGACGGTCAACACCGAATTCGATCTGTCTCGTCAGTTCTGGGCGTATCTCGTCAAGAAGGGCGCCATCAAGGATCCGCAGTCGTTCATTCATCCCGTGCCGCACATGAGTTTCGTTCGCGGCGCGGACAACGTGGCGTTTCTCAAAAAACGCTTTGCGGCGCTCACTGCAAATCACTGTTATTACGGGATGCAGTATTCCGACGACAAAGCGCAGATCGCGGAGTGGATTCCGCTGGTAATGGACGGACGTGCACCGGGCGACGTGGTTGCCGTTACGCGAATGGCATCCGGCACGGACGTAGACTACGGCGCGCTCACGCACAATCTGCTCGCCTCGCTCCAAGGCAAAGACGGTTTCGACCTTCGCTTTCACAGCCGCGTATACGACGTGAAGCGCAGCGGCGAACGGTGGCGCGTGGAAGTGCGCGATGAAAAGACGGGCGAGCACCGCGAAGTAGTGGCGAAATTCGTTTTCTTGGGTGCGGGCGGCGGTTCACTGCGCCTGCTGCAGCGCTCGGGGATTCCGGAAGGACACGGCTATGCGGGATTTCCCGTAAGCGGTTTGTGGCTGCGCTGCGACGACGAAGCGATCGCGAACCGGCATAATGCCAAGGTGTATGGAAAGGCGGCCGTCGGGTCACCGCCCATGTCGGTGCCGCACCTCGATCGCCGGCACGTCAACGGCAAAGTGTCGGTTCTCTTCGGGCCCTACGCGGGGTTTTCGACCAAATTTCTGAAGCATGGCTCGTATCTGGATTTCTTCGGCTCCATCGATCCGGACAATATTCTGCCGCTGCTCGCCGTTGGCCGCGACAATTTTGGGCTCGAGAAATACCTGGTCGGCCAAGTCTTGGAATCGATGGAAGAACGCTACGCGCTCCTGCGCGAGTTCTTCCCGCAGATGAACGAATCGGATTGGCGCCTGGAAACGGCCGGGCAGCGCGTGCAGATCGTGAAAAAAGATCCCGTGCACGGCGGCATTCTTCAGTTCGGCACGGAACTGGTCGGATCGAAAGACGGCAGCATCATCGCAATGCTGGGTGCGTCGCCGGGCGCATCGACAGCCGTAGCAATCATGCTGAACGTGCTGCAGCAGTGTTTCGGCAGCAGCGTGAACAACGGCTGGGGCGCGCGCCTCAAAGAGATGATTCCGTCGTTCGGTCAGTCCCTCGTCGACGATCCGGACTTGTGCCGGCGCGTGCGCGACGAAACGGCGGACGTTCTGCACGTGAACCGTGTCGAGCAGTAGTATGGCCACGTACCGGACCGAAACCGACAGCATGGGCGAGGTGCAAGTCCCCGCGGACAAACTGTGGGGTGCGCAGACGCAGCGTTCGCTCGAGCACTTCAGCATCGGCAAGGACCTGATGCCGCGCGAGATGATAACGGCATACGCGACGCTCAAAAAAGGCGCCGCTAACGCGAATTACGCGGGCGGGCGCTTGGGCGCCAAACAGCATGCGCTCATCGTGCAAGTCTGTGACGAAATTCTTGCCGGACAGTGGCACGACATGTTTCCGCTGCACGTGTGGATGACCGGCAGCGGCACGCAGTTCAACATGAATATGAACGAAGTCATTGCCAACCGCTGTTCGCAAATCGCCGGCACGCCGCTCGGCTCGAAAGCGCCGGTGCATCCGAACGATCACGTCAACATGTCCCAGTCGTCCAACGATTCGTTTCCTTCGGCGATGTATATCGCTGCGGCGGTCGCCGCGACGCAACGGCTGGTTCCAGCCGTAAGCGCACTGCGCGATGCGGTGAAGAAGAACGCCGATGCGTGGGCGGAGATCGTCAAAATCGGCCGGACGCACATGCAGGACGCAACGCCGATTACGCTTGGCCAAGAGTGGTCGGGCTATGCCGGCATGATCGACGACAATCTCGCGCGCATTTCCGATGCGCTCAACGGCGTGTACGAACTGGCGCTGGGCGGTACCGCGGTCGGAACGGGAATCAACGCCGCGCCCGGATTCGCGGAAGCATCGGCAGCCGAAATTGCTAAACTCACCGGGCTGCCGTTCGTGAGCGCGCCGAACAAATTCACCGTGCAAGGCGCACACGATGCGCTCGTGCAGTTTTCCGGTACGTTGCGCACGCTCGCGGCGTCGCTCTATAAAATTGCCAACGATATTCGCCTGATGTCTTGCGGCCCGCGCGCCGGCTTCGCGGAACTCATTATTCCCGCGAACGAACCCGGATCGTCCATCATGCCCGGCAAGGTGAACCCGACGCAGGCGGAGGCGCTCGCGATGGTCGCGGTGCAAGTGATGGCGAACGACGTGGCGGTCGGCTTCGGCGGCGCGAGCGGCTACCTGGAGATGAACGTGTATAAACCGCTCATCATTTATAACATCATGCACTCCATTACGATCCTTGCCGACAGCTGCACGAATTTCCGTTCGTTCCTGGTCGAGGGCACGCACCCAAATCTTCCCAAGATCGAAGAATACGTCGAGCGCTCCCTCATGCTCGTGACGGCGCTCTCACCGGTGATCGGCTACGACAAGGCATCGAAGATCGCGCATTACGCCATGGACAAAGACCTTACACTCAAAGCGGCGGCGCTCGGCCTCGGCTTTGTATCCGAAGCGGATTTCGACCGTATCGTCGATCCCTCGAAAATGGTTCATCCGTATGTCGCCGGCTGACAAGCAAGAAATCGACGCGATCACCGCGGCGTTCTTCGGCGCGTTCACGAATCTCGACGGCGCCGCTGCCGACGTCGATCGGCTGTATCGCCTGTTTCTGCCGCAGGCGCGCATTGTGATGAATGTCGGCGGCGCCGCGCAGGTGTACGACGTGGCGGGCTTCGTCGAACCGCGGCGTGCACTGCTCAACGGCGGCGCGGTGCGCGACTTCGTCGAAGAAGAAACGTACGAAACGACGGAGATATTCGGCTCAATCGCGCAGCGGTTCAGCCGCTATCGCAAGCGCTGGATCGAATCGGGCGTAGCGAAAAACGGCGGCGGAGCCAAGTCACTGCAATTCGTGCGCGCTGCCGACGGCTGGCGTATCGCCTCGCTGATTTGGGACGACGATTAATCGCGATCCCGCCGACGACTCCGCATGCTCCAGCAGGCGCGTGTAGCTCTTGCGGTCGACCACGAACAGGATGCTCGCGACGAAGATGAGCATGAAAACGATCGCGCTGCCGAACGCGATGGGGAACCCGTAGCGCGTGGCAAGCGCCGTGAGGATCAGCGAGTTGAACGCGCCCATCACGTTGAGCACGCCGTTGTAAAAGCCGTAGACCAGTCCGGTCGACGCCTGATTCGGCGAGATGTCGACCACGTTCACCGCCCATGCGCCGACGGTCATGTTCATGAGCAGTTGCGCAACGCCGATCAGTATCGCGGTTGCGGCCGCGAGTTCGGCCTTCGCGCTAAACAGCGAAGCGACGATGCAAAGCGCCGCGCAGCACATCGGGGCGGCCGTGCCGATGCGGCGCGCGGTGAGACGATCGTAACGTGCCACGAGCCGGTCGTTGAACGGCCCGGAGATGATGAATCCGGCAAAGCCGAGCAATCCTCCCAAGCTTGCCCAGACTGCGCTTTTGAGGATGGTCATGTGGAACGTGTAGTACATATAGCTCGGCATCCAGTACAAAAACGTGAACAGGATGTAGCCGAACGTCAAATAGATGAGCAGCATGCCCAGACCCGTGCGGCTGAGCAGCACGTTGCGAATGCCGTGCCAATCCGCGCGTTCGTTTGCGTCGGCGTGATTGCCGATCCACGCGCGTTCCTGTGCGTTCACGCGGTCGTCGAGGCCGGGCCGATCGCGAACGACGGCAAACCAAAACGGCAGAATCAGCACGCCGGCGATACCGAACACGATGAACGTCCACTGCCAGCCGAAGCGCGCGAGAATCAGGCCGGCGATGAGCGTTCCGATCGTCGGGCCGAGATATTGGCCCGACCCCGCCCACGTGTACAGCGTCGAACGCTCGCGCGGCGCCGTCCACGTTTTGGCGCATTTGGCGTTGATCGACCAAATCGGGGCCTCGCCCGCGCCCATCAGGCCGCGTATCAGGTACCATCCGCCCAAGCCGCGTGCGAAGGGGGTAAGCGCCGTGAATACCGACCACCAGCCCAGCATGATGGGCAACGCCCAGCGCAATCCTAAACGGTCGACGAGCCAGCCGCCCGGGAAGTTGAAGATCGCGTACACGATGCCCCACGCAAACGCGATGGCGCCGATCTGTTCCAGACTGAAGCCGAAATCGTGGCGGATGGCCGGAATGGACACGGAAAAATTCACCCGGTCCATATAGTTGACAAAGATGCTCAAAAACATGAGCAGGAACACGAGATACCTGCGCTTTGTCATTTCGCGGTATCCGCGCGGGGGGCGCAAAATTCCTCGGTATGCGAAGAAGCCGGCGCTTTGATTGCCGGCTTCTTTACAGTTACGTGGAGTCGCGCACGTTACGTTTGGCTTTGTCTATGCCCGCTTTGGTTTCTTCCGTAGCCTCGCGTGCCATCGAACCGGCCTTCTCGCCCGGCGTCATGACGTCTCCGAACTCCGTGCGCTTGGCGCGCTCGGCGTCCGCCGTCCCTTCGTGGATGCCTTCTTTGACGGCATCGCGCACGTCTTTGATCGCTTTTCGAACTTCGTTTGCCATGGTACGTGCATACCCGGCCGCACGAGTTCGCATAACGTACGCAGGGCTCCGTTGCCCGCTGCTACTGCCAGCGGTCGACGATGCTTTGCGCCAGGTGCCCCATGAGCAGCAGCGCCGCGTTGTCGGGCGACCAGCGCTGGTCTTTGTTGTCGTACGTGAACGCCGAAATGACGATCGGTCCGTTCTTCGCGTACACGATGGCGACGTCGTTGCGTGCTTCGTTTACGGCGCCCGTTTTGTTGGCAATTTCAACGCCGCTCAGATAGCGCGGAATTGCGTCACGATCGGTTTGATTCTTGAGCATGTCCACCGCCGCGTCGCACAGCGCTTTCGGGAACGCATCGCACGTCGCGAAGTGCGTCATCACTTGCGCCATTTCGCGTGCGGTCGTCTTGCCCAATCCGAACTGCGGCTGATCGGCGGGCGAGGCCGGCGGCGCGGGTTTGAAGACTTTTTTGTACAGATAGGTATTCTTC
>JBKPMZ010000337.1:0-12601 GCA_046732415.1 Vulcanimicrobiota bacterium
CTCGCGGCAACGATGCCGGTGAGCGTCAGGAGCAGTGGCAAGAGCGGAATCGACAAAAATACGTCGGTCACGCGCATGATGATGTAGTCGATCCAGCCGCCATAGTAGCCGGCGACCGCACCGAGCAGCGTGCCGATGAAGAGTTCCATGATCACGGCTGCAACGCCGACAGTCAGCGAGATACGCGCACCGAACATCAGGCGCGAAAACAAATCGCGGCCGTTCTCGTCGGTGCCCAGCGAATGACCGCCGCACTGCACCGAATCTTGGAAGCACGGCGGCAGCGGATTGCCTTGCCAGTGCACTTCGTCGATGCCGTTGGGATCGTACGGTGCGAGTTGATGCGCGAAGACCGCGATCAGCACCATGAGCAGCAGCACGATGGCACCGGCCATCGCGAGCTTATGTTTGCGGAACCGGCGCCAGACGGTGTTCTTGCTATACTCTACCGCTTCGTCTTCGACGAACGGCGCGGGCTGATTGATCGGTGCGGAGATTGCCATGCTGCGCGCCTCCCTAGTCGTATTTCACGCGAGGATCGAGCCACGCGTACGCCACGTCGGCGAGCAGGTTGAACAGTACGACCAAAAACGCGTTGAAGATGAGGTAGCCCTGCATCAGCGAGATGTCTTGCTGTCCGAGTGCGTTGTAAAAGAGCCGCCCTTCGCCCGGCCACGCGAAGATCGTCTCCGTGACGATCGCGCCGCCGAACAAACCCGGCAGCGTGAGCGCCGTCACGGTAACGAGCGGAATGAGCGCGTTCTTCAGGCCGTGTTTGAAGAGCACGGTACGGAAGTTCAGGCCCTTCGCCCACGCGGTGCGCATATAATCGGTCTTGATGACTTCGAGCATCGACGAGCGCATGAAGCGGCTATAGAGCGCAACCTGCAGCAGCGCCAGCACGATGGCCGGCAAAATCAAATGCGAAACGCGATCGCCGAAGTCGAACGTGTCGGAACTCGATATGCCGGCGGAGGGCAACTGGATCTGCCATCCTCCGGGCAGCGGAATGCCGTGCACGGCAAACGCGAGCTGCATCATGAGCGCGAACCAGAACACCGGCATCGATTGGCCGAAGAACGCGAACGTGGTGATGAGGTAGTCCCAAACCGAGTACGGCCGCACCGCCGCGAACAAACCGGCAGACACACCGATGATGAACGCGATGACGAATGACGTGACCATCAGTTCGAGCGTATTGGGCAACCGCTCGATGATCGCGTTGAAGACCGGTTCGGAGTTGCTCATCGACCAGCCGAAATCGCCGGAAATCGAATGGCCCAGCCACACGAAATACTGAACCGGAAGCGGCTTGTCCAAGCCCAAGTTGTGTTTGAGGCGCGCGATGTCGGCCTGCGTGATGTGCGGGTTCTGAAGGTAAGCACCCAATCCGCCGCCTGGAGCATTGTGCAGGATGACAAAGAGGATGAACGAGATCAGAATCAGCAGCGGAATCGCTTGCAGCGTCCGCCGGACCACATAGTTAAACAGGGGGGCGCACCTCCAAAATAAACCCGCCGGGCTATTAAAGAACGGCCGGGGTTCTCCTTGCCAGGCCAAGTATTTGGCGCGCTTCGTCGGGCGTCGCGACGGGGCGTCCCAGCTCGCCGGCGAGCCGCACGACGCGCGCGACGAGTTCCTCGTTCGTCGCCAGCCGGCCCTTGGAATAATAGATGTTGTCTTCCAATCCGACGCGCACGTGCCCGCCCATTGCGAGTGCCGCCATCGCCATCGGCAGCTGCATGCGGCCGATGCCGGCGACCGACCACGTGCATCCCTTGGGCAGCGAGTCGACGAGGTCGCACAGGTTTTGAACGGTCGCGTCCAGACCACCGGGAACTCCGAGCACGAAATCGACGTGCTGCGGAAACGTCAGCAAGCCTTCCTTTTCCAAACGGCGCGCGTTCGAGATGTGACCTTTGTCGAAGATTTCCAGTTCCGGTCGAACGCCGTGCTCGTGCATCTTCGTCAGAATGCCGCGCATGATCGGAAAACTGTTCTCGAAGACGTCGTCTCCGAAATTCACCGTGCCGCACGTGAGCGTCGCCATCTCCGGGCGCAGTTGCAATACCGACGCGCGTTCTTGCGGGGTCATGCCGATTGCGCCGCCGGTGGAAAATTGGACGATGAGATCGCTCTGCGCGCGGATTTCTTCGTACGCCGCCTTGAAACGCGCCACGTCGTGCGTGTTGCTGCCGTCGTCGTTGCGGCAATGCACGTGAATCATCGACGCGCCCGCTTCCCGTACTTTACGCGCGACCTCGCCGAGTGCTTTGGGGGTGACGGCCAGATGCGGCGTTTGATCGGGTGTGAGCTCGGCCCCGACGGGAGCAACCGTGATGATGAGCGGATCCATTACGTCGCTGCTTCGCCGTGCAGCACGTGCGCCGCCTCCGCCACGATATCGTCGTCCAACCCGAGCAGATGCGCGAGCGCGACCGCGTCGGCCTGGCGGGCGCCGCCGTCGCGCACTTCGGCGACCGCGTAATCCATCGATTCCGCCAGCGAAGCGAGCGCCGCGTGCAAATCGCCGGCACGCGCGGCTTTGGGCACGTTGCGCAATCCGCGCACGGCGAAATGACGCGTCTGCGCCTGCGCGGCGATGCCGCCAAGATGCGTCGCGATGAACGCCAAGTGGCCGCGCTTTCGCAGGGCTCGAATGAGCGCGACGAGCAGCGCTTTGCCTTCGTGGGGCGTCGTGGTGCGTGCAAATTCGTCGATGAGGAGCAGCGGCTGCAATGCGGGCCGAGCCAGCAACTCGTTCAATCGCACCACTTCTCGCGCGAACGACGAAAGGAGCCCACCGGGTTCTTCTTGCGCGCCGATGCCCAGCCACGCAATCTCGTCGAAGAGGGTGCTCTGCGCGTCGCGCGCGGGTACCGGAATGCCGCATGCCGCGAGCAGCGCGATGAAGCCGCACGTACGCAGCGCAATGCTCTTGCCGCCCATGTTGGGGCCGGTCAGAACCGCTGTATCCGAAAGATCGATCGAAATCGGTTCGTAACGCCGGCCCTGTGCTTCGAGTTCCGATTGCAGCGGCAAGTAGCACGCATCCGTGAAGCGCAGCATGCGCTCGGCAACGATCTCCGCGGGCACGCACCGGTACTGCTGCGTGAAGCGCACTTGCGCGAGCCGCACGTCGAACGCACCCACCGCATCGGCAAGTGCCTCCAACGCCTGCGCGCAGCCGCGAACGTGCGCCGAGACGGCCGCACGCACGGCTTCTTCCGCGTCTGCAACGCGCGCCGACGCGCCGTCGCGCTTTGCAAGCGCCTCCAACGCATCATCGTCGAGCTCCAATTCGCACAGCAGATACGTCGGCGCTTCGCGCACGACGCGCACGCCCTTCGGTAACACGCTTGCCGAGTCGCGCATCACGATGAATTCACCGCCCGGCAGTTCCTCGCGCCCGAGCTCGCGCGCTGCGCGCTGCGCAAGCCGCCCGCGCGAGGCATCGAATTCCGCTTGAGCCGCCTGCGCTTTTTCGCGAACCGCTGCCAGCGACGCGTCGAATTTCTCCGAGAGATAGAAGCCGAATTTTCCCGCACGTCCGCGTTCGAGCAATGCGGCGACGCGCCGAACGTCATCCGTGATTGTCACATGCTCGTGCAGGCGTTGCGCCACGTCGAGAAAGCGCAGCAGTTCGAGCAAATTCGCATCTTCGAGCATATCGCCCATCGCCGCACGCGAAATCGCGGGCAGCGGGTCCGGCATCGTGCGCAGCGCATCGCGGAGTGCGTCGACTTCCGGCGGATCTATGCGCGCAGCAAGATCGGCAACAGCGCGCGCGCGCTCGCGCGCGAGCTGCTCTTGTCCGGGACGCAGTGGTTCGAATTCGTCGTATGCACGGCGGCCGGGCTCGCTCATCGGCTCGAGTTGCGCGTTCAGCCAGGCAACGTCGAGCGCGCTCGCCGTCGTGCTGTCGATGACGCTCGCGAATCTCACGCGGCGACCATCGTGCCGGCGTACACGTCGAACGTCGGCACGCCCGTGGCCGCCGCAACGGCCTGCGCGAAAGCGCGCGGTTCGAAGTACCGGTCGCGTCCGATGGAAGCGACCGTCGCCGCAACGACGCGCAGCGGACGTTCGCACCGCAGTTGCAGACGCGACGCCGCGCCGAGCATCGCCTTGCCCGTTATCGCGATTTGCGTGGGATCGCGCACGACGATTTGACGGCGTTCACCTTGGCTTGCCAGCCGCGAGGCGTGCGCGGCAGTCAGCGCGCCGTCGATTTCGAGAAACGGCTGCGATCTGTCGACGCGCGCGATGCACAGCCGCGCCGCGAGCGCGCGCACGTCATCGACCGCATCCTCCATCGTGCGAGCCGCAGATGCTCCCGCGGAAACGATGACCGCGTCGTTTCCACCGGCAAGCGCCGCGACGCGATCGAGTGCGCCGTCCACGACGATCTGTGCACACCCGAGATCCGTAAAACGTCTTACGCATGCGCGCACGCCCGCGGCCGTGGATGGGCCGGCCAATTCGTAATACGCGGCATCACGCACGCGCGCCACGATCACTGCGCCCGAAGCGGTTGTCCACGGCGTGAAATCGAGCAGTTCACTGGCCGGGTGCGGCGGCAGCAGATTGCGCGCGGTCGCAACGACCGTACCGGGACGAAGAAACAATCGCGGCTTGGCGAGGGCGTCTGAAACGTCGACCGCTTCACCGTCGCGGCCGATGGACGTCATGCCCAAGCCCAGGCCGCGCGCCGTCGCCGCGTCGGCAATGGCACGCATGGCGACCGTCTTGCCGACGTTTTTGCCGGTGCCCACCACGAACAGCGAACCGCAGCCGCCCGCCCGTGCCAGTTCCAAGAGGTGTTGACCTACGCGCATCAACCTGCGCTTCGCTTAGCCGACGTGAAAGACTTTTGCCAAAATGAACGCGATGCCGGTGAGCATGAGCACGATGCCCGCCCACAGCTCGGCGCCTTCCTCGACGCGCCGCCCCAAAAACCGCCCGAACGTGAGGCCGAGCACCGTGGCACAGATCGACACCACGAAGATGACGCCCAGCGCCAGCCACAGCGGCACGCCGATGTACAGAATGGAAAAACCGATGCCCAGCGAGTCCAGGCTGATGGACATCGCCGCGATGAACAGGCCCCAGCCGCGGGACATGTCCAGAGGCACCTTTTCCTCGGACTCGCGAACCGCCTCGAAAATCATGTAGGCGCCCACGCCGATAAGCGCCGCGAAGCCGATATAGCCGGCCACCGCGCCCAAAAACCGCCCGGCGACCTGCCCCAGGCCCACGCCGATGAGATTCATGATGACCTCGGCGCTGGCGAAAGCCGCGCCGATGCGGGCTTTGACCGCGCGCGAAGCACCGCGCATGCCGACGCCGATCCCGACGGCAAACACGTCGAGGCCGAGCGAAATGGCAATAACGAAGATTTTTACGAGATGCAAGAACCCGGTCTATCGCGTGTTGATCGGAGAGTTTTCGAGCGGATCGACCTTCGGCTGCGCGAGCAGGCTATTGACTGCGGTTCGCAACTGCGAAATGGTGAACGGCTTGTTGAGGAACAGGTTGGCTCCAGCCGACTTGGCGCGGCCGTCCATGGCATAATTCGTGTGCCCCGAAATCATGAGGATCGGTACGCTTCGCGTCCGTTCGTCGGCGCGCAGGCGCTCGATGAGGTCAATACCGCTGATACCGGGAAGCATGAAGTCGCAAATGATGATGTCAAACGCGCCTTCACGGTCGAGCGCGACGAGCGCGCTTTCCGCATCGTTCCGGATGATGATTTCGTAGGGTCCTTTGCGCAACACCGTTTCAATCAGTGTGCAGATCGCCGGATCGTCATCGGCAATGAGTACCCGCCACGTGCGCTGCGTCATGCTGCCGAACCCTTTCGCTCCCTGGGCCTTTGCGCCTAGCGTATGTGCGCCGGTTTGGTAAAGTTTTCTGTATGAAACGGTCAGACGGCGGTGCGTTCTTTCACGCAGCCACAGCGGTGCTGCTGCTCGTGATGCTCGGCCCGGTGATTGCGATGCTGGCCGCTGTACCGCCTGCTGCGGTAGTACGTTCGTTCTCCCAACCCGTCGCCCAAGATGCAGTGCGCGTGTCGCTTATTGCCTCCAGCATCGCTGTCGCGGTTGCGTCAATTCTCGGCGTGCCCGCGGGCTATGCGCTTGCCCACGCCGGGCATCGCTTGCGAGCGCTGCTGCTTTCGCTGCTCGCGCTTCCGCTCGCGTTTCCGCCGGTGGCGTCAGGCATTATCTTGCTTCAAACGTTCGGCACGCGTACACCGCTGGGCGCTGCACTGGCACAGCACGGCGTCGTATTCGTCGATTCGCTATGGGGCGTTGCGCTCGCAGAGTTCTTCGTTGCCGGTTCGTTTGTCGTCATCACGGCGGCGGCGGCATTCGGATCGCTCGATCCTTCATACGATGAATCCGCGCAAACGCTCGGTGCCGGAACCGCGGCACGGTTTTTCCGGATCGCGCTTCCACTCGCCGCGCCGAACGTGCTGGCGGGCATGGTGCTCGCGTGGATGCGCGCGATCGGCGAATACGGTGCTACGTCGATTCTGGCGTATCATCCGACGTCGCTGCCGGTTCAACTCTACGTCGCACTTTCGGCGCAAGGCGTGGGCGCATCGCTTGCGCTTACGTACGGCTTCGTCGTGCTCGCGGCCATCGTCGTCGCGGTACAATGGGCTTTGCGCCGGCGCGTCGTATAAAGCAGTCCGTTATGGCCGTTCTCGACAAGATGTTCGCCCCCGATTCACTTTTCTCGCGGCGCTTTTTCTTTCTCGCTAAGCGCTTCGTGGCCGGCGAAACGGTCGATTCGGCGATAGCCGCCGTGCGCAGGTTGAACGCGGAAGGCATGACCGCGACACTCGACTTTCTCGGTGAGGACGTGCTCGAACGCGATGCGGCAATCAAGACGCGCGACGCGTATTTCCGCATGACCGACGCAATTGCCGCGGCCGGCGCGCAGTGCAACGTTTCCGTGAAACTGACCGCGATGGGCATGCTGATCGACGAGCAATTCGCGCTGGAGAATCTCGTTTCTATTCTTGACTACGCGCAAACAAAAAATCCCGACCCGTTCGTGCGCATCGACATGGAAGGCTCGGCGGTAACGCAAACCACTCTCAACGTCTTCGAGCGCGCGTACGCGACGCACAAGAACGTCGGCCCGGTCCTGCAGGCGTATCTGCGCCGCACTCCCGCCGACGTGGAGCGCGCGATCGAGCTGGGCGCGCGCGTACGCATCTGCAAAGGCGCGTACAACGAACCGCCCGAGGTCGCGTACAAAGAAATGCCGCAGATCCGCAAGCAGTATCTGGAGTGCGCGAAGGCGCTGCTCACGCGCGGCAACTATCCGGGCATCGCGACGCACGACGTGGAACTCATCGAGGCGGTCAAAGCCTTCGCGCACAACAACGAGATCGCGCCGGACAAGTTCGAATTCCAAATGCTCTACGGCATTCGGCCGAGCGTCCAGCGGCAGATCATCCGCGACGGCTACCGGCTGCGCATCTACGTCCCGTTCGGCACGCACTGGGCGGGGTATTTTTATCGCCGGGTCGCGGAGCGCAAGGAGAATCTTGCGTTCGCGCTTTCGGGCATATTTTCTAGATAGCGTTTCGCCTTGGGAACATTCCGCCCGCAAACCGCTGGTAATTTTTCCCTCCATGGAAAAATTACCGCTTCTCCGCTTTTTGGCGAAAACAAAGTTTTGAAGAAACCATCCGGGTTTGCGTTAAAAAGTCAGAGATTTCCGGACAGAATATTCCCAAGGCTCACGCTGTACACGTACACATGCGCCTAGTCGTACAAAGAGTTTCGCGAGCGGCCGTCACCGTCGACAAAAGCGTTACCGGGAAAATCGATCGCGGGCTGATGGTGCTGGTGGGTGTCGGTGTCGACGACGAGGATCGCGATGCCGAGATTGCGGCGGAGAAAATTGCGAATCTCCGCATTTTTCCTGATGACGAAGGGCTCATGAATCGCAGCGTGCTCGACGTTGGCGGAGGCGTGCTGCTCGTTTCGCAGTTCACGTTGCACGGGGATGTGAGAAAGGGGCGGCGGCCGTCGTTTATCTCCGCTGCGCGCGAAGATGTCGCAAAGCCGCTCTACGAACGCGTTGGCGCGCTGCTCGAACGCATGGGTCTTTTCGTTGGATACGGCATATTCGGCGCGCACATGGACGTCGAACTGGTGAACGACGGGCCGGTCACGATACTCATAGATACGAAAAAGGCGTTTTAGTCCGTAAAACTTTTCAGGTCTTTTTTCAGATAATACCGCTCGTGGCCGGGCGGGCAGTCCGTCAGCACACCGAACACCTCGTAACCGAGTTTCACGTAAAACTCCTTCGCTTGAAAATCGAACGTATCCAGATGCATGAGACCGCAACCCCGGTCGCGCGCTTCCGCTTCCATTCTTCTCATCAGCGCGGTTCCATAACCGCGACGATGGCAGCGCTCGTCAACCCACAGCGATTCGACCGATAAGCACTGCCAGCAATAGAGAACGCCGAGAATACCCCCGATGAGCGCACCGCCGGGATCTTTCATACCGTATGCCAGTACGACGAATGGCGCGTCCTGTGTAAACGGTGCGCGTGCTCGATTGAATTCCAAAATCTTGGCGTTTATGAACGCATGTTCGTCCGGTGTGAGGTCGGTAATCGCCGGTGTCACTGCGAGGGTGGTAAATCGGCCGACGTGCCGTCCATGAAACCGATGTGCGTGACCAAACACTGCATGGCTTGGCCCTGTTCTTTGATGCGCGGCGCCGTGACGGTAAATGTGATGTCGCGCTTTTGTCCCGGGTCGAGCTCCTTGGCTAAATGCGTGGACGCATTAAACTGTGCGTAACGGAAATCATGATAGAAACTCAGCGCGAGCGCGAGACTGGTGATCGGTTTGTCGGCCTTGTTTTGCACGGTCGCGTTCACGGTAAAGCCGGTTGGTGTCTCTACGGCGTTGCACAGTGAAACGCCCACCGGTAAACGCTGCGGACTCGACGCGCACGCGCTCAGCGCGAACGCCAGGACCGCAGCATACAGCGCTCGTTTCACCCCTTGCTGTCCGGAAGACGTTCTACGCGAACGATCTTGTCTTTTTCGACCAGCCGCCCAAGCACGTCCGAACCGCTAATGACTTTTCCAAAGACGGTGAAGTCGCGGTCCAGATGCAACTGCGGTGAGAGCGTGATGTAGAATTGCGTGCCCGCGGAGTCGCGGATCGCATGCGCGTTCGGCGGATCGGTGTAATTGAGCCCCATCGAGATGACGTAACTGTCCTGTTCGATCGGGTTTTCTTCCGCCGGAATCGTATAGCCGGCATCGCCGTTGCCATTACCGGTCGGATCGCCCGTTTGCACGACAAAATCGGGCACGATGCGGAACCAGGGATTGTTGTCGTAGTAACCGCGGTTTGCCAGATTCAAGAAGTTCTCGACCGTGAGCGGCGCCCACTCGGGATACAGTTCCAGATACAAGTTGCCCTCGGTCGTGACGATGCGCACGCGAGGATGCGGCCCGCGCGCGGGGCCGGTCAGCAGCGCGACGTTTTCCGGGTTGATTTTGGGCTGCGTGAGGATCGCCGAGGCCGCAGGCGCGGAGGGTTTGCCGGAGGACGCCGTGCGCGGCAACGCAGGCAGATACGCCAGCCGGTCGGGCTGCGGCGCGGGCGTATGCACGCCCGCAGGAATGGCTCCCAGATGCTCGGTCATCTTTCCGCCTTGCAGCACCGTTATGGATTCGCGCGTTTGTTCTTGCACGCGCCAAGAGCGATCGCTCAGGAGCGGACGCAGCAGGGTCACCGCGCTCGCATCGCCGCGTCTGCCGAATGCGCGAACCGCTTGAATGCGCACCACGTCGTTCGCGTCGCGCAAACCCCGCGCGAGTACGTTTTTCGCCGTCACGCGCGCGTAGCCGCGGTAGAGCGTCCACATGACGTGCCAGCGCACGAACGGATCGCGTTCGCGCGCGAATGCACGCGAGAGCGTATATACCGCTAACCCTTGTTGCGGAGATCCGCTGAAACTCTCCAGCGCCGTTGCTGCGCGCGCGCGAACGATCGGCCAGCGCGAACGCAAGAGTACGGTCACGCGCCGCGCCGCAGTTCGCTCTTGCACGGGACCCAATGCGTGCGCTGTTTCCAAGCGATCCGTCGCGTCCAGCGATGCAACGAGCACTAGTCCGCTCGTATCGCGCAGCGCTGAAAGCACGTGCGGCGCCGCTGCATTCGTACCGATCAGTCCCAAACCGTACACGGCCATCGCGCGCATTGCAACGTTCGGATCGTGTACGTGCCGTACGAGCAACGGAATGCCGGCCGTTTGTTTTGTGCGACCGATTGCTAAAGCGGCACGCAACGCGACCAAGCGATCATTCGAGCTCAGAAATTCTGCAAGCCGGCCGTTACCTAAAGAGCGCGACAGCTCCAGTTGTTCGATCTGAATATACGGGCCCGGCGCGGGAGCCGACGTACCAAGCGCTAGCAAAAGCGTTAGGGGCAAAGCGGCTAACCGCACAGCCTTCTTAATCAAAACAATACCAACTTTCTGGTCCGAACTTGCGTTCTAGTATATGGAGCATGAGATTGCCGTCCTTCTCGGGCGGCGCAAGAATTGAGGATAAGCAGTAGTCAATGAACACACCCAACGGCCCGGCGCCGAAGAAAGCCGGTGGCATGACAGTCCGCGAAGCTGGCCAAAAAGGCGGCGAGACCGTCAAGAAAAAGTACGGTCCGGAGTTCTACGAGCAGATCGGGCGCAAAGGCGGCCAAGCGACGAAGCAAGCCCACGGTCACGCTTTCTACGAGCAGATCGGTAAGAAAGGCGGGAAGAAAGGTGGCGAGGCTACTCGCGACCGGTACGGCCCGAACTTTTACGAACAGATCGGACAAAAGGGTGGCCAGAAGGTCAAGCAGCTCATCGAAGAGGGCAAACGTGCAGCAGCAGCCGCAGCAGCCCAAGAGCAAGAGAAAAAAGCGAGCTAATCGCGCGGGGATTCTCGCGTTTGCGGCGGC
The DNA here is from genome assembly GCA_046732415.1 of Vulcanimicrobiota bacterium. GTDB lineage: Bacteria > Vulcanimicrobiota > Vulcanimicrobiia > Vulcanimicrobiales > Vulcanimicrobiaceae > DATGJX01. The sequence continues at coordinate 11,000 of JBKPMZ010000337.1, forward strand.
ATGCGCCGCCGCAGCGGTAGGCGCGGGTCCGCAAACGGCCCGCGCGATTGTGGTGCCCACTCCCCCTCCGCCGGCGGCAAAGCCGACGGCCACACCTACGGGCACCCCCAACTCCACGGTTTTGCCCCTGGACTCGAGCCTATTTTTCGTGTTGGACGACACGATTAGTTCGCGTCTGCAGTCGGGCACGGTCGTCCACGCCCACCTGCGCGATCCTATCGTGCTCGCCGGGAAAACCGTCGCCGCCGCCGGTGCGCCGGTCGAGATTCAAGTCTATGGCGTCACACCCGCGCACATGGGCAACGAGGACGGCTCAGTCGACATCTACTTCATGCCGCTCACACTCGCGAACGGCAGAAGCATTCCGCTCACCACGCCCACCGGCCATATCGACCCGCACGTCAGCGTGGGGCAGTACAACACGCGCGCGGCGGTCGATACCGCAGCGGATATCTTCATCCCAGGCCACTACATCTACCATTTGCTGCGCAAAGGGCACGACGTTACGCTTAGCCCAGGCACCGTCTTGCGCGCGCGGACCGGCGCATCGTTGATGATCGCCAGCGGCGGCGCGCTCGTCGTCGCAACGCCGCAGCCATTCCTTACCGTAAGCGACACGCCGCATCCGGCGTTCTCGCCCGCACCACTGGTTACGCCTCCGGGATTCCACTTGCCGACGCCGAAGCCGTCGGCAAGCGTCAAACCTACAAGCACACCGTAACCGGAGGTCATCCATGAAACGAGCGCTTTTCGCGCTTACGTTCGTGGCCTACAGCACGCTTGCCGCAACCGGCGGCGTGTTGGCCGCTGCGGGTAAGCCCAAACTTCCCGACAAACCGCTTCCGGCGGAAACCGCATTCGTTCAACAAGTCACCAAAGATTTGAACACGCGCTTCGCGACACCCGCGGACGCGGAAAAAGCCGGCTACTTCCGCTACAACAACGAAGATAAAACCGGCGCGATTAGCTATGCGAACGATCAGTGGGACAGCGCCGCCGATCCCGCGCATCCGCAGCCGAGCCAGTTATGGTACGACGTCAAGGGCCATCTGCTCGGTGCGGATTTCTCCGTGCCGTTGACCTCGCAAAATAGTGGCGCGCCGCCGAAACTGTGGGGACTGGATCCGGCTCGCTGGTTCAAATTCCCGCACGGACACGTGCACTATGTGCTGCAAGGCACTACCGATGCAGCATTCGGGCACGCCGTACATGAAGCCGATTATCTCAAGAACGGCGGCGACCTCAGCAACCCGACGGCCGAGCCATTCGTGAAGATGGGCAAGGTCAAGAGCGCGGACGATGTCACGCACGTTCTGCCGTTCCCCGCGCAGTGGGACGTCGAAGTCTGGGTGACGCCGAATCCGCTCGGCGCATTCGCGGAAACGAATCCGCTGGTCAAACCATCGAAGAACGCCGGCTCGGGCGAAATGTAGTTTCGCTCGGATCCATGAATTGGGCGACCGGCACACCGCTTTTGCGCGGCCGGTCGCCTTTTTTCATCGTGAAAAAAGAGCTCCACTTGGCCTCTTTGCGCTTTCATGCGCCATCCATGGCTTAGAGCGCAAATTCACACACCGCGCAAAAGCGGTGTGCCGGTCACCC
>JBKPMZ010000338.1:0-10234 GCA_046732415.1 Vulcanimicrobiota bacterium
ATGCTCGCCCATCGCCGGCACGCAGGGGCTGACCATGACGTAGCCGGCCGGCATGCCCGCGGGGCGGACCTTGGGCTGGGGCGGCAGCTGCATGCCCGCCGGAGCGGCCGCAGCGGGTGCGACGGTGAGGGAAAGCGCGAAGACAACCATGAGGAGCCGGAGTAGCATCGGAAATTTTCCTTTAGTGGCACTTGAGTACCATAACGGTATTCTGATACTATAATGGGGTCGTGATATTCAGTCAAGCCGCGCGCGCCGCCGTTTCAAACGCCGGACGGGTCGCGCAAAAACAGCGCACGCGAGCCTTGCTCCTCCAGGCCGCGCGCGAACTGCGTGCTACGGGGAAAGTGCCGACCGTCACCGAGGTGGCGGACGCCACCGGGATCTCGCGCACAACTGCGTACCGGTATTTTCCGACGCAAGAAACGCTGCTCGCGGAAGCCACTGCCGAGCCGCTGATCGATGCCGTTCGCGATGCCGTCTTGCGCGTACGCGATCACCAGGACGTGGTCGAGCGTGTGGACGCCGTGTTCGCCCAACTCGGTCCGCTGTTATTGCAACACGAGCCCGAACTGCGCACGCTGCTGAAGATTGCGCTGGAAAATTCGCTGGAAGAAGTGCAGACGCGGCACATCCCTCTGCTGAGCGGTCCGTGGATCGTTGCATGGGACGGCATCCTCGAGCCGCTGCGGCGCAAAGTGTCGCCGGGAACGTACGCGTTGATGGTGCGCTCGCTGGGAACGCTGCTGAGCATCGAGAGCCTCAACGTGCTGCGCGATGCCTGCGATCTCGATCAAGATGCTACCGTCGACGCGCTGCGGTCCGCGGCCCGTGCGATGGTGCACGGCTTTCTACTCGATCTGAACAAGAGGAAACATCAATGAAATACGTGGTTTGTCCGCCCTGCGGCTCAGTTTTCGAAGGCGAAACCGAAGAGGACGTCATCCGCACGACACAAGAGCACGCCAAAGCAACGCACGGCTATGCCGCGCCGGCAGCCGAAATACGAAACGTCATTACGTCGAGCCCGCCGCAATCCGGCGACAAACCGAAACGGTAGTCGGACTCACACCGTAGTGCGGGCTGTGCTCCGACCGTTGAGCAAACGCTTAGAAGTTGCAATAATGAAAAGACCCGAGCAAGTGCTCGGGCCTTCGGTTTGCAATTGGGGTTCACTACGTCTTGAACGACGCGCCGCTAATCCGCGCATGACGTCAGCAGCTGATTTGATCTCTCTAAAACCGGTCGTTCGGTAACTTGTATGAAGCGACACCAACGCTATCAGTTAGCAGGTTGCTGGAAATCCATCTGCTTGCGCACTCGTTGCGCCTCCGGCGATGTCCTTCAGCAGATCCTCGGGGATTTCGACAAGTTCATCCGCAATATTTTTTTCTGAATCTGACACGGGGCACTTCCTTTCATTTCGATGCATGCGACAAATCACGATGACGAAACGCCGCTGAGGCGGTAGCATTGACGCGCGGCGAATCGTATAGCGCACGCGAAACCGCGCAGTGCTTGATGTCACCCGAGCACGCAATGCGGCGTTTCAACCTATGTCCCACGCATCCTGCTGGCACTCCCTGCAGGCTTATTGAGCCGGTCATCAGCAACGACCCCGTCGCACAATTCAATGACTCGCTCAGCCCGAGCTAACGTCTCCGAGCGGTGGGCAATAATGACACGCGTAATGTGAAGCGCCGACAGCGCGTCGTTTACCCTACTTTCATTAGCTGCATCGAGCGCACTGGTCGCCTCATCGAGAATTAAGACACTGGGTTCACGGTAAAGCGCACGCGCGAGTAAGATGCGCTGCCGTTGCCCGCCGGAAAACGCGGAACCCATGTCGCCGACCAGCGACTCGTACTGCATCGGCATGTGCACAATGTCGTCGTGAATTGCTGCTCGTCGCGCGGCCCTGATAATCCGTTCTTGTTCGCGCGGCTCCTGAAAGCATGAAATGTTATCCGCGATAGATCCGGCAAACAGTTTGTCTTCCTGCATTACCGTCCCCACCATATCGCGGAAGCCAGCCATGCCGCGGCGGAAGATGTCCACGCCATTTATCCGTACCGTCCCATCTTCGGGTTTCAGCAGGCCGAGCATGATCTTGATGAGTGTCGTCTTTCCGCATCCCGATGGGCCTGCGATAGCGGTCATCCTGCCTGGCTCAACAGTAAAGTTGATACCTTTCAACACGTAGTCGTCCGCTTCGGAGTAGCGGTAGCGGACGTTCTCCACCGTAATTGCGATCGGCGGACTAAAATCGAGTGTCGAAACCTGCTGCAAAGGCTCGGGCTCGGTAAGGGCGATATCCGACACACGATCGATCGGCACATTGAGCAATTGCAGTGAGTAGATGTTGTCGATAAGAGTCGGAACTCGTTGCAGTAGCATCTCGTTGAACGCCAGAAGCGCAACAAGCATCCCAAGTGTCAGGTTGTGATCGAGCACCTTTTGGGCGCCTATGACGAGCACAAAAAGCCGCTCAAAACCGAATAACCCTGAATTTACGCTGTTGTAAACGATCGTAAGCCGCTGCACGAGCACATCCCGATTAAGCGCCTCTATGACGAGCGAAAGCCAGCGGGACTTTCGGTGCTCTTCCATTCGGTACAGGCGTAGGGTTTGAATGTTGCGCATACTCTCGAGAAAATGGCTCCCCTGCGTGGCCCATTTGATCGCCGATTCCGAGCTTGCCGCTCGCATTGGCGAGAGCAGAAAACCTCGCAGCAGCACATAGCCCATGATCGCGGCTAACGCGAATGCGCTAAGTGCAGCGCTGTAGAATGCCATTGCGCAAAAAGCCGCAAGTCCCATAAGTCCATCAAGCGCTGACGCGAAAAACGTTGACGACAGGGCCTGTTGTATCGTAACAACTGCTTGGAATCGCGAAACAATGTCGCCCAAATGCCTTTTCTCGAAGTAGCTGATCGGCAAACGCAGCAGATGCGAAAAGATACCGAGCATCCAGTGAAGATTTATCTGCGTGCCGACGTACAACACGGACCAGCTGCGCATTGCCGCAAGCGCGATCTGCACCATAATGAGGAGTGCATATATAATCGCGATGGTCGTAAGCAGATTTCGGTCGCCGGAAACAATCGATCCGTCTACAACCCACTGGGAGATAAACGGCACGGCAAGGCTAACCAATTCGAGCGCAAACGCTATTGCGACTATTTGTAAGAGCGAAGTTCCGAGCCCGCGCAATCCGAGAAGAAGCGAACTGAGCCCGAATTTCTTCGTAGGCGCGGCTCGATGGAACTGTAGCGTTGGGAAAACCTCAAGCGCGATGCCCGTAAAGTGTTTCGACAGATCGGTAAAGCCGATCTTGCGACGGCCGACTGCAGGATCGTGTATTACGACGTGGCGACGCCCCACCGAGGCCAGCACGACAAAGTGGTTCATGTTCCAGTGTAAGATTGCCGGAAGTTGCAAGCGCGTGAGCGCTGCCGGCTCCAGGCGAACTGCGCGGCACGACATCTCAATGGCGCCTGCTGCACGTATGATATCAGCCAGGGTGGCGCCACGGAGCGACACCATGAACCGCCGGCGCAGCGCAGAAAGGTCCAGGTCGGAGCCATGGTAACGCGCAATCATCGCGAGGGACGCAATGCCACATTCCGAAGCTTCGGCTTGCAAATATAACGGTAGACGATTAGAATGAAGCGCTGATGGCGCCTGTTGCCCGCGATCGGTCCGCACAGATTAGCGCCTCGACTCGCTGAACAAGCGCTCAACAGGGCCCAGCAGCCACATCGCAAGCGATTTGCGGTCTAAGAGCAAATAGCCACTCACGCTCATGCCCGGACGCAGCTGGTATGTGATCCGGTCTGCAGTGATACTTTTGGACTGCAGCGCCGCGTATATTAGGAACGAATGATTCGTTCCGAGCTTTTCCTCCTGCATCGGGTCAGCAATGACAGAGGCACGCGAAATCGATTTGACGCGTACACGAACAAAGCCAAACCGCTCATACGGATAGGCGCTCACACGCAGCAGCACCGGTTCTCCAGCACGGGCCAGCCCGGCGGCTTCACCTGGCGCTTGCAGCACTGCTACAAGGCGTGAGTTGTATGGCACTATGGAGAGGCTTGGCGTTCCGCTTTCTACGTGTTCGCCGACGCTTATCGCGACGCCAGTAACTGTGCCGTCAACCGGCGCGTTTATGATAGCCTGTACTTGCGTTTCGAGCTGGAGCGTCTGCCGCGCCAGCTCGGACTGCTTCTGTTGCACCTCAACAATCTTCTCATTGAACGACGTCGCCATACCGTCCATTTGCGCTTCGACATCATGCAAGGCAGCGCGGCTTTGCATGATTGAGACGTCTAACGAATCCAAATCTTCTTGTTTGGCGTCCACATCATCGCTACGCGACATGACGGAAAGGTCGGAGGTGTAGCCGCGCTTGTGGAGCATTTTGTATCTGTCAAGGATTGCACGGGATAAAGCAACACGCTGCACCTGCTTCTCACGTTGAAGCAGCAGCGAACGCATCTGCGCCATGATGCTCGAGCGCTTTCCAGCGAGCGCTGCTAGCTGCGCGTCTCTCCCAGCCGCGTCCACGGTGGACTGCGAAGATAAAGAAGAAGCCGCTGCGCGAAGTGAAGCGAGTTGCGCTTGTGTAGCGTCTTGCAAATGTTGAGCACGTGATTTGCGCCAACCGCGAACAGGGGCTGCCCTGCGTGCACGCGCTCTCCCTCGACTACGTAGACGGCACGCACGTCACCAGATTGCGTAGCCGCAACAGGGGCGATTCCCGGATCGGCGCGGAGCTCTCCCGCCACCTCTACACGACGCGTGTACTGCAGTGTAAACAGCAGCACAATTAACAGGGCGACGGTTGCAAGCAAAAAATATGTCAGCACCCTTGCGCCGATAGGTGTGCTGAGGTGAAATTCGCCAAGCCACTGCATGCGCGAGTACTCTACGGCCTCGGGTCGAAAAAGAGGAACGTGCTTGGCGCGGCGCTCTTGCTCGTCGGGAGCGACGTTCACTAGACCACACTCTGAAGATCGAGTGTCGCGTGATAGTCAGGCGCGCACAGCGACGCATATCGCGTCTTATCTTCGAGCACCGTGTAAGCGCTTATCGGCGGCATGTACAACTGTATTGTAAAGGCCGGTTCGACGCTCGTATTCCTTACACGATGCAATTGCCTTGGCCCGAGCAACCTTGACGAGTCACCGAGTGATAATACTTGCGCGAACTCGGGGCGCAGTTTCAGAGTCGGGGCGTCTCCATCATCGAGGCGTTTAAAGTTTTCCACGTGCAGCTCGCCTTCGACGACGAGCACCCAACACTGGGATGTGCCGTGATCGTGGACAGGCGTCTTCGAACCCGGCGCCCATTGCGTAGCGATGATCTCGAACGCATTAGTGCGCATGAGTATTGTCCGGGAAGTCGCGCGCGGAAGGAATGGCAAGCGATCGCGGTATTTCGGGAATCGTTCGGACGCGCGATGGAGTGCCTCGAAGGCGCTCTCGTTCATATGCGAAACCGGACCTTCAAAGGGGACACGCATTTGCTACTTTTGGTGACGCTGGCCGCTCGACCCTCCACCCAGGCCCACTGTCTGGCGCCAGTGAATCGTCAATCCTAGTGAGGAAGAGGATCCGCAAGACTTTCCTCGTGCGCTTATTCGCCGAGGACGAGGTCAACCCACAGGGGCGGTATGAGTATGATGGACCACGACATCGTTCGCCGGGGAAGCCATACGCGCTTGAACTTGACAACCCCGCGTTTTTCGCCGCAACGCGCGCATTCCTTGAGCGCCGCCTTAAGACGCTTACGCATGACAACGATGGCAGACGCGTTGGCCTTCTGCCCTTTCGCGTTCTTTCAGGCAGTGCAGGTTTCGAGTGGAGATGCCACACGCCACTTCAGCAATACGTCGCATACTGCGTGCTTTGCAATACGGGATCGACAGGTGCCGTAGCTCTCGCACATTTTCCGTCCGGCGGTACGTCCTACTCAGTAGCGAGCGGTGATGCAGTATTCTTCCCGCCGCAGCTCCTATGCAAGATTGAGAATGTGAGAGGCAGCATAACCTGGCTGCAGTTCGATCTGTGCTACGTGCTGCGTCGGTTGACCGATGCATAGATAACGTCGGGCGTCTTTTTTCGTCGTCAAACTCCCCAGACCGTCCACATGTGCGAGCAGTATAGCGTGTGGACCTCGCGCTCGAACTCCGGCCACCGTAGGGTTTCAGGTCGGGCGAGATCCATCGAGCGCTATGGGATGTGCGCGATGGTTATACCGACCTGAAACCGACGCGAAACGACCCCGACGTGCAAATTTCAACGATTTCGGCATGCGTTAACCGGCGAAAGTTCGCGCCGCAAAACTCAAACGCTTCACCGGGCTGCGCTGCATCATAACGCCGCTGCGCCCCGATATTGAGCAGCGGCCTCTCCTGAACTACTCGCGCTTTCAAATTGATGCGGTAAGCACGCCCGTCCGCGAACAAAGAAATCAGTCCCCGAGCGTTGGCATAACCGCCGTAGATCGGGTGGTGCGCGCCGACACCTTCTTTAGAACCGAGGAGAATCTCGTCAACGGGCTTGATACTAGCTATCATATTAGGCCATTTATTCTACGTGGCGCCTGCAATCCCATTGAAAGCTTCTAAAAGCCTTCAATGACACGGGCTTTCCGCTCGCCGATCAAGCGCCGCCATGGTCTGCATGCAGTGGAACGACATACCGGCGCCGGCGCTCGAATCCCGCTACGGCTGCGTCCTGGACTCGAATACCGCCGCACTTTTCGATAACGCGCGCGGACGCGGCGTTGCTATCAGCGCACGTAATCAGAGCCGCGCGCACACCCATATGTGCAAGTATCTTTAAGCCTTCACGCAATGCGTAGGTCGCGACGCCCTTTCCGCGATGGAGAGGATGCGTATGATAACCAATATGGCCGCCCATCACGCGAAGCCGCGCAAGCAAGTGATGGCGAATCTCCAATTCACCGGCATCGCGCATGCGTTCGAAGGACGCGGCCAATTCGGAATTCGGCTCGCGGAGTTCAAACCGTGATGCACGCTCCTTCAACGCCTACCGCCCTACTTCATGATGAGGCCGGATAGCACAGCGAGCACTATTCCCGCGAGTAGAACAAGAAGCGGTTCGTAGGGCTTCTCCATTCGCTCGGCTTTGCCGGTAGCAACACGAAGTATTTTTTGCTGCATCCATGTGAGGGTCCAAAGCAAGCCCGACGCAGCGAAGCCTGATGCCACGACGAAGCGCACTGGATCGTTCTCGATAAACCACTGGCGCAACAGAGCCGCCCAAATGGCGACGGCGATGGCCTCTGCAACGATGACCGCGAAAATCATTGGGCGCGGGCCGAATGCGTCCGGCCAGCCATATCCGTCGAAATGGTCGGGAACGTCTGCCGGCAGCGCGCGGTACGAGCGCAGGGTAACCGTCAGCGACATCGCCACCGACGCAGCGACGATCAGCGCGAACGGGACAAGTGCGATCGACGGTGCCATAAGCTAAACTACCGGGCGTTTTACAACAGGTTGCAAGTGAAACTCGGCCCAAATCCGGCCCTGCGCATCCGGTTCGTCCATGGTGGCGCCGCAATTCCGAAGCGTTCGAATCGCGGCCTTGTTTTTTGGAGACGTCTGCGCAATCATGCGCACCGCTCCCTCGTCGGCCGCATGGCGCTTCAGCGCCATCAGTACCTCGGATCCCAAGCCGCGACCACGTTCGCAGCGTGCGAGCCACATGCCGGTTTCCAACGTTCCGCGTTCGGCATGCTTCAACCGTGCAGAGCCCACCACGCGCGAACCAAGCACAATGGCGAACGTCACCTCTCCGAGCGGTCCCGCCACCCCACCGCGCCGCTCGATGTGATAAGCGCGAAAAGCGGCTCGACGAGCGTCGATCCAACCGGCCGGACCCGGTACCGGCGCGATGACCTCGTCCGGTACTGCTTCCGTAACCGCGACCGCGAGCAGATCGTCCAACGTTCCGTCGTCAATGTGCCGCAACGAAACCATTGGAGCTCGCCGGTAAAGCGCGTCCGGCAGGCGCTCCTCGTTTTCCGCACCATCCGTCGTCGCGATGAGGCGAAAACCGTGCGATTCGTAAAACCGTATTGCCGATAGATTTTCCTGGAACACCCATAGCGTGAGCGTATCGTTTTCGCGTGCCGCGATAGCGAGCAATTTGCTCCCAATACCCGAACGCTGGAAGTCCTTATGGACATACAGATGATTGAGCCAACCGTTACCAAAAGCGCAGAAGCCGGCAATTCGTCCAGCCCGTTCGGCGACCCACACGATGTCGTGCACCAAGACCTGCGCAGAAAAGAACTCAACGTCTTCATCTGCCGTATGGAGAACTGGGAGATACGGCAAGCACGTTTGACGGGTCGCACGGAATAGCGCCGCTATCGCTCCAGCGTCTGTGTCGGTGGCGCGCCGGTATCGCACTTCGCCCGTTGACTGATCGTGCGCTAGGCGGGAACCGGCACTGTACCGCCGTGCGGCACGTTCGCGCGCGGAAGCAACCCATGCACCCACCGAACGTACACGAGCGCCGCAACGTGCATAAGCCATACCATCACGGCAAGCGCAAGCGGGCCAAGTACGATGATGCTCGCCGGTACCGCACTAACGACGAATACAGCGAGAAAGATCGCGACGTCCATAAGCACGCCGATGCAGAGCCCGGCGAGCAGCAGCATGCCGACGGTTTGCCAGTAATAGCCCGTCGTCATATTCCATGTCGTCCTCAGTGCGCCGGGCGCTCCATCCGTTACGACATACGTGTACGGCGTGAGCAACAGTTTCACGCCGACCCAGTACGCCGGAATGATCAGTGCGATACCCGCCGCCATCGTCAACAACATGACGAGCAGCGCGAAGCCCAGCATGCCGAAGAACCGGCCTACGGTCAATCGGAATTCCGGATGGATCGTGCGCACCGCCGCGGCCAGCGCGTACATGCTCACGATCACGAGCAGCACGTCGAGCGCGATCAGCAACGCCAATGGGCCCGGCGGGAGCGGCGCGACACCGCCAGGTGCAGATGCGACCGCACGCAGCGCGCCGGTAAACAGAAGCACGCACGCGGCGACGAGTCCCACGACAAGTAGGATGCCCGCGGGCACGATGTTTTTTTGAGTGAGCGACCACGCGTCGCGAAAGGAACTGCTGAGCGTTTGGGTGATCGACGGTTGGCCCGGAGGCGCAGAAATAGACATAGGCTCCACTCCTATGGACGTGCGCTATGTTTGGTATTTCAAGGCGGTAGCATAATCAACCCGCTGACGATTCCGGTGCGCCGCTGAATTGGGTATCGGACGCCGAGCGCGCATGCTCAAACGACCGGCAGGACGGCCGGCGCACTACGCCCAACGTATGTACAAGACCTTTCGCTACCAGGCCGCGAGCAAAGAGCGCGATCAATCGACGCGCCTATCTACAGCTCGTTCAACGCAAACGCGGTGCGTTTGCAGCTTCACACGCTGCGCGAGAATCTAATCAAGATCGGGGCGAAGGTCGTCAGCCACGGCCGGTAAGGTATGTCGCGTTCCAGATGGCGGAGGTCGCGCTTCCGCGAGTTATTCGCCGCGTTTACGGAGAGAATCGCCGCTTTGCGACCGCCTCCGTTGACCAGGGCAGATTTGCGCACGTTTCGGCGCAGCCCAGTCTCTTTGGCCCTGTTTCAAATGCGGGGCTTAACGCGTGCCAAACCGGCGGCTCGCTGTGTCGAGCGCCCAAAGAACGCCGGAATCATCCGGCGGACGGCTAGAAAAGGTCCAGGTCAAATGCAAACACGCTCACATTTCACTCTCACTTTCGCAGTGCTCGCAGGACTGGTTGCGGTTTTGGCGCTTAGCGCGTTTCCCGGAAAAGTACAGGCGCAGGACTTTGGCGATCACGCTAATGTCGAAACGTACAATCACACACGCTACGAATCATGGGTCGACATTTCATGGACATACCTGGCGCATCCCTGGCACATTGAAAAAGCTTTTTGCCTAAAGCCGGGTCAATCGTATAAGTATCGCGTTACCTTGAACCATCCGCTGCTTCAACCGATGATTCGCGTTCGCGCCGAAATCAAGCTTGCAGGTTGTGCCCACGGCACGCATACCGTCGTTAGCCGCGAGGCACGAGTAATGAAAGGGCACGAAACTCTTAGGGCGGTTATCGCCGAACCTGCCAACGGATACTTTAAGCTGTGGTTCCCGGACTAAACACACTGCTTTAGGC
>JBKPMZ010000339.1:0-4368 GCA_046732415.1 Vulcanimicrobiota bacterium
GTGCTGTATCGTGCGTTACCGCTCACCGCGCCGATCGGCGATCTCGGCGCGCTGGTAGCCGCAGTGGTCAGCCAGGTCGTTATCGGCCTCATCGTCGGATTCGTCGCCTATCTCGTGTTCATGGGCGTGCAGTTCGCCGGCGAGATCATCGACATTCAAATCGGTTTTGCGGTTGCGAACATCATCAGCCCGCAGACGCAGCAGCAAGTAACGGTCATCGGCGTGTTGGAACTGACGCTCGCATCGCTCGTGTTTCTCATCAGCAACTCACACTTGCTGATGCTCAAAGGGATCGGCGGGTCGTTCAACCTGGTGCCGCTTCCGTACGTGAACTTGGATCCGGGCGTTGCCGGGAACGTGGTCATCTTTTTGGAACAGGCGTTTCTAGTGGTGTTTCAAATTGCCGCCCCTGCGGCGGTGTCTCTGTTCATCGTGAACATCGCGCTCGGCCTTATGGCTCGCGTGGCGCCTCAAATGAACGTGTTCGTGGTTGGCTTTCCGCTGCAGATTGGCGTTGGGCTGTTGATGCTCGCGGTCAGCGTGCCGCTGCTCGCCGCGGTCGCTCCAAATCTTTTCACCGACGCCGCACACCACATGGACACGGTCATGCGCGGCATGGCGGTTCACTGACGGCGAGCGGCGTGCTCGACGGTCTTCTCGCGTTCGTCTACGTCGCGGCGCTGCTGTACGCTGCACCGCTGCTGCGAGCGAACGGCATTGCGGACTCGCTGCGCGGTGCGCTGGTCATTGGCATCGCGCTTCCCGCGCTGCTCGGCGCCGCAAACGTGTTGTACGCTCCGGCGCTCTGGGCGTGCGTCGCCGCGCTGTGCGTGTGGCGCAGCATCTGGGTCAAGCCGCAACTGCACGCGCGGGATTCGTGGGCGTATGCGACGCTCGGCGCGTGTCTTGTGGTGCTGTGGCCGCCGCTCTCGCGTCCGCTGCTCGACGGCGATACGCTCCTTTACCATCTGCCGAACGCGGCGGCGTTCGTACAGAATCACTCGATCTGGACTGCGTCCGCGCCGTACTGGCTCTACCCGCAGGCATCGGAACTGTTTTCCGCGGGAGTATTTGCGGTAGCCGGCCGCTGGTCGCTGCCGATTGCGGGCGCGCTGCCTGCGCTGCTCATTGCGGCGCGGCTCTACGAGTATGCGCGCGCATCCGGCGCGCCGGCGTGGGCGCGTCCGGCTGCGGCGCTCGCGTTCGTGTGTACGCCCGTCGCAGCGTTTCAGAACGGCACGCTGCAAAACGATTTATGGCTCGCGGCATTCGTTACCGAAGTGCTGAGCGCTGCAGATGGTACGTGGGTGTCCGCCTCCGTGTGCGCGCTCCTCAAACCGTTTGGCTGGATCGACGGCCTTATCGCCGGACTTTGCGGCGGCGTGCGTTTGCGGTCGCTGCTGCTCGCGCTGGTGCCGCTCGCGTTGTGGGCGGCGCGCGACGCCGTGCTGCTTGCGCAAGGCCATGCGCGCGGATTCAGCGTACCGCCGTACGCCGAAAATGCGATTGCCCCGAACATTGCAGCGGCGTTGCCGCAACTGCTGCACGGCATCGCCGCCGTCACGCCGCAAAGTTTCGTGTGGGTTGCGTTGCTGTTATGCGGTGCGTGCGTTCCCGCGACGCGGCGCTATGCGCTTGCGGGCGGCGTGATGCTGATCGTGTACGTGTTCTTACCGCAATCCTATCGCAACGGCGCGACGAATTACGTGCTTGACGCGTCATCGTGGCGGTACGCGCTGCCCGCTTTGGCCTGCGGCGCGCTCATCGCCGCGACGCTCTCCAAACGCCTGGGCATCGTAGGCGCAGTTGCGGGCTACGCGCTTGCCGCATGGGGTGCGTGGAACGTCCTCGCGATCTACTGGAACGACGCGTACACGCACTACGCGCTGCTCGCCGCGCTTCTCGCGGTTGCGGCCGGGGCAATAGCCGGCAAGACGCGCGGCGTTTCGGTGGCGGCCGTGGCGCTTGCGGTGGTCGTCGCGGGGTGGTGGTGCGCAGCCTCGCGTGCGCAGGGCTTTTACGCCGACTGGATGCGCCAACCGTCGGGCAAACCGACGGGCGTGTTCGCGTGGATAGCGGATCATCGCCCGCGCGCGATCGTCGCGGCAAACGCGCGCAGCGGTGCGGTGTTGATGTCGTCGCCGCAAACACGGGTCGTCGCGGTTGAAACAATGGACGGCGCGTGCGCGCTCGCGGCCAGCGAGCGCGCCATTTTATTGGTCGGTTCGAACGCGGAACCGGTCGACGCGAACGTGCAGCGCGCGTTCGCGCAGGCAAAAAACTGCGGCGCCGTCCTCTATGAAGACGGCGCCGGCGTTCTGGTCGAACCGCGTTTACGCGCTAGTAAATGATTTGCGCGATCTTGTTCGCGTTCGTTTCCGTCATGTAGATGAGCCCGCTCTGGCCAAGCGCCATTTGGCTGGGCTGCGCGTTCGGCGAGGTGATGTTGTACTCGGTCACGCCGCCCGCGGTCTGTCCGTTGATGCTGCCGAATTTGTTCTGCAACGGATCTGCGAAGTACAGATTATTGTCCTGGGCGAGCACGAGTGCGTTTGCGCTCGTGGCCGGTGAGAGCGGGTATTCCGTCATCGCGCCGCTGGTCGTCATGCGTCCAACCTTCGCGACGTTGTTTTCCGTGAACCAAAGCGCGCCGTCAGCGCCTTGAACGATGGTGGTGGGACCGGCGTTCGGCGTGAGCGTCGGCACCTCGGTCACGGTGTTCGTATTCACGTTGTAGATGCCGATCTTCGAGGAGTCGTGCTCGGTGAAGTACGCGTGATTCACGTCGTTCGTGAGCACCGTAATGCTCATCGGATTCGCGTTTGCGGTGGGAAGCGCTGCCTCGGTAACGGTTCCTGAGGTGGTGATCTGGCCGACCGCGTTGTTGCCGGGGTCGGTGAAGACCATCGTGTTTTGCACCGGGCCGCTCACGATGCCGTACGGCGAACTGCCCGCGATGGGATACTCCGTCACCGCGTTGCCGACGATCTCCATCTTGGCGATGCCGGGCGCCGGGCCGCGTTCGGTGAACCACAGGTTGCCGTCCGGCCCGCTGGTAATGCCAATGCCCACGTTGCCCGTCGTGCCGCCGCTGCTCGCGATGCCGAATTCTTTCATGGCGCCGCCCGAGGAGAGTTGGCCGATGTTGCCTGCGTTCTGCTCGGTGAAATAGATGAAGGCGTCGCGGCCTTCCACCAGGCCCAACGGCTGGGCGTTCGCGGTGGGGACGCTGAACTCGTTGACGACCTGTGGCGTGATGGGCGTCGGGGTCGGCCCGGGTCCGCTGCCGATGACGGCGCCATGGCCGCAGCCGGCGAGCGCCAGAGCTGTGAGAAATAACGAGGCCGCCAGGCCCGCAGAACGACGCATGTAGTCTCCTGTGATGAGCTGATGCCCGGAGGGGGGCTAGACCCCCGGCGTATTCGTCGCCTTCCCGTAAAACCTCTGCGCTCGAACTGTTGCGGGCGCGCCCCTGAGCCGATGATAGGTCTAGACGCTTAACAAGCGTGGCATATGGCAAGACCCGAGCAAACTGAGAAGGCCACTCCAAAGCGCCGCGAGGAGGCGCGAGGCCGTGGCCAGGTCGCCAAGAGTTCCGACCTCGCCGGTGCAGCGGTCTTTCTTGCCGGCGTTTTTGTGCTGCACGCCCTCATGCCGCTTGCGCTCGGTTCGCTTGGGCGAACGGTGCAAGAAATTCTCTGGCGCATTCACGAGCATCAGGACTTCACCGTGAACTCGGTGTGGATGCTGTTCGCGCGCGGTTTGGGCAGCATGGCGCTGCTCATCGGCGTGCTGTTCGCGGCGGCGGCGGTCGCGGCTATCGGCGTGAACCTGCTGCAGACCGGCGCCGTGGTATCGTTTACGCCGATCGCGCCCAGTTTCAGCAAGATCAATCCGCTGAGCGGTTTTCAACGGCTGTTTTCCAAGACGGTGTTCGTGAACTTGGCCAAGCAGCTGCTCAAACTCGGCGCGGTGCTCGTCATCATTTATACGAGCGTCGCCGGGAACACCGGCACGCTGCTGATGCTGGGTGAACTCTCGCCGCAGAACATCATGGGGTTCGTCGGCAACTTAATATTCTCGATCGGCTGGAAGTTCGGCATGCTGCTGCTCATCGTCGGCTTGCTGGATTTCGCGTCCGAGAAGTGGCAGTTCGAAGAAAATCTCAAGATGAGCAAGCAAGAGGTCAAGGGCGAATACCGCCAGTCCGAAGGCAATCCCGAAGCCAAAGGCGCGCTCAAACGCCGCCAGCGCGAGTTTGCGCGGCGCCGCATGATGGCCGCGGTTCCGAAGGCGACCGTCGTCGTGACGAACCCGACACACTTTGCCGTCGCGCTGGAATGGGACGAAGTGAAGATGGAAGCGCCG
>JBKPMZ010000340.1:0-2655 GCA_046732415.1 Vulcanimicrobiota bacterium
CGCATCGCAGCACGATTTCAAAACGCGCTCGATGCGTTCGGGCATCGCGTTGCGTACCTCGTCGTTGAACGCGCGTACGGTTCCGAGCATGCGCACCGTGCGCGGAATCACATTGTGAATCGTACCGCCGTGAATCGAACCGATGGTCACCACCGCCGGCTCGACGGGATCGACGTGGCGCGAAACGACTTGCTGCACGGACGTAATGAAGTTTGCCGCCGTGTAAATCGGATCGACGGCGTCGTGCGGCGCCGAACCGTGGCCGCCTTTACCGAGCACGTCGATCTCGATGGAATCGCTCGATGCGTAAAACGGCCCCTCGCGGAATCCCAGCGTTCCTACGGGGAGCTTCGTATTGAGGTGCAGCCCATACGCGCGTTCGATGGAGAAGCGATCCAGCACGCCTTCCTCCACCATCACGCGCGCGCCGCCGTGTCCCTCTTCGGCCGGCTGAAAGAGCAAGCAGATGGTGCCCGGCAACCGGTCTTTGCCCTCGGCGATCAACTCCGCGGCGCCGAGCAGAATGGCGACGTGGCCGTCGTGTCCGCACGCGTGCATCTTGCCGTCGACCGTGGAGCGATACGGGTGGCCGTTTTCCTCGAGAATCGGCAGCGCGTCCATGTCCGCGCGCAGCATAATCGTGCGGCCGGGCCGCGCGCCGCGCATCACGCCGACGACACCCGTGCCCGCGATACCCGTGTGCACCTCGAAGCCCAGACGGCGCAGGCGGTCAGCTACAATACCGCTGGTACGGTGTTCTTCGAAGCCGAGTTCGGGATGCATGTGAAAGTCGCGCCGCAGCGCGACCACTTCGCTCGTGAGTTTCTCGGGAACGTCAATCATCGTCGTCATGCTCGTTACAACTCCGGCAGGGACTTTTGTCGGAAACGAAGCATACCCTGGCACACGATTTGGGACCCAGTATTAAATGACCAAGGAACAGCTCTACGCCGACTATGCCGGATATCACCAAGACGTCCGGAATCGCCGTGCCCACGCCGTCGGCATCCCGCTCATCGTGTTAGGGCTTCTCGGGCTTTTGCACGCCTGTCCGTTGCTACGCATCGGTCCTGTCGACTTGGCGGTCGTGGCCGCCATCGCAGTCCTACTGTATTACGTCGCGCTCGACGTTCGCGGCGCCCTCATCAGCGCGGTTGCATTCGCCATCCTGTATGGGATTGCGATCCGTCTGTCGTGGGAACTTTCGGTTGCATCATTCATTCTCGGATGGGTGTTCCAACTCGTCGGGCATCGCTTTGAGGGAAACAAGCCAAAGTTTCTGGAGAATCTCGTGTATCTGCTCGTCGGTCCCTTGTATTTCTTTCAGGAACTTTTCAACTCGTTAACCTTTGTAAAGCGAACTACCTAAGTTGCTTTTCCCATAACCGCGTGGTAGGATTGCCGGGTAAATCTGGTTTCGAAGTCCGTCGCAGTGTCCAGTCTCAAAGGTACCTAGGCGAGTCGAACTCAGGCCCAAACAACCACGTAACAAGGAGTCTCGTTTAGTGTACGTTGATGAAATGTTGAACTGCGTGGACTGTGGACGCCAATTCGCGTTCACGGCCGGCGAACAGCAGTTCTACGCCAGCAAAGGTTTTCAGAATAAGCCGAACCGTTGCCCCGATTGCCGTCAGGCGCGCAAGCAAATGCGCAACAGCGGCGGCGGTGCTTCCGGTATGGGCGGCGGCGGCCAGCGCCGCGAAATGTACCAGGCCACGTGCAGCCAGTGCGGCGGCGTTGCCGAGGTGCCGTTCCAACCGCGCGGCGACAAGCCGGTGTACTGCCGCGACTGCTTCCAATCGAAGCCGTCCTATCGCTAATAGAAGCTAGCGTAGCAAAAAAACGGCAAAGACCGCCCCGAAAGGGGCGGTCTTTGTTTATTTTGCGTGTCTTAGGCGGTGTGTACCACAGGGCTGCGGGGGAACGCTTGCTAATCGCCCGAAGCGGAACAGAACTTCAATTGGAAAGGATTCCCATGCGAAAAATTTGGTTGCGCTCTCTTATGATTGCGCTGATTGCCTCTTTCTCCGTAACGGCGGCGAACGCACTGGCTGTGCCGAGTAATGCGTTCTATCTGCATAATTCGAGCAACAAAGTTTTGCACTTCACGTACGCGTGCGAGGGCTCGAGTCATCGTTGGAAGCACGAGCTCGATCCGAACAGCGGCAAGTACTATTGGGCGAAAAACGGCTGTACGGAATACACGATTACGAAATCGACGAACATGGAGGACGGCGAGACGAAGTCATTCACCTATGACATCGACGCCGGCCATCGTTACGAGATTTTTTGGGATTCCTCGAAAGGCGCTTGGAACATCGACGAACTGTGAGCGCACAATTGCAGAAAGAAGCCGCCCACAAGGGCGGCTTTTTTCGTTGTACGCGCGTCGGGGCCTCAACACGGCCGCTGCTGATCTCCCACTAAGTTGTATACGTCCGACGTTTTACCGGGGTCGAGCGGAAGCGGCCTCCACCGAATATACGCGGGGTCTCTCAACACTGAATCCAGATCGAACCGGACGCTTTCGACGAAGCCGGCGCTCACGCATCGCGTTATCGACTTGGGAGCGAAGCCATTTCCCTCCGCGCTGATGGTGTAGTATCCCGGGGGCAGTCCGAGTACAACAAAGAAACCGCGGCGATCCGATGTCGT
>JBKPMZ010000341.1:0-5302 GCA_046732415.1 Vulcanimicrobiota bacterium
TTCCTAGACGACCGGCCATCACCCCTAAGCAACACAAGGTTGAACGCGCCCACACTTTTTGCCACCACGTACGGTCTCCCGAGCACTACTAACGATCCCCAAGATCTCCGCTCGAATGCAGCATTCTCGCCGGACGGATCCTTTGAAGTTCGCCGCTTGGCATCACGGGATTTTAATGTGCGTAAACACTGGATCGACTCGCGTCTGGCGGAGTTGACAAATCCTGCCTGGTCCACGGCAAGCGGAGGCGCGGTAACGAGCGGCGCCGCCCCTCTAATCGTGCCGCGTGGTTCATCAGTGCTCGCATGGGTCAAAGGCACGTTGTACACCGGACGCGGCGTTCGAATAGCGCAGGACGTGCTGAAGCTTCGATGGTTGCCGTTGCCCCGAAATACCACCGTCCTCAGATGCTCGGGAATTTGCATGATATCGCTCATTAGCCCAAAGCCGGAAGTGTCTTCGCCTGCGAAAAAGACGATATGGCAAGACACTTTTGATCAGCCGGTTACTCCATGGCTTTTCACGCTGAATCTGCCGGCGTCGCAGACGGTGCGCACGATTCGCTTCGCGGAAACTTACGATTCGTACTGGGCGGCATACGGGGGCACAGTGAAATTGAGGCACGTGAAGCTCAACAGCGTGTTTAACGGCTGGATTCTGCCAAGAGGAGCGGCAACGCATGTCATTGTTATCGAGCGACTAGCCGCGATTCAATTAGGACTCGAGCTTCTAGCCGTGATTGCAACGTGCGCAATAGTACTTACTTCAGCACTTCGAGCCTTCGCAGCGAGGTGGCGGACTTGCCAGGGCGCATAAACACCGTATTGTTCGACCTTGACGACACCCTTCATGACGACACGTTAACGGTCGTCGAAGCGGCGCAGGAGTCAGCCGAAATGCTTTGCACCGGCAGATCGATCGACGCCGCAGAGCTGTCCGACACGTTCATCAGAGTGCTCTTTTCATTTTGGCAACACCATGACCCGGCCGGGCTGCGGCCAGGTGAAAATGTGCGCGCGCGAATGTGGCAAGCCGCGTTGAGCGAGTTTGGGATCGACGATGCGGCACTTGCCAATAGAGCGGCGCTACATTTCGAGGAGTGCCGGAAAAAGCATTATCGCATTTTTCCGGAAGCCGCCGACACACTTGCGTTGCTGCGGCAGTGTGGCGTGCGGCTAGGACTGGTAACGAATGGTCTGCGTACGACGCATCTCGAGAAACTCGAAATTTTACAGATGCGAACGTATTTTGACGAGATATTTCTTTCCGACGAGGTAGGGATATCAAAGCCAGATCCAGCGATTTTCTTGCATGCGTGCGACAAGCTCGGCACAGCGCCTGAAAAGGCAGCCATGGTAGGCGACCGCTACGATAAGGACGTAGTCGGGGCGCTGCGAGCGGGGCTTTACGCAGTGTGGCTAAGGGTAAGAAACGACGTTCGGTCGAGCCAGGATCCGGAGCCAACCTTCGTCATAGATCGGATCGAGGACGTGTACACCGTACTCGGGCCTTACTTGGAAAGGTATTAAATGCATTGTGGCAGACGCATGCATCGAACCGCGCGTAGATCAGTATGACGATGCCGCTGGAGGCGCCGCGGCGGCACAGCCTTTGAGTTGGCATGCCAAAGCGGTTAGGGTCGGAGATCGCTTGGTCCTAATGAACCTCTAACTCTTCCTGAAGAACGATAACATCTTGCAGGCGCGGCGGCGGTTGCTGCGTAGCGTTTCGCAATCCCATCAAGACGGCAATCAACAATGCAAGGCTTGCGATTACAACAATTGCGATCACTTGACCAAGGTATTGGTGTATGGCAACGATCGCAACACACTCCAACAAGCAAAGGGTCACTGCATACCGCACGTAAGAGAAATCATTTAGTCCCATACGATACGCAGCAAAGCCATTAGCAGCGCCCAAGGCCGCCATACCGACGCCATACGGAAAGAGGTAAACCGCTGCGGATGCGTATCCGTGGCCAGCCACAAGGTTTAGCATTCCGACGGGCGCGATATAAAAAATCACCAATGCCCCGCCGGATACGCTCAACACTACCGCCCCAGCAGCCACGAGCAGCTGCTTTGAAGTTCCCCTAGCGGCAGCGGCGCTTGCCTTCGGTAACAGTACCATTGGTAAAAAACTCACCGCAAAAAATAGCGTCTTACCGACCAACGCGACCGCACCATAGAGCCCGCTTTGTTCGTTGGTGAAGTAATGCCGGACTAACACGACGTCCACTGTACTCAAGATAGCGATAGCGATTGATGACGCTGCAATTCCGCCGCCTATCCCAAGCAATTGTTTGAGATCGTACGCCCGACGCACGCCGGAAAAACCGAAGCGCGCGCCAATCGCTCCTAACGTGTATGCCAGCGAGATGAGCGATCCGACCGAATAAGCGCCGACGGCCAAGTCAACTGGCGCCACGGCGTGGATAAAACCGATCGCCAAGCCAGTTCGTACAAGTGCTTCGGTAGTTAGCGATATCGCGAGCGCACCGAACATCTGCGTGCCCTGCGCGACGCCTCGAGCTGCCGCGAGAGACATCTGGCTACCGGCAAAAACCGAGAGCATGATTACCGCGAGACCGCTTACGTGGAGAAAATGCGCTATTGGTACTGCAAGTGCACTCGTTGCCAACGTCACAGCAAGCCCGAAAAGGCAACTGACGACGATCGCATCACGCGACACGCGACCAACGGAACGATCAGCCGCGATGGCGTCTGCGACAAGCTTCGTAACGACGAACGCCAGAATGCCGGCTATTACCGTCGCAAACGAGGCGACGTTGATGATGGAATACAGTGCACCATATCCCTGAACGCCCAATGCGCGGCTGTACGCGAAGTGAAATGCAAACGTAGCAACATTCACGAGGAGCGTTGCGAAAAATATCAGGCCGCCGTGGCGCAAAAATTCCCCGGCGGTTGTTAGATTTTTACGGGACGCGGAAGCGCTGCTCAACGGTAACGACACTTCCTATCCCGGCTAACCTATCCTCTTGAGCGGACATCCTCGCCAATTTTAACGATATCGCGGCTGTGGCGGATCATTAGCGCCGGGCTTATACCGCTCTTTGCCGTAGACCGCGCCGTGCGCCGGTCGGCAGCGCGGCTATGCCGCCCACGGCACGAGCAGCATGACGGGCTGCATGGATTGGCTCGCCGAATTCGCAAGGAGCAGGCCGCCGCCGAGTGGCTGATAGCCTCATGAACTAGAGCAGCAACGTGACGACGCGTTTCCGCCCGACGATCCGCTGGATCTACACGTTGTCCAGTACGTCGCGATTCAGTCACGTTAAATCAGTGGCTGCTCTCGAGTGATTCGCTTGTCCACAGTTCGCCGGTGTTCGAGCCGGCATTCCGCCGTTGAATCCTTTGGGCATTCGTAGCATCGGGGCCGCGCTCACAATAGGCGGCACTGTAATGGGCCGTCCTGAAGGTCTTGGTCGCATGCAAAGCTGCACTAATCTGGCGACAGTCCGCGTCCCGAAGGTAAGTGATAAGCCAGCCGGAACCCGGCCCCACGTCCAGCGCGCGCCGCAAGTATTCTCCTTGTCGCTCCAACGGTAGCGTCAACATCGTATTGTCCATGCCGGCCGGCGATAACGGCAACCAGGAGAATCGTTCGAAGACACGTCCGTCGGCGTCACGATCGAGCATTAAAACCTCACCGGTAGACAGTTTGGCCCAGTTAGGCGAATCCGGATAGACCACTCTATCGCTCGGGCTGATGTTCGCTTTTCGCTCAATCGCCGCAAGCTCGCCATCGATAGGCGGCAACGTTTGCGAAAAAGCGCTCAAACTAACGGGCGATGCAAACTGCGCCGCCTGAAGATACGAGAGCGTGCCGACGTTGTACGCAATAACTAGAACGAAAATCGGAATGAACGCAAGGCGTATACTGAGCCATTCGGCATTGCGCTCCTTGCCGCTCGCACACCACGTAACCATCGCGGCTGTGGCGAGCACTGGCACGATACTCGCGACGTGATTCTCATATGTCTCGCCCACGAAGTACAGACAGACGCCCCACAACCCTAACCAGGATGGAAGCGTTGCTGACAAAGTGTCTACACCTTTACGGCGGGCGATGTAGACGAGCGCGCTTCCGGTGGCGGCAAGCGACAGCAAGAGCAGCCACATCCCCCCCAGCGGATTGAACGGCACGTTTGCTCGCGACGCACCGCCATAGATTGCGACAAACTCGAGGAGCGAACGCAGGTCCGGTGAGTGATGCAGGCGCACGGAATATACGAAAACGATCGCTGATGCCGTTGCAGCGAGCAGCACCACAAAGGGCACAAGGACCCGAACTCCGGCATCGATGGCGCCGCGCGCTCCCCGCTTAATGGCTGCGATCAGGATGACAGCCAATGCCCAGCCTCCCCAAGGCAGAGTGCTCCAAACGCCTACTTCTGCAGACCATAGGCATCCGGCTAACCACGATGCATACCCTAGAAAAACCATTGCGCGCTGCCTACCCGGATTTTCACGCCAACGGTACGCCGCATAGCTGAAAAACATGCACGCTATCGGCCATAGCACGCGAAACCCTTGCTGTGGGTAGAGCGTCGCTCCGAAATAGTGGTACTGCCCTTGCGACGAGTAGAACACCGAAGCGCTCAAAATTAGCGCAAATACAAAGCCAAGTACGTCGCGCCGGCTCCACCACGTCAGCAAGAAAACGATTCCTGCTTCAGTTGCAACAATCACGTCCGTCAAAAAAAAGAACTTATCGTACGTGGTCTTGCCGAAGAACGACGCTATGGCGAGAACCGAGCCGAAACCGTACTGGGAAGGCACGTCCCAAAGTAGCCAGTGGCCGGCGCGTACAAGCGCTGCGGGCCCGATGAAATAGCTCTGGTGATATGGGATCCACGTCGACTGTGTGCCGTCGACGCGCAAGCCGAGCAACAGAAAGATGATGAGCGCGGCCATCAGCCCCACCATCATGGACGGACGGCGCGTTACGTTCAGCAACGGCAGAACGACGGCCGCATTGACCAGCAAGAACGCACCGGCAAAGCCTACCAAGCCGAGCCCTTCTGACGGCGTGGCATTAAATAAGAAGTTCGACAGCGCCGTGTATGGGTAACCAACCGTCAAAACCCACGCGAGAAGTGCCACCAGCGCGATGCCAATACGGTCGCGAGCGTTGTGCGTTTGCACCGCAGAATATGCCGCGATCGTTTCGACCACGACGAGCGGGAGAACGTACCAACGGTGGGCCGCGGCCATGAGCCAAAGTGCAATTGCACAGCCCGCCGCAATAGAGAGGACTATCCGATACTGCCTGATAC
>JBKPMZ010000342.1:0-7929 GCA_046732415.1 Vulcanimicrobiota bacterium
GTTGTGCTGATCCGGGCATGGTCGACTGTGCCGTTGCCTCAACGATGATCAGCGCACGCATCAAGTGCGGCCATCGTTCTGCCAGGAGCATCCCAATGACGCCTCCCATCGACTGACCCAGTACAACGGCGGGGCCTTCGCGCAGTTCCTCGATGACCATGGCGGCATCGCAAGCCAAAGTTTGAAGCGAAACATCGCTATGATCCTTGCTGCTTTGCCCGTGCCCACGTTGATCCATTGCGATCACATGATGAGACTCTTGCAAGCATTGTGCGGTTTCGGCCCACTCCTGTGCTGCGCCGCATAAGCCGTGAAGCATAAGCAACGGCGGACCCTCACCACCGAAATCCATAGCGGAAATATCGACCTCAGCGTGCTTTACCCGAATACGCCGAAAACCCATGCCACCTTAACCTGCGCCCATCACGATCGCGATCCGGTACGCGACAAAGCAAAACGCGAAGCCGGAGATCGGGCTGATGAGCCAGCCTTTCAAAATGCCGAAGAGATTATGCCGGTTGATTGCGCGGCGGTTCGCAAGCGCCGCTCCGGACATCGATCCGATGAGCGCCTGATTGATCGACGTGAAGAAGCCTTGCGTAACTGCGGCGATTACCACAATCGCCTGGACGCCTTGCGCCGCTGTTGCCGTAGGGCGATCGACGTCCACGACCTCAAACGCCACACGCTGCAAGATGCGCCGTCCCCACGTGAGCGCGCCGATTGCCATGGCTGCACCGCCCGCAAATCCGGCAAGCATCATATTGCCGACGTGTACCATGTCCCAGACGCCGACTGCATTCGCCACGTCGTTCGCTCCGAGCACAAACGATGCGCAAACGCCTACCGCCACAAGCGCCCACTGCGGGCTTGAACGCTGTTGCAGCATTTTCGTGCCGGCATAGCCCAGCAGCAGCGTCGCGATCGGCGCGAGCACCCACGTGACGGCCAACTTGCCAATCGTCGCCCACGTGATCGGAATACCCGCCGCAACTGCCGTACCTGCTACGCAAAAGACGAGAATTTGAATGGTGGACGTCGGAATTTTGTAATACGTGTAGATCGTCGTGAGCACGAAGGCGCCGATAACCATCACCAGCGCCATCGGCAGCGTCACACGCGCCGCGTCGACGATATGCAAACCGACCGTTCGCTGCACCGGCTCGCTCGCAAACGTCGCGCCAATGGTGCAAAAAACGGCAATGAGGACGAGCGCCCACCGCTCGGAGATTGCGCGCGCCGCAACCGGCATGCCCATCACCGCACCCGTATAATGCGCGCCCATGCTCCACGCAAAGGCGAGGCTCAACGCGATGAGCGCCGCACTCAAGAAGGGCGTTTTTCGCGCGTGACGAGCGCGCCGCCGACGAACGTGCCGGCTCCCGCGAGCAGTGCAGCGGCGTACGGATACCACGGCGGAATACCGGGTAGAGGCGGACGCTTCGAAAACGCTGCAGCGAACATCGTGATGCAAATTATTACGATGCCGAGAACGGCGGCGTGCAGCAGCGGCCGCGAATTCGCAATGCGCGCCGTGATGAGGCCGGCAATAACGCCGGAAACGAACGTAACGAATTCGCCGCCGATGACGCCGCGGAACACGAGCGCGCCGAGCAACTCGACCGCGAGCAGCGAGAGATATCCCAGCAGCACCGCCAGGATGGTGCGAGCAGGTCTCAAGACGCGTTAACCCGCGACCGCGGCGGGGTGCCCGAGCGCAATTGCTATTTCCGTCAATTCTTCTTCGCCGATCGACAGGCCGCGCATGGCGCGTTCGTATGCCTCGATCGCTTCTTCGCTCTTGCTGCCCGCGGCGCGTTCCTCGCGTATGCGTTTGACCTCTTCGGTGACCCGATGCGCGAGTTGCGGCGTTAGTTCCACGCCGCTTGCGGCAAGCTGGTCCGCATGTTTGCGCAGCGTATCTTCCACGAGCGCAACACCGGAGTGTTTGCCGAACACCCACGACGTTTCGCCGCCGACGAGTTGCGCGGGGACGGCTTCGTACATGCGATGGTCGAT
This sequence comes from Vulcanimicrobiota bacterium, assembly GCA_046732415.1. Classification (GTDB taxonomy): domain Bacteria; phylum Vulcanimicrobiota; class Vulcanimicrobiia; order Vulcanimicrobiales; family Vulcanimicrobiaceae; genus DATGJX01. The sequence goes on from JBKPMZ010000342.1 coordinate 2,020, forward strand.
GAGCATGGCGTGCGTGTGAATGCCCGACTCGTGCGCGAATACCTTCGTTCCGACAATCGGCTCGTGCTGTTGCATGGGCACGCCGCTCACGCGCTCCATGAAGCGCGTGAGCTCACGCAGTTTGTGGTACTTGAAGCCGGGAATCTCCACGCCGTACAGCACGTTCAGCGCAGTAACGAACTCGTGCAACTTCACGTTACCGGCGCGTTCTCCATATCCGTTTGCCGTGACCGAAACGACTTTGAATCCGCATGAAACGGCAGTGATCGCGTTGATCGTTCCCAGGCCGTAGTCGTTGTGCAGATGGCACACGAGCGGCAGCCCTTTTGGCATGGCGTTCACGATGCGCGTGCAGTACCAGCGCGCGGCTTCGGGCGTCATCGTACCGACGGTGTCCGGCCACGCGGGACGCGTACCGCCTGCCGCCAGGCCGGCTTTGAAATACTCGATAAAGTAGTCGACGTCGCCGCGGCTGCCGTCTTCGGCGCCGAACTCGATACGCGTGACGCCTTTGCTGCGCGCGTACGCGATCGCGTCGACCTGCATCTTGACGTTGGCGTTACGGTAGAACTCCAGCGGCAGATCGAGCCATTCGCTCTCGTCGCGCCCTTCGAGTTTGAGCAGGGTCTTGCCGATCTTGTACTTCAAGTGCAGATCGCTTCCGCTCGTAAAAATGAAAAACGTCACCTCGGACGGATCGACGTCGATCTCTTGCAGCGTGCGGATCGTGACGTCGATGTCCTTGGGATTGCAGCGGCACATCACGACGATCTCGACCTCGCCGATTTCGCCGCGCCGCTTGCCGTCCATGACCAGTTGAAGCGTCTTGCAGTCGCCTGGGCTTGCGGCCGGAAAGCCGACGCTCATGATGTGTACGCCGATGTCCGCGAGGCGCTTGGCGATCTCATACTTCTGCTCCGGCGTAAAGCATATGCCCGGCATCTGCTCGCCGTCGCGAAGCGTTTCGTCATAGATCCGGATTTGCGCCGGATCCGGGAAACTCAAATGCTTGGTAAACTCGCGCGGATCGCGGATGAGGCGTTCGATCGGCTCCCGGAATTCCATGATTTATTTTAACATTACCTCGTCACGCGGGACCAGGCCCGCATCGATTGCCGCACTCGATTGCGCGCGGCGTGTATACACCCGCAATTCCGAAATATCCCGCGGAAAGACCAGTTCAAGCGTCCAATCGAACGCGACCCGCAACTTACGCTCCAAGCCCGGCAGACGCGAGAGATAATACGAACGCCAGAGAAACCACGCCGGAAAGCCGGTGAGTACGCGATTTCCCGGCAACTGCGCGACGGCTTTGCGAGCGCCCAGCGAGGCCATCATGCCAAGCGTACTATAGCGGAACGGCTTGGTGGCTTTGCCGCGCAACACGGCGACGATGTTGTCCGCGAGCACCGGCCCTTCGCGAATGGCATGCTGCGCCGTCGGCGGATAAAAACCGCCCGCGCCATCGGGAATTGCGGCGCAATCGCCGAGCGCCCACACCGCCTCGCACCCCGGCACGCGCATGTCTTGCCCGGTGGCAATCGTGCCGTGTTTGCCGCGCGGCAAGTCGCCGGTAATCTCGAGCGGACGAGGCCGCACTCCCGCACTCCAAATAATCGTACGCGTTTCGATGCGCTCGCCGCTCGCGAGCGTGAGCCCCTCGTCGTCCGCGGACTTGACCCCATCGCCGGTAATCACACGAACGCCGCGGCGCACGAGATCGCGCTCCGAATACGCGCCCATGCGCGCGGGCAACCCCGGAAGCAGTGTCTTGCCGCCTTCGACGAGCACGATACGCACGTCGTCCTTTCTTACGTGCGGATAGAAACGACCGACGCTGCGAAACAGTTCGACCATCTCGCCGGCAGCCTCGACGCCGGTGAATCCGCCGCCCACAACGACGAGCGTAAGCAATCGTTTGCGCTCGGCATCATCTGCGGTCGTGTCCGCCAGTTCGAGCAGCCAGATGAAACGATTGCGCAAAATACCCGCGTCTTCGAGCGTTTTGAGCGCGAACACGCGCTCGGCCACGCCCGGCAGATTGAACGTGGACGTTGCCGAACCGATCGCGATTACGACGTGATCGTATGAGAGCGTCTCGGAAACGCCGGTGAGCGTGTGCGTGTACGTGATTTCCCGCGCGTTTACGTCCAGGCCCGTAACGTCCGCGAGAATAAACCGCGTGCGGCGCAACTGCGAGCGGATTGGAGTCACGATGTGCCGTACGTCGAGCGCGCCGGAACTGACTTCGGGCAGCATTGGCGTGAACAGCGAGAAGTTCTCACGGCTGATGAGGACGAGTTCCGCTTCGTCGACGCCCAACCGCTTCTCCAGCCGATGCGCTGTGGCGATGGCGGCGAATCCGCCGCCGAGGATGACGATGCGTTTCACGCCCGGCCCGTTCGCTCACTCGGCTAGGCATGCCTTGAGGCGCACCACCGGGAAACACGCGGGGTGCAAGACCCCAACCGCAACTGGGCGGAACGTCCGGACGACAAGCGTTACGACGTGCAGGAAGGCGAATATTCGCCTGCCGATCAGCACGCGCAGCAGCATAAAAACAACACCGCAAAGGGACTTGGCGCGGCGGCGCTCAGCATTGGGGTGCTGCTGGCCAAATTCAAAGCGCTGTTCTTCCTTCTGCTGAATTTGAAGTGGGCCGTCGTGCTGCTCAAGGCGCTCTCGTTCGGCGGCTCGTTCTTCATCTCGATATTTTTCTACGCGTTGTTTTGGGGTTGGAAGTTCGCGCTCGTCTTCGTGTTGATGCTGCTGGCGCACGAGATGGGGCACTATGTCACGATTCGCAATTACGGGTTGCCCGCGCGACTGCCGATGTTCATTCCGTTCTTCGGCGCCTATACGATGGGCGGCGTACCGCAAAACCTGGAGCACGACGCGTATATCGCGCTGGCCGGCCCGCTCACCGGGCTGGGCGTGTCGGCCGTATGCTATGCGTTCGGATATCAGACGCACGATTTATTTTGGTACATGGCCGCGTACGTGGGCGCTATGGTCAATCTCTTCAACATGATTCCGGCGATGCCGTTCGACGGCGGGCGCATAGCGGGAGCGCTCTCACCCGCATTGTGGATTGCGGGTTTTATCGTGTTCGTAGGAGCGTCGCTCGCGCTGCACGTGCCGCTTTTCTTCGTCGTCCTCTTCGGCCTCATGGCGCTGCCGAGTGTGATCGCGGCGCTGCGCGGCTACGTCGATCCGCGTTTCGGTTCGATGACGCGCGCCGGGAAACTGCGCGTAGGATCGTGGTATCTGCTCACGATGTTCGCGCTGTTCTATCTGATGTCGATTACGCACGTGGCGGTTCCGCGTCAATGAGCGACAACGACGAGCGCAAACCGCCGCCGAATTTCGCGATGCTGCGCGCCGTCGAAATTCTCGCGCAGATGCACGAACGCGTGCGCCATAGCCCGAACACACCGCCGGCGCCGATCGACCGGCCCGTCGTGCTGCACAGCGAGCGCTTGGCGTTCGCGGTCGGTAAAACCAAGCGCGTCGAGGTAGAACGGGAACTGGGAATCGCGTTCAGTTATCCGGCGCGCGGCTGGCACACATACGCGTCGAAGGAGGCAAAGGAACGCTGTTTATTGAGCGCCTTCTATAAAGACGGCGTTCTGGTTGCAGTCGAACTGTACGTTCCGCGCGGCCCGCACGCGCCAAATCTCGAAGGACGCGACTTCGGCGGATTTCGTTTGGAACCGGGCGGCGTGCACGTCGGCATGCTATCGAACGCGATCGCGCAGCCGTTCACGCCCGCGGTCGGCGGCCCCGGAAAAGTGGTGTACGACAGCGCGTTTGAAGCGCGCTTTCCGGGCGGTGTTGCGTATGCCATGGCCGCGAAAGGCGTCGTCGAGCGGCTGACGATCTACGCCGACCTCGCCAAAGACGGCGCATGATGCGAACCTGGCTGCTCGCGCTGGCCGCGCTTGCGGTGCTCGTCGCCGTGTTCTTCGCGCGCCCGCATGCAACGCCCGGGCCGCCCATGCGCGACTTCGAAGCCTATTATGCCGCAGGTTCCGTATGGAGCCACGGCGGCGATCCGTATTCGCAAGCGATTTGGTATGCGGAACAATCGGTGCCCGGCGTGAACGCGCAGCGGTACGAGGCACTGCCGTTCGTCGGGCCTCCGGTGCTGCTTCCGGTTTTTGCAATCGTAGCGCACCTGCCGTTCGCCGCCGCAAATGTCGTCTGGCGCGTGCTGCTGGTTGCCGCGCTCGCCGTTGTCGCGTTCCTCACCTTGCGCATGGCGGGTCACCGTGTGACCGCGGGTTCGATCCTCGCAATTTCCGTCGCAGCGCTGGGATTCGGCCCGCTGACCAGCGCACTCGCACTCGGGCAAATCGCCCTGCCCGCATTTGCGTGCGCGCTTCTCTCGCTGGCGTGGGCGCCCGCATCCTTCCTGGCGTGGATGCAGCCCAACATCGCGCTCACGCTCGCGTCGCAGCTGGTCTCGCGGCGCGCTTTCGGCTTCCCGGTCGCGGCTTTGGCGTTCGGCGCGGCATGCATTGCCGCCGGCGGCGTCGGCGGGATAGAACACTATCTTGCCGTCCTGCAGCAGCACGCGTCGGCCGAGCGCTTTTCCGCGATTCAAATTACGCCGGCGTCGATCGCGTACGGATTCGGCGCTCCCGTGCAACTCGCGTCCGCAATCGGCACCGTCATCACGCTCGCAGCGGTCTGCTGCTGGGCGCTATTGATGCGCGAACATACCGACGTGCTGACGCGCTTTTGCGCGACGTGCGCGCTCCTGCCTCTGGCGATGCCGTTCTTTCACGAACACGATCTTCTGGTCGCATTCGTTCCAGCTATCGTCCTAACGCTGCGCGCCGATTCGCGCACCTGGCCGATCGCGGCGATCGGTGGGCTGTTCGCGGCAACGGATTGGCTGGGACTTGCGCAGCGCCCCGACGGCGTGCTGCAAACGCTGCTGCTGGTTGGCGCGCTCGGCTTGGCGCTCGTCGCGCTTCGCGAACAAACGCATCCGCGAATGCTGATTGTGCCCGGCGCGGTGCTCGCGGCAATTGCCGTTGCGGGCGCATTCACGCACGCGCATCCCGCACCGGTGTGGCCCGATGCCATGCGCGCAGTCCCGCCCGGCATTGGCCACGCGGACATCGCGGCGGCATGGAACGCGCAGCAGCGCGCGACCGGTCTACTGACGCAGAATGCTGTTTGGGCCGCGCTCCGCTGCTTGTCGCTAACCGGCTGCGCTCTGGTCGCAGTGGCGGCAGCGATTAGTTCGAGATATTCTGCACGTTCCAGAAATCCATTACCGGACCCGGCTTGATCCCGTGAAAATCATCGTTGTACGTCAGATGATCCGTGCGCTGAAACAGCACGATGAACGGCACGTCGCGCGCTAAGTCTTCCTGAACGCGCACGTAATCCCGCTTGCGGCGCATCTGGTCATACGATCCCAGCGCGTCCTGCAGCGCCGCGTCCACGTCGGGATTGCAGTAGCCCATGTAGTTCTGCCCTTTGGGCGAAATGCGGCTGCACGCAATCAGATTCGTGAGATCCGGATCCGGCGCCAAACTCCACGCATACGAAGCAATGTCGTAATGGCGCGTCGCAACCACGCCGTCCGCAGCGTACGCGGCGAACAGTTTGTCCGTTGGATACCGGAAGTATTCCAGTCCAGCGCCGATCTTCTTAAACCACTGCTGGATGAGCAGCACCATGGTATCCAGTCCCGGATTGCCGGTGTTTCCGGCAAACGCAAAGCGCAGCGTGCGGCCGTCCTTGTGGCGCAAACCGTCAGCGCCCATAATCCACCCGTCGCCCTGAAGTTCGTCGGCGGCGGCCTTCAGGTCGAACGGATAACACGTAGCGTGCGGATCGTACGCCCAGCTCAGATGCGTGATCGGCGTACACGCCAAATAGCCGCTCCGGTGG
>JBKPMZ010000343.1:0-6167 GCA_046732415.1 Vulcanimicrobiota bacterium
GATCACAAGTGCGCCGACGATCTCCGGCTCTACATACGGTTGCACGCTGTCAACGTCGGCGAACAACGGCAGCGCGAGTACTTCGGGATCGAACGGCACGTTTACGCTTGGCGGAGGAAGCTGCTCGATCCCATCGGGCTCGACCATTACGATCGCATTTACTGCCAAGGCGCCGTACACGGTGAACGATCAATATCAATTTCCCGCGACGGTAAATGGCTCGATTACGGCGTCCGAGACCTGGACGGGCGATCAGTACGTGAAAATCGTTTTGGGCGCTTCGCTGGTTGTGACCGTAGCGCCGACGCAGAATGCGCACGGCTACGCATACAGTTACAGCTGCCCAACTTGTACGTTTACGCCGGCGACCTATACGATCGACTTCGGCTCCATTGCCGCTGGCAGCAGTGCAACAGGCACGGATGTTGTGCTGCTTGACGTGTATACAAATGCGTCAACGGGACAAGGCTGGAGCGTTTACGTCACTCAGCAGAATACAGGTAATCCGACTGCGGCGACATATCTGCAAACGGAAGTGGACAGCTCGTCGACCGGTGGCTGCCCGACCGGGAACGGCTGCATTAGCTATCAACCGGTATCGGGTACGTCCTATGGAACGACATCCTACACACCGATACCCGTAACGATTAGCCCAACAAGTGGTCTACTAATCGGTAGTACGAGCAGCGGTACCGCCGCGACTCGGCTTCCCTTCGAATTTTCGAACAACTACAGAATTGTTATCCCGGCTGCCGGGAACACCTCGCCCAGTACCTCGGCGATAACCTATACCTTCATCGCGAACTAGTGGCTGACGCGCTGGCAACGGCTGTTGCTGCTGCACATGAGGCCGGTGCGGTGCTCCTGGAGCACTTGCACCGGCCTCTCGCCATTGAAGAAAAGGGCCGTCGGGCGGACCTCGTGACCGTCGCGGATCGTGCGAGCGAGCGCGTTATCGTCGAACGGCTGCGTAAGGATTTTCCGCATGCGAGCATCCTCGGCGAAGAGGGCGGAAGGTATGGCGCACTTCGACACAACGAGCATGACGAGAGCGAACGATGGATCATCGATCCGCTCGACGGCACAACGAATTACGCGCATGGCTATCCACTGTTTTGCATCTCGATCGCGTACGAACGCCACGGCGATGTCTTAGCCGGTGTTATCTATGCGCCGTTGATGAACGAGCTGTTCACCGCGCAGCGCGGCGAAGGCGCGCAACGCAACGGCGAGCCGATTCAGGTTTCTCGGATACCGCTGCTCGCAGACGCAATGGTCGTGACCGGCTTCAAACCGTACGACTACGAAACTAACGCACCGTATTTCGCCAAAGCGTCGCATCTTGCGCAAGCGGTACGCCGCGACGGTACAGCCGCGTTAGATTTGGCATATACGGCCATGGGCCGGTTCGACGCGTTCTGGGAATTCGATCTTGCGCCGTGGGACATGGCGGCGGGCATGCTGTTGGTGCGCGAAGCGGGCGGCGCCGTGAGCGCCACCGATGGTTCGCCGTTCGCATTGAGCGGGCGTTCGATTCTCGCGAGCAACGGTCGGATTCACGAAGAGATGGTGGGTTTGTTCAGCGCGTCAGGATGAGGTCAACAACTTGCGGCGCGTCCAAGAGTCGTCGCGCAGTTTGAGCATCGTGAGCAGCAAGCGCGCGAACCACGCGATGACCCACGCAATCGGTACGCCGAGCAGCCCGATGTGCAGCACTTTGATAAACGCATAGGAGAGCGGGATCACGAGCACGCTCGAAACGATGCCGACCGTCATCGAAAAGCGCGTGTCGCCGGCGGCGCGAATCGGCGCCATCGAGACCATTGCCCAACCCTTAATCGGCAGTGTTGCCATCTGCAGCGCCAGCGGCAATGCCGCGGCGCTTGCGACGATGGGATTGAGCGTAAACAGATACGCCAGCGGCCATGCCAGCAGCGCCGTCCCGACGCCCGTGAATGTGGTGAACCAAAACGAAAACAGCCGCGAGCGCATGAAGAACCAGCGCGCGCCCTCGATGTCGCCCGCGCCCAGGCGCTGGCCGATAACGGTTTGGACTGCCGCTTGCATGGGGCTCGGTACCGCAAACGTGAGATCCGACACGACATTGAGCGCGCGAAATGCGGATATCGCGATTGCGCCAAGCGGTGCGAGCATCGCGACGATGAACGAGTCCGGCGCGATGACTGCGAATAAGAAGACCGCCTCCGGCAAACCCAACCGCGCGCACTCGAACGCGAGGCGCAGATCGATGGTCAATTCCTCGAAGATGCGGTAGATGGGCTGGCGGTACACGTAGACGATGCCGTAGATTGCCGCGATCGTTTCCGACAAGAGCGACGAGATGCCCGCGCCGACGATACCGAACGGATGGTGCGTCAAAAAGCCAAGCCCCAGGATGAGCAGCAGCGGAATATGCACCACGTTGACGACCGCGAGCAGCGAGACGCCGAGAACGCGATTGCCTGCGGCACCGAGGCCGACGATGAGCGCGGCCGAAACCGTCATGGGAATCATCGAAAAGCAGCGAATGATGAGATACAGCGCGCTCGCGTGCGCGCTGGGCAGATGGCCGACCATTTCGCCCACGATGAATCCCGCGAACGGAATGCTCGCAATCGCGCACACGACCGCGCACAAGAACGGCACGACGAATCCTGCGCGCACCGTTTTCGCAAAGCCGGCCAGGTCGTTCGCGCCCACGCGCTGCGCGGCCATGATGCCCAGGCCGTTCATGAAGCCGTAGATCGCGAACGCCAGCGCGAGCATCACCGTCGTTGCGGCGGTCGCGCCCGCGAGGGCGACGGCGCCGAGCGAACCGATGGCGATCGTATCCACGATGCCGAGCAATTGATCGCCGATCATCTGCACCGCAAGGGGAAGCGAAAGGCGCCGGAATGCGGCGCCTATATTGCGATGGTCAACGATCATCGAGGCCGCTATGTCAGTTCCTTCAATGTGGCGAAAAACCGCGCGATCTCTTCGTCGGTGGTGTAGAAGTGCGGGCTGACGCGCAAGCCGCATCCGGGGCGGTAATCCACGAACACACGCCGGTTCACCAGTTCATGGTACGCGCGCTCCGAGTTCGGAAAGTCGATGGCAATCCAGCCGGTTCGCTTCTCCGGTTCGAGCGGCGTATTGACTTGCAGGCCGCGTTCGATCGCGGTTTGTGCGATGAGTGTGGTGAGCCGCACGTTATGTTCGCGAATGTTGCGCACGCCGACTTGCTTGATGAGATCGTGCCCGGGACGCGCGACGACGTAGCCGGGAATCGTGGGCGTACCGTTGCCCCAGCGATACATCGTGGGCGCCCAAGTCATGGGCGCCGGCTCGAACGAAAACGGACGCGCATGTGCCATCCACCCTGTTACCGCGGGTTCGAGTTGCTCGCGCAAGTCCGGCTTGATGTAGATCCAGCCGCAGCCCGGGCCGCCGCACAGCCACTTGTGGCTGCCGCCCGTCACGATGTCCAGGTCCCATTCCGTCGCATCGTACGGATAGACGCCGGTTGTTTGATACGCATCCACGCACAGCAGCGTACCGGTCTTGCGGCAATGCTGCTGAATCGCGCGCACGTCGGCGATCGCCCCCGACACGTAATACGCGTGCGAGAGTACGGCGATGACGGTGCGTCCGGTGATCGCGGCGATGATGCGTTCGGTGGGCACCGTACGCCCGTCGTCTGATGGAACGATGCGCGGCTGCGCGCCGTAGCGCTGCCACTCCGTCCATACATAGGTGAGCGATGGGAACTGCAGCGCTTCGTACACCACTTCGTTGCGCTGCGATGTGAAGCGCAAGCACGAGGCGAGCGCCGCCTGCATCACCGAAACGTTCGGCCCCAAAAACACGCTGCCGCGCGGCGCGCCGATGATTTCGCCGATTCCATCCGCGATATCCGCGATGCGCGGGAGCCACTGCTCCCACGCTTCTGGCCCCTGCGTCGCCCACTCGTTGAAATACGTTTCAAGCGCGCGCTTAGCGCCCAGCGGCGCCGCACCCATCGAATGGCTGACGAGGTACGTGGAATCTTCGAGAATCGGGAACTGATCGCGCAGCACCGCCACGGTTTCGTCACGGTTTTTAATCACCACACACCTCCGAGCATCGTTCGCACTTCCCACAGCTCGGGGAAGAAGCGGTGTTCGAGTGTCTTCGATAAATATGCGGCGCCGAGCGAACCGCCCGTGCCTTTTTTGTTGCCGATCATGCGCTCGACCATGCGCACGTGGCGCCCACGCCAGAGCAGGAAGCGTTCGTCGAACTCGATCAGATCTTCGAGCAGCAGATACAAGTCGTACTGCGCGTTCGGATCGTCGTAGATTGCCTTATAACTCTCGACCAACTCCTCGGTCGTAGCGGTCGAAAAGCCGCGACGGCGCAGCACCGCTTTCACCTTGTCGTAGAGCGAGGGTTCGCGCAGGCGGCGTTCCAGACGTTCGCGCTGCGCGTCGTTCGTTTGGATGTACTTCAGCGTTTCAGTCCGCCGAACGCCGCACAAGAACTCCAGCTCGCGGAATTGAATCGATTGAAACCCGCTCGCCGGATTCAAATTGTCGCGGAACGCGTTGAACTCTTGCGGGGTCATCGTCTCGAGTACGTCGATCTGCTGTTCGATTAGCCGCTGAATGGTGTGAATGCGCCGGAAATGTTTTGCGACGGGCAGCAACTCGTCGCCGTCCAGCGCGCGCATCACGGCGCTCATTTCGTGCAGCAACTGCTTGAACCACAGCTCGTACACCTGATGGATGATGATAAAGAGCATCTCGTCGTGATGCTCGGGCAATGAAAGCGGGCGCTGCAGAGCGAGCAGTTCGTCCACCTGTAGATACGAGCCGTAAGAAAGTTGCTGCTGTTGCTGCATGAATTACTTGTGCACCGTTACTGTGAAGGACGAGATTTTCGCCGGCTTGGTGTGACGCTCCCAAGGGCGAACGTATTGCAAGATCAGCGTTGCCGTGCCGACGTTATGCGCGCGGAAAACGAGCACTTCCTCACCGGGACCGCCCGGCATCATCTTGCTGCTCGGCCGCTGAAAAACGCCCAGCAGCGTGACACCTGGCGGAATCGGCGCTTGCGGCTGCCAACTGTAGCCGGTGCCCGACGTCACGCGCATGCGCAGTTGAAACGGTTGATCGACTTTGACCGAGATTTTTGTTTGCGGCGCCGTGTACGAAGGCATCGCGAGTTTCACCATCGCCGGCGGCAACGTTGGAAGCGGTGTTGGATGCGGTGCGGCAGACGCGCTTGCCGCAGCGAGCATAAGAGCCGATAGTGCCAGCATATTGAAGCGTTACTCCTGTTGATGAGCGGTCGACACTTGCTGATCGATCGTTCCCCGCAGCACGTGCCATGCCATCACGAAATCGGCGCGAAGCGAGGCGACCGGCGCGCGAAACGTTTCGGGTTTGTTGCGCTCGATGAACGCGTGCGAAAACCAAGCCGGCCCGTAGCCCGCCGCGAGTCCCGCGGCGACCAGCCACGGTTTGCGGGCAGCCGCCGCTGCGACCACGAGCGCCGTTCCGGCAACCGTGCCGGCGACGTGAAACAGCCGCGTGCGCGGATCCCGATGCGCCTGCAAATAGCGGGGCCAAAACTCCTCGAAATTCATGGCGTCTCCGTACAACTGGTGACGCTGGTGCCTTACGGGGCTGGAGGCCGTTCTCCTCGAACGGTGCGTGGCTATGAGGAAGGCTCTCGCGTCACTTTGCCTTGCGGTGGGCGCGCTGGCGGGCTGCAGCGGCGGCGGAACCGGCGCACATGCGACGCCGTCGCCCAAACTTGCCAATCCGCTCGGTTTTCCGCTCTACGACGACGCCGACGTCATCGACGTGCGCCGCGTCAAACAAAGCGGCTACACCGGACAGGAAGTGATTGCCGCCACACAAGCGGCGTTTTCCGACGTGGACGACTGGCTCGACGGTTTGAACGCGCAGCCCCCGGCCGGATACATCCCCGAAGAGCCGCAAACCAATCCGGAGCAGACGGCGCAGTCCCAACGCAACGGTTTGGATTACGCCGTCTTTAGAAGGAAGGGCGGCAGCGGCACTCGCGGCATGGTCGTCGTCGTGATGGACCCGCAGCGCGTCAACAAACGCTTCGGTGCGATTCTGGGCATGGTCGACAAATACAACGCGCTTCCCACGTTTTTACGCGGGCCGGTCGACAAC
>JBKPMZ010000344.1:0-8186 GCA_046732415.1 Vulcanimicrobiota bacterium
GGATACGGAGATACGTGGAGAACAGCTCGCCCTCGCAGACTTTGCAAGACTCGCCGATCGTCTTCCCGGCTGACTCGTTCCGGTGGCCGCGAACCGTTGCGTTCATCCTCGGCGCCGCGGTGATGTTTCTCGTCCTCGTACTCGTCATCGGCATAAGCTGGGGAATCTCGCAGCATCTGGACAGGTACGGAACCGCGCGCGCGCTCACCGGCATGGCCGGCGTCATCATTCAGTCGCTCGCGGAAGTCATCGTCATCGCGTACATCGTTGCACTGCTGCCGCTCGTTGCGCGCATGCCGCTGCACGCATTGGGCCTGCGGCGCATCACGGCGGAACATTTCGGCATCATCGTCATCGGCGCGATTGCGATGTTCGTTGTCGTCACGCCGCTTGCTAGCGCACTGCAGACGCTGCTGCATTTCAAAACGCCGGAAGAAGCAATTGCCGTATTCAGCAAAACGAGCGGATGGCAGCGCGTCGTCTTCGCGTTTTTCGGCATCGTGCTCGCGCCGCTGTTCGAGGAATCGATTTTCCGCTGGACGCTGTTCAACGCCATGCGCCGCTGGTGGGGATTGTGGCCCGGAGCGATCGTCAGTTCCATTCTGTTCGGCCTCGCGCATTCGCAGCCGCCCTTTACTGGGGCGATGCTGGTCTGCATCACGTTTCCGCTCGCGGTTGGCGGCGTGATTCTGTGCCTGGTCTATAACAAGACGAATAACGCGTGGGCAAGTTTCCTCACGCACGCGCTTTTCAACGGATTTTCGCTCGCGCTGCTGGCGCTGTTTCCGCAACTGGCAAAATGAACGCGCTCAGGTTGGGCGTCGACGCGTTCAACCTCGCAGCGGACCGGCGCGGCATGGGCCGCTTCGTTCGAACGACGCTCGAACGCCTCAAACGATCCGGCGACGTCGAGATCGTTCACATTTTGCGCCAAGCGGACGGCGGTGCGGTAACGCCGCGCGACTTGCCCGCATTACGGCTCGACGCGGTGTGGTATCCGTGGAACGGGATGCGTTTCGTGCCGCACGCGCCGTCGATCGTTACCATCTACGATCCGTTCGCGTTCATGTATCCCCATCGTAACGTGGTCGCCCGCTGGCGCGAACAAGCGCCGATTCGCCGAGCGATTCGTCGCGCCGACTGCATCTTCACCGTTTCGCATTGGACCGCGCAGGAGCTGCAGCGCTTGTTCGGTACGCCGGTGGATCGGCTGCGCACGGTACCGCCGGGTGTCGAGCCGTTTTGGCATCCCCTGTCAACGTCCGCGCATGCGCCGTACATGCTCTTCGTCGCGGGACCGGAACCGCGAAAAAATGCGGCGGTACTATTCGAAGCGTACGACGCCGCCTTTGCGCACGGCGGACCGCAACTCGTCGTCGCCGGCGCGCTGTCGACTGACGACGAGGCGCGATTTGAGTCGATGCGTGCGCCGCGGCGGCGCGTGCGTCCTTCGGATGAAGAGCTGCGCGAACTGTACTCCGGCGCGCTTGCCGCGCTGGTGCCGTCGCTCGCCGAAGGATTCGGCCTGCCGGTCATCGAGGCGATGGCTTGCGGCGCACCCGTGCTGGCGTCGGACGCTACGGCGTTACCGGAAGCGGCCGATGGAGCCGCGCAAATGCTGCCACCGCGTGCCGCGCGACCGTGGAAAGAAGCACTCGAGCGGATCGCAACCGATGCTGCGCTTCGCGCCGCCATGCGCAAACGCGGTTTGGAACGCGTGCAGCGCCTGGACGCGCAAGCGCCCGCTACGGCGCTGATCGAGTCCGTTCGACGATTGCGCGAAGACGCTCGATAAAGCGATCCGGCCCGAACTGCTGCGCGTGCTCGCGCAGTTGTTCTGCGTCGTAACGCCGCTCGTCGAACGAACGCAGCACCGCAGCGAGCGACTGCGGCGTTTGCTCATCGAAATATTCGCCCGTTTCACCCTCGACGATCGTCTCGAGCGCACCGCCGCCCCGAAACGCAATTGAGGGGCGGCCGCACGCGGCGGCCTCGAGCGGAACCAGGCCATAATCTTCTTGTCCGGGCAACAGCGCAGCGCGTGCAGCGCCGAGCAACTCGTTTACGCGCTCGTCGCTCACGAATCCGAGCATCGTCGTCGTCGTGCCCTGCGCAAGGCGGCACAGCGATTCGTACATCGGTCCGGTACCGGCGACGAGCAGACGCACTCCCGCAGCGTTCGCCGCTTCAATCGCAACATCGATGCGTTTATACGGCAGTAATCGTGAAGCGATGAAGAAATAATCACCGCCGCCGGCGCCGAGCGTGAAGCGGTTCACGTCGACCGGCGCGTGCAGCACCAGCGATTCGCGACCGTAGTAGCGTTTGATGCGTTCGGCGACGTTACGCGAATTGGCGATAAATTGCGTCGGAAGACGCGCCGCACGGCGATCCCACTCGGCCAAACGCCGCACGAGCGGTTTGACGAACGCGCGTACGCCGAGGCCGCCGACGTACGCGTCGTAGTCGAACAAGAAACGGCTGACCGTGTTGATGTAGCACACGTGCACCGCGCCGGGCGGTAGAACGATGCCTTTCGCCCACGCCGTCGTCGAACTGATAACCGTGTCGTATCCCGAAAAATCGAAACGTTCGAAGGCCGCGGGATACAGCGGCGCGAGATACCGGAAATAGCGGTTGGCTTGCGGGATTTTCGCCAGAAACGACGTTCGCACGCGCGAAGGCGGCACCAAATCGCCGGTTTGGCGCGCATCGTACAGCGCGGTATAGACCGGCGCGTCGGGATAGGCACGAGCAATGTGCGCGAAAACGCGCTCAGCGCCGCCGCGCTGATTCAAATAATCGTGTACTAACGCGACGCGCAACGAGTTACGGCGTCGGAGTCTGGACGCTCTGCTGCTCGCGCGGCAGGACGAGCGCGATCGTCGGCGCGCCGAGATAGCGTGATGCGACGCGCTGCAGGTCCGCCGATGTGGTTGCGTTGATCGCCTTGATCGCGCGCGTGAAATAGTCGCCGCCGGCGATCCCGCGCGAAGCATACACCGCTGCAAACCACGCGCGATCCTGCAGCGTCACGGTGTCCTCGAGCAGCCGGCCGGCGGCGTAACTCTTCATGTCGGCGAGATCGCCGCCGAGTTTGGCGTGTCCGAGCACGTTCACGACGGTGAGCGCGGTCGCGAACGTACGCGTCGGGTCGCCGAGTCCGCCGTCGACGTAGATGATGACGTTCGCGGGGCGCGCATCAAAATTATAGTACGCGCCGACGCCGCGCTGTGCCGCGGAACGCGTCGCGATTGCCGGGACCTCCGAGACGTCGGCAAGCGTGCGCTGCACGAATGCCGTCAAGATCATCATCGCCCCGAAATCTTTACTTTGTAGATCGGGTGCCGGATATTGCGCGACCAGCCACGGCACGCTCACGTCGCGGCGCGCCAGCAATTGCCGCGTAGTCGAAGGCAGTTTTGCGATTTGCAGCTTTTCGGGCGTCGAGGTTCCCGGCGCAAGACCGCTGACCAGTCCGGCAAACGCGGCGTTCGGCAGTGCCGCCGTGTTGCCGACGGCGCTGACGATCGCATCGCCGCTGCGATAGTGCGCGGCGTAGAACGCCCTCGCATCGGCGGTATCGAAGTTCGCAAGCGTCGCGGGCAATCCGTAAGGCGGCATGCCGGCGGAGTCTTGATAGAACGCGCGGTTGAGCATGTCGATGCCAACCGTCAGGGGCGCGCGCTGCGCTTGTGCGATCTTCGCGGTGAGCGCGCTTCGCGCGGATGCGAGCGTTGCTGCGCTGAAGTCCGGCTTGGAAAGTGCGGCATGGAAGAGATCGAGCAGCTGCCCATACGTGCTCGTCAGGCCTTCCAGATAAAAACGAACGCCGCGCGGATCGACGGAATACGTGATCGATCCGCCGGTCGCGGCGACGGCGTCTTCAAGCGCGACGTTTCCTTGTACGGGCGTGCGAACGATCGACTCCGCAACCAGGGCTGCGAGACCGTTCTGCTTGGGCGTTTGCCGGTCGAGACCCGCGGAAAGCAGCACTTCCGTACCGACGAGATCGGCACTGGGGTCGGGCTGCTGCAGCACGATCGGCCCCGCTGCTCGCGCGGGAAGCGCCGCGATGCAAAACATGAGCGCGAAGAGCACACTCGCGAGCTTCACGTCGTGGTTCCCTTCTGATCGGCTTCGAGCAACTGCACGACGGCCGGATGCTGCAAATACGTGCGCACGACCTGCGCGACGTAGCCGGGGTCGAGGGACTGCACGGCTTTCAGGTAATCGCCCGATGCGCCGCCCGGAGCGTACGAAGCATTGCCTTCGACGGCATACCAGCCGAAGTTGTCCGCACGCGAGAGCGGCGTTTGCGTTTGGCTGAGCAAATGATATTCGAAGGCGGTGCGCGCGGCATCGAACGCCTTACCGTCCATCGGCTGCTGCATCGCGTCGATTGCGTCCGTTACTTGTTTGCGCAGATCGACCGAATTCGCGCCGGAAATCGTCAGCAGCAGCACGCCCGGATTGTGGAGCGTGATGAACTGACCGTTGACGAATACGTCGTGATTCGTCTTCTGAATCGTTTGCGCGAGCGTGCCGTGATCGCCGTCGAAGAGATAATCCGCCACGAAATCCAGCGCCGTTGCCGCTTTCGGATCGGTGATCGGCGGCCCCGCCCATGCGAATCCAACGCCCGACACATACGCCGATTTCGTTACCGATTCGGGCTGCGGCACCACCGTCGAGTCAATCGGCGCATCCATCGCCGCGCCGCCGCCGCTGCTGCGAATGTTGGAAAGCAATTGCGGGCTCACGTCGCCCGCCAGTGAGAGCACCGCGTTCGACGGCCGGAATGCGCGCTGCGCGTACGCTTTCACCACGTCCTGCGGGATTTTTGCGAAGTCCGCGGAGGAACCGGGCGTCGGCGGATAATGCGCCGGGCCCGATGCGAAGAGCTGCTGGAACAACGCGTCTTGCAGAATGCGCTCCGCATCGAAACGCGTTTCCGCCGCTGCGATACCGCAATCGCGCAGCGCCGACTTCCAGCCATCGCTCGAAATGGACGGAGAAAAATACGCGGCGGTGAGTGCGCGCAGCACTTGCGCGGCATCCCATGAAGGAACGCTTACGCCGACCATTGCGATGTCGGGATAGACGTTGATACTCAGCGTTCCGCCCAGCCGGTTCACCAGTTCGGTGAGCGACGTGCCGTGCGCGGGTTTCGATGCGGCCAGCGCGGCGATCGCCAAGCGTGAAATGCCGGGATATTTTCCGTTGTCTCCATCCGCCGGAGCACGGAACCACAACTCCATTGCGGACGTTGCAGCCAGTTCGTCGCGGCGCATCACGTAGATTCCGCCGCCCGGCAGCGACCCCGAACTTTCGTATGCCGGTGTTTGCGATGCGGCGAGCGCGGGACCAAACGCAAACAGCGACATGCAAACGCACATCGCTGCTGCGATCTTCGTTAGACCGGAGATCACGCCGGTTCCGGCGAGATGTTCGGCGGAAGACGCTTCGGCTGCTCGACGCGTGGTTTGCCTTCTTCGACCGCGGCGGGGACCGGTGCTTCAACGGCTTGCGGCGTGCCGCCGCCGCGATTGTACGGACGGCCTTCCAGAATCGCTTTCACTTCGTCGGCCTCGACCGTTTCATATTCGAGCAGCGAGGCCACCATGCGCTCGACCTTGTCCCAATTCTCGCCGAGCAGTTTGCGGCCGCGATCGTAGCAGCTCTCGATGATGCGGCGCACTTCGGCGTCGATCTTCGAAGCAATCTCTTCGGAGTAATTGCGCTCTTCGCCCAAATCTCGTCCGAGGAAGACCTGATGGTTGCCGCGCCCGTACTGAATCGGTCCGAGCGTTTCGGACATGCCGTACTGCGTGACCATGCGGCGCGCGAGTTCCGTCGCTTTTTCGAAGTCGTTGCTGGCGCCGGTCGTGACGTCCTTGAACTTGATCTCTTCCGCCAATCGTCCGCCGAGCGCGCGCGTGATCGTCGCGAGGAGCTCTTCCTTCGTTTGGCTATGCCGATCGTCTTCGGGCAGCGACCAGGTAATGCCGAGCGCCATGCCGCGCGGAATGATCGTCACTTTGTGAATCGGATCGCCTTTGTCGGTGAGTCCGCCGATGATGGCGTGACCCGACTCGTGATAAGCGGTGATTTCTTTTTCTTTTTGCGACATCACGATGGATTTGCGCTCAGGTCCGACCATGACGCGATCGATGGCTTCGTCGCAGTCGTTCATCTCGATCACGGTCTTGTTGCGCCGTGCCGCGAGCAGCGCGGCTTCGTTGAGCAAGTTCTCCAAGTCGGCGCCGGAAAAGCCCGGCGTGCGCTTTGCGAGTATCTCCAGCTGGACTTCCTTGCTGAGCGGCTTGTTGCGCGCGTGCACTTCGAGAATCTTCTGGCGGCCTTTGACGTCGGCGCGATCGACGACGATTTGCCGATCGAACCGGCCGGGACGCAGCAGCGCCGGATCGAGCACGTCGGGGCGATTCGTCGCGGCAATCAAGATGACGCCGGTGTTCTGATCGAAGCCGTCCATTTCGACGAGCAGTTGGTTGAGCGTTTGCTCGCGCTCGTCGTGACCGCCGCCAAGACCCGCACCGCGCTGGCGGCCGACGGCGTCGATTTCATCGATGAAGACGATACAAGGCGCGGATTTTTTGGCTTGATCGAACAGGTCGCGCACGCGCGATGCGCCGACGCCGACGAACATCTCCACGAAGTCCGAACCGGAGATGGAAAAGAACGGTACGCCGGCTTCGCCCGCAATCGCGCGAGCGAGCAGCGTTTTGCCGGAGCCAGGCGGTCCGAGCAGCAGCACGCCTTTGGGAATGCGCGCTCCGAGCGCTTGGAATTTCTTCGGGTATTTCAGGAACTCGACGATCTCGCCGAGCTCTTCTTTTGCTTCATCGACGCCCGCGACGTCGTTGAACGTCACCTTGGGGCGATTCTCCGAGAGCATCTTGGCACGCGAACGACCGAACGACAAGGCTTGGCTTCCTCCGTTCTGCGCCTGCCTCAATATAATGAAGAGAAACAGCGCGAGTACGATGAACGGCAGGAATCCGACGATGGACGTGACGAGCGAAGCGTTGTTCGGGCTCTCCCAAGTGACGCCGCCCTTGACGTGCGCCATCACCTGGTCGACGAAGGCTTGATCGCGATTGGGGATCGTCGTCGTGTAATGATTACCGCTGGCGAGATCGCCGGTTACGTCGTAACCGACGGCATGAAACGTCTGGATTTGATTGTGCTCGAGTTTCTGATAGAACGCCGAGTAATCCAGGCGCGTGCTGTCGGCCGTCGGCAGCACCAAACGCTGCACGACGAAGAAGACCGCGATACACGCGATGAGGATGAGGACGATGCCCCGAAGATGCTTGCTCACGACTCTTTACATTTACCTTACTCTGAAAATACCCACGAACGGAGTTGCGCAAGGTATGGCAGATTGCGATAGCTTTCCTGGTAATCCAATCCGTACCCTACGACGAACTCATCGGGCGTGACGAGTCCTACATAATCAATCGGTACGTCGACTCGCCGGTTGTACGGCTTGTCGAAAAGTACACATGATTTCAGGCTCGCCGGACCTCGCCCATTAAGCAACGACCGAAGATACTGCAGCGTGAGGCCGTTGTCGATAATATCCTCGACTACGAGCACGTGTTTTCCGGCGATATTCTGGTCTACGTCTTTGAGCAACCGGACCTCGCCGCTCGAACGCGTCGAATTCCCGTAACTCGAGACGACCAAAAAGTCCAGTTCCATTTCACTTGGCCCGCCCGGTACGCTCGAAATCGCTCGCACCAAGTCGACGGTCACGTACAGTGCTCCCTTTAACACTCCGAGCACCAGCAACGGTTTCCCCGAAAAATCCGCGGCAATCTGCGATGCGAGCCGCGCTACGGCGGCCCGTATCTCCGCTTCGGAAAACAGCGTACGCTCGATCGTCCCCTCGTAGGACTCTGTGGTCATCTCATCTCCCGATGTACCGTCAACTCACCGTTCTCAATCGTCAGTTCCACGCCCGGGCTCATCGCGAACCGGCCATTGCCGCCGCGCTCCAACGCCCGCACCGCCGCCTCGATATGCTCGAAGTCGACGCCGCGAAGCGCCTGGTGCTCCCGTAGCGTTTCCCGCACCTGCCGGCGCAGGCCCGCCTGAGGAGCCTGGGCCACCTCGTCTGCTACCACTAGGGCGGCGCGGGCGACCGCAGCATCCAGGCC
>JBKPMZ010000345.1:0-3628 GCA_046732415.1 Vulcanimicrobiota bacterium
AAGAGACAGGTTCAAGGACGTCAGCGAATACAACCACACCATCAGCAGTGCGACCGCGACGCGTCACATCGTCGACCGCGCTATGCGCATCGCGATGGGATTGAACGGCGTTGCGACGGTGATTTTCCCGAAGGATTTGCAAGAAGAAGACTACTCCGAACCGCCGCGCAAGCACAACACCGTGCACAGCGGGGTCGGCTACTCATCGCCAATGGTCATCCCGCGGCTCAAAGATTTGCAGCGCGCCGCGGAAGTGTTGAATAACGCTTCAAAGGTGGCGATGCTCATCGGGGCCGGCGCAAAAAACGCAAGCGACGAGGTCATTGCCGTAGCCGATAAACTGCAGGCGTGCTGCGCGAAGGCGCTGCTCGGCAAAGACGTGCTGCCCGACGATTTACCATGGGTCACCGGCACGATTGGACTACTCGGAACGCGACCCAGCAGCGACATCATGAATGAGTGCGACGCGCTGCTCATGATCGGTACCAATTTTCCGTACGCCGAATATCTACCCAAAGACGGGTCGGTAGCGGCGGTGCAAATAGACATCGACCCGCGTTACATCGGCCTGCGGTATCCGACGAATGTGAACCTTATCGGCGACGCCGCCGACACGCTGCAGGCGCTGCTGCCGCATCTGCATCAAAAAGAAGATTCGTCCTGGCGCGAGAGCATCCGCAAGAATAAGGAAGAGTGGTATCAGATCGAAAACGACCGCGCGCAGCAGGCGGCCGATCCGATCAACCCGCAGATGCTCTTCACCGCGCTCAATAAGGTGGTTCCGAAGAACGCCATCATCACGGGCGATGCGGGAACGCCGACGAACTGGATGGCGCGCCACATCATGGTGCGCCGCGGCATGAAGATGTCGCTGTCGGGCAACCTGGCGACAATGGGTTCCGCCGTGCCGTACGCGATAGCAGCAAAATTTGCGTTCCCGGACCGCTGCGTCATCGCGGTACCGGGCGACGGCGCCATGCAGATGAACGGCATCAACGAACTGATCACCGTTCACAAGTATTGGAAGAAGTGGAGCGATCCACGGCTGATCTTCTTCGTGCTCAACAATCAAGATCTCAACCAGGTCACGTGGGAGGAGCGCATCCTTGCCGGTTCGCCGCGCAACATGCAGACGCAGCCGCTCCCGGACTTCCCGTACGCGCGTTTTGCCGAATCGCTCGGCTTCAAGGGCATTCGCGTGAAGTCGCCGGACGAAGTGGAGAGCGCGTGGGAGCAGGCGCTGAACGCGGACCGCCCGGTCGTGTTCGAAGCGGTCGTCGATGGTAACGTTGCGACGCTGCCGCCGCACATTTCGCGCGAGCAAGCGATACACTTCATGAAGGCGGCACGCAAAGGCGATCCCGACGAGCGCGGCATGATCGGACAGTCGATCAAGCAGATGATCGCGGGCGTCATTCCGCGCAAGACGGAAGAGCACGTCAAGAAAGGCGAGTAGTGCCCACCGCCGGATGCGTTCGCGTCGAATATCCGATTGAGTCGGTGCACGCGCGCGCGTATAAGATTCCGACCGAAGAGCCGGAGGAATCCGACGGCACTCTGAAATGGGCCTCGACGACGATGGTGCTCGTCGAGGTCCATGCCGGCAATCAGACCGGTATCGGCTACACGTACGGCAGCGCCGGCATTACGAGTCTCATTACCGGAACGTTGCGCGACGTGCTGCGCGGAAAGGACGCGATGCAGACCGCCGCGCGGTATGCGGACATGATCGCAAAAATCCGCAACAACGGCCGCGAAGGACTGACCGCAATGGCCATTTCGGCCGTCGACATCGCGCTGTGGGATCTCAAGGGCAAGGTGCTGCAAGCGCCCGTCAGCGCGATCATCGGCGCCGCGCGCGGCGCGAGCCCGTTGTACGGAAGCGGCGGATTCACTTCGTATTCCGAGCGGCGGCTGGCCGAGCAACTCGGCTGCTGGGTGCACGAGATGAACATTCCGCGGGTGAAAATGAAAGTCGGGCGCGATGCGCAGGCCGATCCGCGCCGTGTTGCCGCAGCGCGTAAAGCAATCGGTTCGGACGCCCAGCTCTTCGTGGACGCGAACGGCGCGTACACCAAAAAGCAGGCGCTGGAATTGGCGGCCCGCTTTGCCGATTCGAACGTGTCGTGGTTCGAGGAACCGGTTTACCACAATGATTTGGAGGGCAACCGCTTCGTGCGCGATCACGCCCCGCCGGTCATGGAGATCAGCAACGGCGAATACGGTTACGCGCCGTATAATTTCGCGCAGATCATCGCCGCCGGTGCGGCGGACGTGCTGCAGGCCGACGTGACGCGCTGCGGCGGATACAGCGGCTTTCTTGCCGTCGACGCGCTTTGCGAGGCGCACGATCTGCCGCTGTCCAGCCACTGCGCACCATACGTCACGCTTCCGGCGGCAAGTGCCGCCAAGATGCTGCGCCATATCGAGTACTTCCACGATCACGTGCGCATCGAGCGCATGCTGTTCGACGGCGCGAGTACTCCCCAAAACGGCAGTTTGACGCCGGATCTCGACCGCCCCGGCATCGGACTGGAATTCAAGCGAGCGGACGCGGAGCAGTATGCAATTTAAAAGCAGGCCCGGACACCTCGCCGACGCTTCGATGAATGGCCATACGGGCCGCGGTAACGGAGCGGTCCGGCGCGACGATGACGTGCAGCGGCTCGTGCCGACGCAGCGTCCCGACGCGACCAATGCATCGGATCTGCATATCGATCTGCGCGGGTTGGAACGCGATTTGCGTAAACTGGTGCGCGGCGACGTCCGCTTCGACGACGGATACCGCGCGATGTACTCGACCGACGCTGCAAATTACCGGCAGGTGCCGATCGCCGTCGTGCTGCCCAAAGATGCGGACGATGCGCAGAAGGCCATGATGGTCTGCCATCGCTACGGCGCGCCCGTGACGCCGCGCGGCGGCGGAACCAGTCTTACCGGCGCCAGTTGCAACGCCGCGGTGATCTTCGACTACAGCAAATACATGAACCGTATCATCGAGATCGATCCGCAAAACAAAGTGGCGATCTGCGAGCCCGGCGTCGTCCTGGACGACATCCGCAACGCGGTGGACAAGTATCAACTCACGGTCGGCCCCGCACCGTCGACGCACAACCGCTGCAACATCGGCGGCATGTTCGGCAACAACTCGTGCGGTATGCCCGCGCAATTCTCCGGACGACTGGAAGAGAACGTCTTTGACGCGGAGGTGCTGCTGCACGACGGAACGCGTATGCGCGTCGGCGCGACCAGCGCGGCCGAGTTGGAAGACATCATCCGCAAAGGCGGGCGCAAGGGCGAAATCTACGCCAAACTCAAAGCGATTCACGAGAAATACGATCGCTTGGTGAAAGAGCGCTTTCCGGATATTCCGCGCCGCGTCTCGGGCTACAACCTGCACCAACTTTCGCCGGAGAACGGGTTCAACGTCGCGCGTGCCCTGATTGGCAGCGAAGGCACCATCGTGCACTTACTCGAGATCACCGTGCGTCTGGTGCCAAAGCCCAAGCATGCGGCAATGGCGCTCATCGGTTTCGAAGACATCGCCACGTCCGGCGATCACGTCGCGTTTTGCAACACGCACATGCCGCATGCGCTGGAAGGCATGGACGAGACACTGTTCCAGCAC
>JBKPMZ010000346.1:0-2006 GCA_046732415.1 Vulcanimicrobiota bacterium
CGCGGCGAGCGTGCGGGCAACGACGGCGCTCGACTTCAAGCCGTCTCGCAACCCGGGTAGCGCTTCTCCGACGGGTCGAGGTTCGATGATGAGCCGGTAGCCGCGCCCGTGCACCGTCTCAATGTACCGGTGAGGACGCGCTACGTCGCCAAGCGCCTGGCGTACCATGTGCACGTGCTGTGCGATGTTATTGTCGCCGATTGGTGAGCCATCCCAAACTTCATGCACGAGCGCGTCTTTGGTGACCAAGCGATCGCCATGCAGCACTAAGCAGCGAAGAATATCGAACAGCCGTGCATGAATGTCTACCGGCAATCCCATGCGGTAGAGCACGCGCTCGCGCAAATGGACGACGAAGGGGCCGAGCGCGTACGCAGTGACAGTTTGTTGCGCCTGCATTGCCATCTTACTCCCACGATGCACCTCACGCTGCCACTAAGGAATTAAGAAACTCTGAAATATTGAATCGGGTCATATTTAGACCGCACTGAGCATGCAGGCGGACACCCGTTTCACAGCGCAATCCTAACGCCGTGGAGGATACGCTATGAAAAAGACGTTCCGAACGGCCGGTATCGCTGCGCTCGCTTTCTCGTTTCTGCTCGGCACCGCATCGGCGCCGCAGCCGCCGCAGAGAACCGTTGCACAAGCGCCCGCGACGGGGCCAAATGGAACCGATCCGTTTTTGTGGCTGGAAAACAAGGACGGCGCGCGGGCAATGGCTTGGGTGCACGCGCAAAATGCGCGTACGCTGCCGGTTTTGGAGCGCGATCCCCACTACGCCAAACTCTATGCGGAAGCGCTGAAGATCGACCAGTCGGAGAACCGCATTCCGTATCCGAGCTCGATCAACGGCGCGATCTACAATTTCTGGCAAGATGCCGGGCACGTGCGCGGCATTTGGCGGCGCACCACGCTGCAGAGCTACCGCAGCGCTTCTCCACATTGGAGCACGGTGCTCGATCTGGATGCTCTTGCGAAGCGCGAACACGCGAATTGGGTTTGGAAAGGCGCGGACTGCGAGGAACCGCAGGAACGCCTGTGCATGATCGCGCTCTCCGACGGGGGCGAGGACGCGGTGACGCTGCGCGAGTTCGATCTGTCCACCGGCAAATTCGTCTCGGGCGGTTTCGTGCTGCCGCGCGAAAAACAGAACGCGACGTGGGTGGACGACAACACGCTGCTCGTTTCACGCGCATGGGAGCCGGGACAAGTCACGGCGTCGGGATATGCGTACGTGGTGAAGCGCTTGAAACGCGGACAGCCGCTTTCAGCTGCGGTCGAAGTTTTCCGCGGCAAGCCCACCGACGTGAGCGTCGATCCCTTCACCATGCGCGACGGCAGCGGACACCAGCTTACCATGATCCGCCGCGGCGTAACGTTTTTCACGAGTGAGTGGTATCTGGTCACCGCCGCCGGCACGACGCATGTGAATTTGCCGCCAAAAGTCGACGTGAGCGGCATGGTGAACGGCAACATCCTGCTCTCGCTCAATCAGAACTGGACGGTGAACGGAAAGACGCTCAAGCAAGGTTCGCTTGCGTCGGTCGCTCTCGCCGCCCTCAAAGCGCATCCGCAGTCGCTCTCGCCCGTGCTCATCTTTACGCCTGGTGCGCGCGAGTCGCTCGACGGTGTCGCGATTACGAAAAACGATCTTCTGCTCGTGGTATATCAGAACGTGCGCGGCCGCGCGTTCGTCTACACGCCGAGCGGTTCCGGCTGGTCGAAACGCCGTCTCGATTTGCCGGACAACGCCTCAATCGGCGTTGCGGACACAAGCCTGCACGACAACCGCATCTTCCTTACCGCCAGCAGCTTCTTGCTGCCCACCACGCTCTACGTGATGAACGCGACGGCCGGTACCCCGGAGCGAATCAAAGCGTTGCCGCCGCAATTCGACGCCTCCAACGACGTGGTCGAGCAACACGAAGCGACCTCCACAGACGGCACGCGGATTCCGTACTTCATCGTTCATCCGAAGAACATGCGTTACACCGGCGCAAACC
>JBKPMZ010000347.1:0-1192 GCA_046732415.1 Vulcanimicrobiota bacterium
TCGTATCGCAGTCCATGACCAGGCCGATGGTGCCGGTAGGAGCGATCACGACCGTCTGCGCATTACGGAAGCCGGCCACTTCGCCGGTTGCGAGCGCTTCATCCCACATTTTGCGCGCGAGTGCCCACGTGTTTTGCGTGAAGAGCGTTGGCGCGTGTGTGACGGGCTTGACAGTGAGCGCTTCGTATTGGTCCTTTGGTGCATCGTACGCAGCGCGACGATGGTTGCGGATCACGCGCAGCATCGGCTCCGCGTTCGCTTCGAAACGCGCGAACGGCCCAAGTTGCTGCGCCATCTCCGCAGACGTGCGATACGCAGCACCTGTCATGAGCGACGTGATCGCGGCGCACCAGCCGAACGCTTCTTCCGAATCGTACGGCAAACCCATGCGCATGAGCAGCGTGCCGAGGTTGGCATAGCCGAGTCCCAGCGTGCGATAGCCGTGATTCTTCGCCGCGATTTCCTTCGACGGCATCTGTCCCATCGCCACGGAAATTTCCAGCGTGGTCGTCCAAATGCGCGACGCTTCGGCGAAGCGCTTTTCATCGAACGTGTCGTTGTCGTCGAGGAATTTGACGAGATTCAGGCTGGCGAGATTGCACGCGGTGTCGTCGATGAAGACGTACTCACTGCATGGATTTGTCGCGTTGATGCGATCGTCGTTTGCACACGTATGCCACTCTTGAATCGTGTCGTCGTATTGCAAGCCCGGATCGGCGCACTGCCATGCCGCGACCGCTATTTGCTCCCACAGGTCGCGCGCCTTGATCGTCTTGACCGTGGCGCCCGTCGTGCGCGCGATGAGATTCCAGTCTGCATCCTCGTCCAACGCTTTGAAGAACGCGTTCGACAGACGCACCGAATTGTTTGAATTCTGCCCCGAAACTGTGCCGTATGCGTCCGAATCCCAATTCGTATCGTACTGCTCGATTTTCAGCGACGTGTAGCCCTGGCGCGCATAGTCCAGCGCAGTTTGCACGGCACCCGACGGAACGCCGGCGCTCAAAGCGGTTCGCACGGCTGTTTTGAGCTGCGGATTGAGATACGGATCGAGCCGCGCGTTTTCGGGTACGCGCGTGTCATGAGCGGCGGAAATGACACCGTTCATGTGCTTTTCGAACATGCGCGAGCCGATGACGAGATCCGCGACTTTGCGCTCCTCGCGAACCTTCCAATTCACGAACTCTTCGAT
>JBKPMZ010000348.1:0-3414 GCA_046732415.1 Vulcanimicrobiota bacterium
ACACGAGCGGATGGAAGCAGTTCACGTACGACGTCAGTTCGTATGCCGGACAGACCGTGTGGCTGTACTTCGGCGTACATGGAAACGGCTGGAGCAACGGCGACATTTATCAGGACGTAGACGACGTCGCATGGGCGGGCACATCCACGCCGTCGCCGTCCCCGAGTTCGTCGGCGTCTCCGACACCGGTGCCGAGTTCGTCGCCTGCGCCCGGACCGACGGGAACGAACTCGTGCAACAACCAGAAGTTCCTGAACGACCAAGCGGCGTTCGCGAACGGCAGCATTACGAAGGATCAACTCGAGGACGTTTGCGGTTACGTCACGCAGGTTCTGCCGTCGAAGCGTACCACGAGCGGGTTGCACGGCTATTTCTACGTGCAAATGCCCAGCGGGTACAACATCGAGATCGTTTCGAACCTCGACGCGATGGCGCAGGCATCCACGGATCGCCCGCCGTCGACGTGGCCCTGGGTCGCCGTCGGCAACTACACCTACGTGCAGGGCCGCTACTACTACGACAACGCCAGCAGCCAGGGCATCGACTGGACTGAAGACGACACCGGCTCGTGGCCGTACACGGGCGACGTGGTCGTCTGCGACAACAGCGGCAACAACTGCCACTTCTACTGGTAATTGCAATCGGGCAAAAACAAGGGGCCGCGGTTTCCGCGGCCCCTCTGCCGTAGCTCTTCGGAAAGAGCTGCCTCCGACTAAGGTGCGTTCATCTTATCGACTCTCGACCAACCGAGTCAATGAATCACCTCAGCGGAGGTTGGGCCGCGCCCGGAGGGGCTCGAACCCTCATCCCGGCCTTAGTCGGAGACCTGCTTTATCCGGTTAAGCTACGGGCGCTGTCCTCCCAATCACGCCCGTAGGCAGGGGCGGCAAGGCCCGTGCTATACTACGCTCCGTATGGGTTCCCGCACCGTCGAGCCGCTGGTCATCGGCCCGCACGAGATCTGGCCGCCGCTCATCCTGGCGCCGATGTCGGGCGTGACGAACCGTACCATGCGCGCGCTCTACAAGCCGTTCGGACTCGGCCTGACCGTGACGGAATTCGTCTCGGCCAACGCACTGCAGTATGCCTCGAGCGCCAAGCGCACCATGGAGATGATCGACCAGCACGGCCTGGAGAAGCCGGTCAGCACGCAGCTTTGGGGTGACGATCCCGAGGTCATGGCCAAAGCGGCGAAGATGGTGCGTGAATGCGGCGCCGACATCGTCGACATCAATTTCGGCTGCCCCGCCCCGAAAATCACGAAGATCAACGGCGGCTCCGCCTGCTTGCGCGACGTTGACCAGTGCGAGGCCATCATGAAGGCCGTGGTCGATGCCGTCGACTGTCCCGTAACGATGAAGATGCGCTTGGGCTGGACGGAAGAGGCGCTCGTGTACGTCGAGGTCGCAAAGCGCGCGCAGGCCGTCGGCGTGCAAGCCGTAACGCTCCACGCGCGCACGGCAAAGCAGTTCTATAAAGGAAGCGCGAACTGGGAGCACATCAAGCGCCTGAAAGCGTCCGTCGATATTCCCGTGATCGGTAACGGCGATTTGGAAGAACCGTATCAAGCAATGGAACGCATGCGTGAGAGCGGCGTCGACGCCATCATGCTCGGGCGCGCGACGCTGGGCAATCCGTGGCTCATCTCGCAGATACGCGATTTGATGGAAGGACGTGAAGCGCAGCCCGCGCCATCGCCGGCCGACCGCCTGCGCTACGCCATCCGGGTGCACTATAAAACGATGGTCGAAGAGCTCGGTGAGTCGCGCGCCGTGCCGCAAATGCGCAAGCATCTGGCGCTGTACCTCAAAGGCATTCCGGGCGCGGCGATGCTGCGCGAGCGCATCATGCATCTCGATCGCGCGCAAGACGTCGTGAACGTCGTGGAGGAAACCATCGCATCTCTTGAACGCGCGGTTGCCGCATGATTCGCGAGGAACTTTATGGAGCGTCCACGCCGCAAGCGCTGTTCGACGAAACGTACGAAAATTACAAGCAGTACGTAAATCCGCCGCTCGCGCGCGTCATGAAAGTTTCAGGCAGTCCGGTTGAAGTACGCGCGCAAGGCTGCACGATTTGGGATCACAACGGCAAGGCGTATCTCGATTTCGCCGGCGGCTACGGTGTTTTCACGCTCGGCCACAGTCATCCGAAAGTCATCGCGGCTGTAAAGGCGCAGATGGAGTTGATGTCGCTTTCCGGCAAGACGATGTTCAACGTTACGCTCGGGCGTGCATCGAAGCGGCTCGCGGAACTTGCGCCAGGCGATTTGCAGATTTCGTTCTTCGCCAACAGCGGAACCGAAGCGGTCGAAGGCGCGATCAAACTCGCGCGCAAGGCGACCGGCCGGCACAAGATCGTCGCCACCCATAACGCGTATCACGGCAAAACACTCGGCGCGCTTTCGGCGAGCGGACGCGATTACTTCAAAAGCGCGTACGCACCGCTGCTCGCCGACGTTGCGCACGTCGACTACGGCACCACGGACGGTTTGGAAACGCTGCTGAGCGATGCGGCGGCATTCATCGTCGAACCGGTGCAGGGCGAGGGCGGCGTCAACGTTCCACCGATCGGCTATTTACGCGAGATTCGCGAACTGTGCGATCGCACGGGCGCGCTGTTCATCGCAGACGAGGTGCAGACGGGGCTCGGCCGATGCGGGATGCTGTTCGGCTGCGACCGCGACGGTGTCGTTCCCGACGTCATGACGCTTGCCAAGGGGCTTTCGGGCGGTATTATTCCGGTTGCCGCGTACATCGCGCGCCCGAGCGTGTGGAATGCCGCGTATGCGAAAGATCCGGTGATGCACACGTCCACGTTCGGCGGCAATGAACTGGCATGCGCGGCGGCGCTTGCGGCGATGGACGTTCTGCTTGAAGACGATCTCGTTGCAAACGCGCGCGCGCGCGGCGATGAGCTCATCGGCGGCGCTCAAGCGCTTGCGCGCAAGTATCCGACTGTTGCCAAAGAAGCCCGCGGCCTCGGCCTGCTCGTCGGCGTCGAACTCACCAGTGAAGGGTATGGCGGCTGGATCATTCCGGAGATGGTCAAGCGCGGCGTAACGGCGGCGTGGACGCTCAACATGCAGCGCGTGATTCGCTTGGAGCCTCCGCTGGTCGTTACCGAGGCGGAGGTCGGCCGTGCGCTGGATGCGCTGGAAGCAGGGCTGGCGACCGCCCAAGAGAAGCTCGGCGCCCTGTAACTCCATGCCTTACGTTGAAACATCAATTATGATCGCCGCTCCCGCGCGAGTCGTCTACGAATTGGCCAAAGAGCAGGAACGCTTCCCGCAATTCATGCCGGACGTCGAAGCGGTCACGGTGTTGGAACGCCATTCCGACCGCATCCTCACGCGCTGGAAAACGCTCGTCGAAGAAGCACCCATCGAGTGGACCGAGGAAGACCGCTTCAACG
>JBKPMZ010000349.1:0-1416 GCA_046732415.1 Vulcanimicrobiota bacterium
GTGTGAAGAGGGATATCTCTGTGATGTTTGCGGCGGCGATGTGGAAGCGATCACGGAAAGCGACCTGTATTTGCGCTATGTGATTGGTCTGGCTGATCCTGAAGTGTTGCACACGAGCCGAGAACGCCATATTCGCTGCAACCCGTCGCTCGCGCAGTTCATCGTCGACAAAGAATTCGAGCCGGTGGCGGTTGAAGGTGCGTTCGACAAGCGGCAGCTCGACCCGGAGTATGTGCGCCAGCGCGAAGAACTCGTGACGCGCGGCTGGCGCCGACTGCGTGAAATCGGCGAACAGGGCATTCCGGCCATCATTGACTATCCGCTGCCCGAAGTTCGAGAACGCATGGCGCGTAAGGCTTAACGCCGCTCCGTGGAGAAGAGCGGCGTATATCGTGTTAAGTCGCTGCCCCCGACTCCCCTCCTGCTGCAAGGGCGACCGCCCCGTGCACGACCATCTCTTCGCCCAGCCGCGCGGGCACGATTTCGAACGTGCCGAGAAAGGGAGGAAACACGTAACGGTTCACTTCAGCGCGAAGCGGCTTGAACAACAATTCTTCGCCAATCAGGGAAACGCCGCCGCCGATGACGATCACCGCCGGGGACACAAGCGTGATCATTTGCGCCAGCCCCCAGCCCAACGTTTCCCAGGCATGAAACAAGACTCCCTTGGCCAGCGCGTTTTGATCGGCGGCGGCTTCGGCGACCACCTTGGCCGTCAGCAAATCGGGATCTCCGTCGCACCGCCGCCAAAGATCGGCGGTCTGCTCTTCGACGGCTTCTTCCGTCTCGATTAAGTGCTGGCGCACGAGTTCGGGCTTCAGCGGCCGCGAACCGGCGCGGAACGCCACCAACTGGTGATTAATAGCGCCGCCGAGATAGGCCTGCGCGGCGGAGGCGATGCCCCAGCCGCTGGCAATTGACTCGATCGTCGCCTCGGGCCGGTCCGCCTGCAACCCAGGCCTTAAGTGGCCAATTTCGGCTGCCCCGAGGCCGTGGCCTCGATAGACCTTGCCGCCGATAATCAGTCCGCCGCCGATGCCCGTGCCGATGGTGACATAAAACACCGGATCGCGCCCCTGCCCTGCTCCCCAGCGAGCTTCGGCCAAGGCGGCCAAATCGGCGTCATTGCCAAGCACGGCCGGCAGGCGCAGCGTTCTGCGGCACCAGTCGATCAGGGGAAAGTTGCTCCAGCCTTCAATCTGGTGACTGACGACGACCTGGCCGCGCGAGACATCGACCGGGCCGCCAAAGCCAATGCCAATGCGTTTGACGCCATGCCGGGCGATGAGTTCAGGCGCCGCACCGCGGATCTGTTCAATAATGCCCATGGCGCCGGCTTCCGACACGACGTCGAACCGCCGCAGTTCGACCAGGTCGGCGTTTTCGCCCCGCCCGACGCCAAGCTGGAGCTTTGTA
>JBKPMZ010000350.1:0-18554 GCA_046732415.1 Vulcanimicrobiota bacterium
CGCCCGACCCGCACAAATACAAATTCCCGATCGGCGTGCGCGTCGCAAAGCGATCTTCGTAAATCTGGCCGGGCAGGAGTTCACCGTGAAAGATGTGCCCTCCAATGAGTCCAAAGCGCTCCTCGAGATCCGCGGGGCTGAGAATTTGCCGCGCTTCGATCGCGTTCGGCACGTTCGGCGCATATTGGGCAAGCAGGTACACGATGCGATCCGCAACAGCCTCACGCTGTGCGGCTCCCCACCCATCCTTGCGGTCGTACGGATAATACTGCGCAAAGATCGAGAGGATGTGTTTGCCGCGCGGCGCGAGCGACGGGTCCGTCGGCGTTTGCATGAAGCATTCGAGCATCGGCTGGCGCGATATGCGGCCCGCACGCGCGTCTTCATACGCTTCCTGCAGATAGTCGATGGACGGCGCGACGTGGATAGTCGCACGATGATGCGCCTGCGGGTTCGTACCGGGGCGGCAACGGAAATTCGGCAGTTCGCCGAGTGCCAGATTCATTTTGAACGAAACGCCCGTGCTTTTCCAGTCGTGAAGCTTCGCGCGCAGATCCGCATCGCAATGCTCCGCGCCCGCCAACTCCAAAAACGTCGTGTGCGGATGTGCGTTGGACGCGACGATACGTGCGCGCACTTCCCGTCCGCTTTCCAGCGCTATACCGGACGCACGCCCGTCTTCCACGAGGATGCGCCGAACCGGCGATCCGGCATGAACGACCGCGCCATATTCACGCGCAGCCGAAGCGAGCGCTGCCGATACCGCGCCCATGCCGCCGCGCACGAAACCCCACGCTCCTTGCGCGCCCAGAGCTCGTCCTGCGTAATGATGCGCGAGCACGTACCCGGTGCCGGGCGTTCGCGGACCGGCAAACGTGCCGATGACGCCATCCGTTGCAATCGCCGCCTGCAGCACGGGCGTATTCACGTAACGCTCGACGATCGCTGCGGCCGAGCCATCCAAATCACGCCGCGCATCTGCGGGAAGTCGCGCGTAACGCGGCTGCGCATCGGAAAACGAGTCGAACAGCAGACTTCCCAATCGCCTGATGAGCGCGTCGGCTTGCGCGAACCCTCGCACGTCGTCGCGATCGAAAGCCGCTATCTCGCGCGCGTTCTCTTCCTCGTCAGCACCGAGCAGCAGCGAGCGTCCGTCGGAAAGCACGTTGAACGTGGCGGGATCTTTGCGGTACGCGCTGTAGCCGTGGCGCTCGAGATCGAGTTCGCCTATGAGCCATGGATCGAGCAGCGTGCACACGTACGACGCACTCGAAACGGTGTACCCGTTCCACATCGGCTCGCTTACGGCGGCACCGCCGATCCCTTCCGCGCGCTCGAAGACGGCAACCGACAAGCCGCGCTTGGCGAGCAGCGCCGCGCAAGCCAGACCGTTATGGCCGGCGCCGATGACGAGCGCGTCATAATCGGGCGTACGCATCTCGTATCCGCCGGAAATCTCGTGAAAGCCGTGCGTATGCCGACTCGAGCGCGGCCGCTTCACGATATTGCGCCGCCGTGGGGGTGCTGTATCCGCCGTCAAGGGTGCTCAAAAATCCCTGCACGCGCTCGCGAAGCATGTCTTGAAGGAAATCGTCGTCCTGATCGTTTTGCATGCCGGCACTGAGGCGGCGCGACAAAGCGTCGATTTGGGCGTGTAAATTGCCGCGAGTTTCACCGCGCAGCGCATCGAGCGCGTTCAGTTCGCGGTCGATGGCGTCATACAGGCGGTACAGGCGTGCTTCCAAATCGTGGCGCGCTCGGTAATCCGCCGGCGTATACGCGGCGTTCGATGCGCCGGCAACGACGATCGGTTGCGAAAACGAACGCCCGCCGATATTGGCGCGTACGTGATACGTGCCCGGCACCGCAAAGGCGCCGCATCGTTCTGCGCGATTCCATTTCGGCGCCCTGTTCCACGGCGTGGGCGGAGCATCGCACAACGGCCAAACGGCACGCTGCAGCCCGGCGACATTTTTGAACTTCAAGTGCCAGACGTCGCGTCCGTGCGCATCTCGTATCGAAGCGCTCGGAGCGGTACGTTCGGGATGCGGTTGATACACCGTCACGAGCGCACCGTACGGAGGATTCTCGCCGGCAGCGAGAACGTTAAACGTGCTTTCGTGCGAGTTCGACAAGCGCGCCGTCCTGATCGGCAGCAACGCACTCAAATGCAGAGACGAGAGGCGCTGCAGCGGTGAGGCATCATCCAAGACGTAGACGCCTCGCCCGTGCGTTCCAACGATCAAATCGTCGGTGTCCGGCTGCACGACGACGTCGCGAACGGATGCCGGCGGCAATCCGGCCGTCAGCGGTTGCCACGAACGTCCGCCGTTCCAGGACGTCCACAGGCTCTGCTCCAAGCCTGCGTACAGCAACTGCGGATTTCGCGGATCTTCGTAGATCACGCGAACGAATTGGTCGCGCGGCAAGTTGCTTGCGATGGAGTGCCAATGCGCCCCGTAGTCAGCGGTTGCATAAACGTATGCGCGCCGGTCGCCCGCGTAATGCCGGTCGACGCTGACATATGCCAGGGCGGGCGACGTGCGCGCCGGCGCGATGCTTTCGATGCGCGCGTGTGCGTCGAGGCCCGGAATCGGCACGCGTTTCCAATGCAGGCCGCCATCGCGCGTGAGCGCGACGACGCCGTCGTCCGTTCCCACCCAGATCGTGCCGCGGGCGATGGGCGAAGGCGCGATTGCCAAGATCGTATCCGAGGTCTCCGCTCCGGTCCCTTCGTTCGTGATGCCGCCCGTGATTTGCTGATGCGTTTTGATGTTGCGCGTGAGGTCAGGGCTTGTGGCTTTCCAGTGCACGCCGCCATCGGTGCTGCGAAAGACGACGTTACCGCCATAGTAGGCAACGTGCCGATCGAACGGGTCGAATGCGAGCGGCGCTTCCCAATTGAAGCGATAGCTCAGTTGCGCCGGCGGAACCACGTTTTGGTCGCGAAGATACGGCGAGATATCCGTGTCCATTCCGGTGCGCAGGTCGTACGTCCACAGCGAGCCGCCGTTCGTTTCGCCGCCGCTCGAATACCAGATGCGCGAACGATCGAGCGGATCGGGCCATACCCAGGTTCCGTCACCGCCGGAGATTTTGTACCAGTCTCGCGCGACGATGCCGTCGGGGTTGCGGCTGTTGGACGGCGCGCACCACGTGCCGTCATCTTGCAATGCGGCGCAGACGCGATACGGATGTGCGCGATCGTAACCGACGTGATAGACCTGTGCGATGGGCAAGAGATTGGCGCGTGCCCACCGCCGGCCGCCGTCGAACGAGAACGCGACGCCTTTGTCACCGCCTTGAATGATGCGCCGGCCGTCGCGCGCGATCCACAGTGAATGATGGTCGCTCCCCAGATTTCCGCCCGTGGACGTCCAGGTAACGCCGCCATCGAAGCTTTCCGCAATTGCGACCGAAAGCGCGAACACGTGATTTGCGTTCGCCGGATCGACGGCAAGACGCGAGAAGTAGAACGGACGCTCGTCGATCAGCGTGTTGCCCGTGATGAATTTCCAGTTCGCGCCGCCGTCGTCGCTGCGCCAGAGCAGGCCCTGTTTCGATTGAATGATGGCGTAGACGCGCTGACCGCCGGACGCGACGGCCAAACCGATGCGCCCGAGGGGCGCGTCCGGCAAACCTTGGCCGCGCAGATGTGTCCACGTCGCGCCGCCATCAGTGGATCGATAGAGACCGTCGGCGGCACCGCCGCTTTCAATCGCCCAGTTCGTGCGCGAGAACTGCCACATACCTGCGTAGACGATTTGCGGATGTGCCGGATCCCATGCAAGATCGGACGCCCCGGTGGACGAGCCGATGTACAGTGTCCTATTCCAGGTCGTGCCGCCGTCGCGCGTTTCGTAGACCCCGCGCTCGCTCGATGCTTTGAACGGATCGCCGAGCGCCGCCACGAGTACGTGCTTGCCGTCCGCCGGATCGATCAGGATGCGTGCAATCTGCGAGGTGCCGGCTAATCCCATACGCATCCAGCGCTTGCCGCCGTCAATCGACTTGTAGACGCCGTCGCCGTAAGAAACGTCGTTACGCGGCGCCGCTTCGCCCGTACCGGCCCACACGACGTTTTCGTTTGACGGATCGATTGCGACGGCGCCGATCGGCGCGACGTCCTGCGCATCGAACACCGGCTCCCAATGCACGCCGCCATCGCTGCTTTTCCAGACGCCGCCTCCCGCGGCGCCCGCATAGTACAACATCGGATCCGCATCGGTGCCTGCCACGTCGCCGATGCGCCCGCCGGAAACCGACGGTCCAATGGAGCGAAACGTCAGATTACCGAAAGCTTGCGCGCGTGCAATCCCTGCGCCGCTCCCCGCGAGGAGAGCGGCGCACGCGGCAATGGCAATGATGCGCATCTACAACTTGATTTGCACGTCGAAGTAGACTTGCAGCGGCAGGACTTGGTTGTACGATACGACGTCGTTGCCGTCATACGACGGAGCGAACGCTGCGGCGAAGTACGGATTGAGCGGCACGCCGTTGGCGGACGTATCGTTCGGGCTGCTTCCGTTGTAGAAATTGCTGATGTAAAACCGGTTACGGTAGTAGGCGCACGCGTTGTGATCGGGCGGATAAATCTTGGTCCAGGGCTCGCTCGATCCGCCGAAGCAACGTTGATAGAGGTTTGCTACCGTTGCGTTCAGCGTAATGCGCGGGCTCACGTCGTAGCGCATCTGCACGCCGAGATTCACCTGCCACGGCTGTTTGAATTGTCCGAACGTGACGAACGACCCGGTATAGGGATTCGGAATGAATAGATATCCCGGCGTCGTGCCGCTCGCGCCGATAGCCGCCGCTCGGCATGACGTGTAATCTGCCGTAAGCGGATTGGGTGCCGACGAAATATTCGCGCCGCCTGGGCTTTGATTCTGACGGCACGTGCGCGGATCCATTCCCTGGAAATCCGCCGGACTGCCGTACGAAGCGCCCTGATTGAGCATGAGCGCCGGCGTAATGGCGAACTTGTCGTGCTTGTAATTGAGCAGCAGCACGAACACGTTCGGGGAAACGTACGGGCCGTCGAGGCCAGTGTCGTACCATCCGAATTTGTCCAGCGTCGACTGCGGCGACATCGTATAGTACGGGTTGAGAATGTCCTTATAATCCGCGCTAGCCGCATCGGGGCATGCTTCCGGATCACCGCTGCGATAGCATGGTGCGCCGCCGCCGGCTTGCGTGAGCGCGTTGAACGCGGCAATGTCCTGATTGTACGGATCGACCGGATTGATGGTCGAATTGGGGAAGTTCGCCCACTTTTCTTTGGAATTCGTATACGTGTACGAAAGCATCGCGGCGAGGCCGTTCTTGTTGAAGTCACCCTTGGTGAGCTGCAACTCGATGCCGTACGTACGCTCGATGCCGGAGTTGAATCCCGGGCTTACCGCCAGCGTCGGCACGTTCGCCGAATAGATTTGATTGGTCGCGTACCGGTAGTACGGCGTTGCTTTGATGCCGATGTCCGTTCCGGAGAACTGGTGCTCATACGAGAAGTCGAAATTGTCGGATATTTGCGGTTTGGCGGGGTGGAACGGCGTATTGAAGCCGAATTGCAAAAAGCCGACGAGCACCGCGGGGAGATTTTCTTGCGCCGTGTCATACTCGATTTGATACGTTTGCGGCTGTTGATAAAAGCGCCCGGCAGAGAAGCGCAGCACCGTATTGGGATCGACCGTGTACGTCATGCCGAAACGCGGCGAGAAGTAATTCTGGGTGTATGTCGGATTGAACTGATCGGTCAAGAGGATATGACCGTTTTGGCCGTCGGGGTGTACCGTCTGCACGTTATCCGATGGATCGACCGGGCAGTTGAACGTGACGTACGGTTGGATGTCGCGCAGAAACTGCGGCGGCTCGGGAATGAGCGCGAACTGCAGCGTTTTCGGATTGTAGCAGTATTCGTTTTGCGCCGCTTTGAACCAAAAATCTTTGCCTGCATTGCCTGCGACCGGCGTGAGGTCGTATTCGTCGTGTTCGAAACGCAGGCTGGCATTGATGTCGAGTTTGTCGTTCGGTCGCCACTTATCGGAGAGCGAGAAGTTCGTGAACTTCGGCGTAACCTTGTTGACGTCGGCTTGATTGCCGAGATAGGTCATGCGCCAAGATGCACCCGCGGCGCATGCCGGCGCGGGAATGGGATCGTTGGATCCGCCGGAGCAGTCGACGTTTTGCGGATTGCCGGTCGGCGAGTAATCTGCGTTCCCCGTCAAATCGTCGAACGAGCCTTGTGTGATCGGATCGTTGCACGGAGCGACTTGTCCGGCCGTATAGCTGTCGATGCCGTTGGCATCGCCGATGCTGCCGGTATCGTACGCGGCAAAGCACTGCGTACCATTGGTGAGATTGCTCACCGGCACGCCGCTCGACCCCGTCCAATCGTTGAACGGCGCGCCGCCGAAGTTCAAGTCGTTGTGATTGTTGTAACGCAGCGTGTTTGAGGTCACGTAGTTGAGCGCTGCAGTGAGTTGGTGTTCGCCGTTGATCTGGTCGACGAACTGCAGTTGCCCGCCGCGCGTATGCGCGCCGATCTCGTAATCGTAACCGCTCCGGTAGCCGCCCAGTGCGAGAGCCGGAAGCGCATCGCCGATGGCGCCGTTCTGCATCCACGTGGAATAGAACGTATAGCCGAACAGCCGCAAAAAGGCGTTGGTCCCGATATTCTTCTGATACTGCAGTTTGACGATGCTCGCCGTGTAGCTTTCGCCATCGCGATAAATGTTTGAGACCGAGGAGTAGCCGCCGTTCGGACATTCGTTGGGAACGGGTATGTCTACGGAGTCAGCCGCAATCCAGCCGGTATTGAAGCAACGGTTCGTCGGACCGCCGGGGAAGGGATATGCCACGACAGGCGCGTTCGCCGGCTGAAGAAAAG
This sequence comes from Vulcanimicrobiota bacterium, assembly GCA_046732415.1. Taxonomy (GTDB): domain Bacteria; phylum Vulcanimicrobiota; class Vulcanimicrobiia; order Vulcanimicrobiales; family Vulcanimicrobiaceae; genus DATGJX01. The sequence goes on from JBKPMZ010000350.1 coordinate 6,887, forward strand.
CCGTGCCGGCGGGAAACGTGTAATAGTCGGGCCACATCGCGGGATTCGAAAGCTGGCCTACGTCGCACGCGTCGAACGACTGATAGTAGGCGCCGCAATTTCCACCGTTTGCCGTCAGATCGTTTTGGAACAGGCTCACCACGGGCTGCAAGTCGTTCGGCGAGTTGTACGCGGTTATCGTCTGATACGAGTTGGTGTAGAGCAGTTGAATGTCGTCGCGGCCGGCATCGTTTTTGTGCGGAATGCCGAGGTGGAAATTCGCAACCGTTTCACGGCCGTTGATGCCCGCGGGCAAATCGATGTTCGATCCGAGATAGTCGTAGCAGCCCGGAGTGTTCCACAACGCAACGGTCGTGGAACTGAGGATCGGGTTGTCGTAAAAGTGATCGACGCTGTTGTTGTTGCACGTGGGATAGACGGCAGGCCAAAACGAGAGGTTCGTGGTGGCGTAGCTGGGCCAGAATTGCGGGAACTCGGCGGAAACGCTCGCGCCGTTATCTTTGGTCAGATAGCGCATCTGCTGGTTGTATCCGCTCAGTCCGACGTAGTACGAGAACATGCGGTTCGGGCTCGCGCCGCCCGCCTCGACCATCAGCTCGTGATCGAATGCCGGCGTGCCGACTCGCGCGGTAACCGTTCCGAAGCCGGGGTACGTGCCGCTCTTGACCACCTGATTGATGAAGCCGGAGAGTCCGGTCGCGTTCGAACTCGCGGGGCCGCCGCCCGTGTAAATCTGCAGCTCTTGCTGTCCCAGCGTGCTGGCCGTGTGCGAGGGGTAGTTGTCGAACGATCGGTTCACGGGCACGCCGTCGTACTCGTAGCCGATCTGATCGTAATTGCCGCCGCGGATATACACCGTTTGATTGACGCCGCTTTGGTCCGGCGGAACGTACGCGCCCGGCATCGACGCAATCGCGGAATACGCGTTGTTCATGTTGGCGCCGCCGCCGACGGGTGCCGCCGCCCGCGTGACCGCCGGATTGACCGAATAGACGTCCGTTGTCGTGCCGGGTTTTACGGGACTAATCGACGAGCGGCTCGTGACGTTCGCAATCGTCTTGAGGCTCGAATGCATGGTCAGCGGAAGAGTTTGAGACTGGTCCGCAAAGATGCTTATGCCCGCGACGGACACCGATTCGTATCCCGTCTTCGCCAGACTGACGACGTACGTGTCCGGCATGAGAGAAACGAACACGTATTTGCCGGCCGCATTCGTTGCCGTCGTGGCCGACTGCGACGGACTGCTTACCGTAACGTGAACGTCCGCAATGGGTTTGCCGGTTTGAACGTCGACGACCGTGCCGCTCAGCGAGCCGGTCGTCCCTGCGAATGCGGGTGACAACGTCGAGGCACCGAGAGCAAGCGTAAGAAGCGCGGCCGTAACGCTTGCCAATGCGCGCGAAAATCTGTGCATACCGTCCTCCGAGATGCAGTTGCCTTCAGTATAGGAACGAGGCGCGCGACCGCCTATCCCGGATTTCCGCTATTTGCGGCTGCGCAGGCCCAGCGTATGCGCGACCTGCGCGCGCGAACGCACGCCCAAACGTTCGAAGATCGCGCTCAGGTGATGCTCGACGGTATGCTCGCTGATGCTTAGACGCTCGGCAATTTCGCGATTGGTCTGGCCTTGCGCGACCAGCTCGGCGATCTGTACTTGGCGTGGCGTCAGCGCCGTGGCAAGCACGTCGGGCTCCGCTGGCCGTTGCGCCGTGCCGGGAATCGTCGGTGCGGCCTTATCCCCCGCGGCCTCTGCTGCAACCGCAGCATACAAGCGGTTGCCCATGCGCTCGAAGCTTCGTGCGGAAAGGCGCGCCAGGCGAGCGCGCCGTTGTACGTCGGTGCTTCGAAGAGCATCGAAAAGTAAGCGGTACGCGCGTTTGACGATCGCACGGCCGGCGGCGCGTTCAAGAAGTGCTCGGGCGAACGTCACGTCCGAATTATCGCCCCAGCGCGCGATAGCGATGAACAGGTCCCATGCGCGGTGCGCGTGCGCGATAGATCGCACCGCATGGTGCAGAATGGTGCGGGCTTCGCTCATGCTGCCTTGCGCAACGCGAAGCTGCGCAAAAGCCGCAGACACCGATGCAATGCGCTGGATTTCGCCCGAGTCGCGCGCGAGTTCCAAACTCTGCTCGTTGGCGCACGCATCCAGGAGCGCGCGATCGTTCAGCAAGAGAGCGAGCGGAATCCCCACGCTGGCGGCCTTTGTCTTGAACGTCGCGGTCGTGACGCCGGTTTCCAGCGCCTGCCAAGTGATTTCACGCGCGCGTTCGAGTTCCATCTGGTACATGAGCGTGCGGGCGTAGTTCAGCGAACTGTAGCCGATGCGCCACATCATACCGGTGCGATGCGCCTCGTCCACTGCGATCTGGTGGCGCGCGACCGCGAGGTCCAAGTCGCCGAGATCGAACGCGGCCAGCGCCGAATTGTTTTCGATTTGCGAGATCAGCTCGCTTACGCCGCTTTGCGCGGCAAGCTGCGCCGCGGCACGAAACTCCGCAACCGCCGACGATCGATCGCCGGCGACGGCGTTCACTTCGGCGCGGATCTCATGCCACGATGCGCGCGAGCCCACGTCGAACGCCTGCTGCAACGGGAATGCTTCGCGCAGGTAAGCGCGAGAAAGATCGAGATCGCCGAGCGTAATGGCATATCGTGCGACGGAGAGCAGCGCCTCGGCATACATCTGATCGTGGCCGAGTATCTTGAGCGCCTCTGCGGCCTCGCCTGCCATCCGTACACCGTCGCGCGTACGCGCGTCCACCCAGTATTGATCTGCAAGCAGGAGCATCGCATGCGCGGCACCGACTCCGCTCGCGCACGCCTCGTATTCCGCCCGCGCGAGCGCGAACCAGCGCGCAGGCTCCTCGCCGAACCCCTCGATATACAGCAGATTGCCCAGACGTTCGTAGAGCGATGCGCGGTGCGTGCTGCGTCCTTTGTGCCAGCGCAGCGCTTCGGTGTAGAAACGGATAGCATCGCGATAGGCGTAGACCTGCCGCGCGACTTCGGCGGCACGCTCGTTCCAGACGCACGCTTTATCGGCCACGCGCGCCGCGGACCAGTGATACGCCAATTGGGCGGCGCGCGCGGGCGCGTCAGGCGCGGCCTCGAGCTGTTGCGCGATTCGCATGTGCAGTGGGCCGGCAAGCGCCAGCACGAGCTGATCCGCGAGCACTTCCCGTATGAGCGCATGCCGGAAACGGAAGCGGCCCCCGGCGTCTTCGTGCACGAGCCCGCGTCTGGCGGCGCGATCCAGCAAATCGATGACGTCGTCGATGCTGCACTCGGCTATTGCCGACAGCATCGGCGCATCGAAGCGCTCGCCAATCGCTGCGGCGCGATAAAGCAGATCCCGATCGTGCGCGGTGAATCCGGATAGCCGTTCGTTCAGGATCGCCTGTGCGGTGACCGGCACTTGCTTTTGGAATGAAAGCATGCCGCTTTCCAAAGCAATATTCGCCAGTTCCTCGGCGAAAAGCGGATTGCCCTCAGCAAGATCTTCGATCCGCGCAAGCGTCGCCGGATCAACGTGTGCGCTTCTGGCAGTAAGCGCTTCCTGGACCAGCCGTTTGATTTCGTGGCGGCGCAGCGCACGCAGTTGCACCGTTGCGGCGCGCACGCGCATTGCCGCACTGCGCAATGCGGACTCCGCCGGACCAGGAATGACGGCATCGCGACGAAGCGTAACGATAATCATGCAGCGGGCGGAGCCGATACGCCCCATCAGAAAGCGCAATAGATCGATGCTTGCTTCGTCGGCCCATTGCGCATCTTCGATCGCGATGACGACCGGGCGGCGCGCCGCCTCGGTACGCACGACTTCAACGGCTGCATAGAAGTACGCCCACTTCTCGTCGCTTGCACGCAGGCCGTCGCGGCGCGGCCGAAGAGCCGCAAGCCGAGCGCGAGGATCGAGCGTTTCCACTATCTCGGAAAACGGCAAGTACGGCGTGCGCACGTACTCACTGCAATGCCCGACCGCGACCGTCGCGGTGCCGTCCAACGTGCGCAAAAATTCGTTCAGCAGACGGGTCTTGCCGATTCCCGCCTCGCCGTCGACGATCAGAAACCGCAGGCGCGATTCGCAGGCAGCGCGGAACTCCTCGGCAAGAAATCCGAGCTCGTCGCGTCGCCCTACGAATTCATCGCTATACAGCGGCCGCGAAATCATGGCCGCTGGGTACTTCGCGCTTAGCTTGCCGGTTTCTTTGGCAGAGGTCGTGCGGGGTTGCCGACGACGCGTTCGCCGGCCGGTACGTCTTTGGTGACGACTGCGGAAGCGCCGGTGAGCGCATCGTCGCCCACGTTGACCGGCGCGACGAGCGAGGTGTTGGAACCGATGAACGCGTTGCGTCCGATCGTCGTCTTGTTCTTGCGCACTCCGTCATAGTTGCACGTGATCGTGCCGGCGCCGATGTTCGCGTTCACACCTATCTCGGCATCGCCCAGATACGTGAGGTGGCCGGCCTTCACGTGCTCGGCCAATTTCGAATTCTTCACCTCGACGAAGTTGCCGATGTGGACGTTGTCCGCGAGCACCGTCATGTTGCGCAGGTGAGCAAACGGTCCGATATGCACGCCGTTGCCCACGGTGCTGTCCATGATGACGCTCTCGCGCACGACGACGCCGTCACCGAGGGTCGCATTCGAAAGGCGTGCATTGGGGCCGATCACGCAGTTCTCTCCGGCGCGCGAAAGTCGCCCGATCGTCGTGTTCGGATAGATGACGGTGTCGCGGCCTATCTCGAGTTCCGGCTCGACGTAGGTCGCGTCCGGATCGACGATCGTTACCCCGTCGCGCATGTACTGCGCGCACAGGCGCTTGTTCATCTCTTTGCGTGCGATCGCGAGTTCGACGCGATCGTTGATGCCGAGTACGTGCAGATGGTCGCCGGCCATGACCGGAACGACGCGTTTGCCGGCTTGTACGAAATCGGCGATGGTATCGGTGAGATAATATTCGTTCTGCGCGTTGTCGTTGCGCAGCCGGCCGACGGCGTCGCGTAGCGCGTCCTCGTCGTACGCGTAGATTCCCGCGTTCATTTCGTCGACTTCGAGTTCCGCGGGCGAGGCATCACGCGCCTCGACGATGCGTTCGACGTCGTGCCCGCGCCGGATCACGCGCCCGAAGTTCGAGGGCAGCGGCATCTTCACCGTGACCATTGCGAGCGACGCGGCACCGTTTTGGACGCCTTGCAGCGATCCGATGACGCCACGAAAAATCTCTTCATGGACCAGCGGCATGTCGCCATAGGCAATGACGACGTGGCTGCCCGGCTCGTGCGGCAGCGCTTTCAGCGCAACCTGCACCGCATGGCCGGTACCGAGTTGTTCGGATTGAACGATACCGCGCACGCCAAATTCTTCCACACGTGCCTGCAACTCGTCGTTGGTGACGACGAGCATTTCATCGACGCCGGCGCTGCGCAATGCGCGCAGTACGTACCAGAGCATCGGGCGTCCGCACAGTTCGTGCAGCACTTTCGGCGTCGCGCTTTTCATGCGCGTCCCTTTGCCGGCAGCAAGGACGATTGCGCGAACTCGCATTTAGTGCAATGCCTCCAATGCCGCGCGCAGCCTGCGCACGGACTCGATTTTACCGAGAATCTCCATGCCATCGAAGAGCGGCAGTGAGGTCGGGCTTCCGGTAATGGCGATGTAAAACAGCCGCGCGACGTCTTTGAATTTGCGCCCGTTCGCCGTCGCCGCGCTTTTCAACCGCTCCCCGATTGCGGCTTGCGTCCACAGCGCCTCGTCGAGCGCGAGCAGTTCTTCGATTGCGCTGTTGAGTACGGGTTTGGCGTCTTCTTCCGTTACCTTGGGCAGTGCGAGGTCGCGGCGCGCGACCTTGGGTGCTTCGACGAAGAAGTCGATGAGGGGGGCGAAATCTGCGAGCGTTTCAATGCGCGGTGCAGCGACGGTTGTGATATGAACACGTTGTTCCATCGGAATCGTCGCGGGCCAGGTGAAACCGAAATCCGACAGGATCTTCATGAATTGCTCCGGCGAATAGCGGCGTATCCACTGACCGTTGAGCCAGTTGAGCTTGGCCATGTCGAACACCGGTCCACCGAGTGCGATGCGTTCCAAATCGAACTCGCGTGCCATCGCGTCCACGAGCGCCTCCGGCGAATCGCACTGCAGCAAATCGAGATTATCGTTGCGCGAGTCGATCAGCAGACCCAAAAAATTGAGCAGCGCTTCGGCCAGATAGCCCTTCTCGCGATAATACAGAATGCTGGTCGGGTTCTTGCGTTTGCTGAGTTTGCTCTTGTCGGGATTGCGCAGCAGCGGCAGATGACAGAGTTGCGGCGGCGCCCATCCGAAGTACTGATACAACAGCATGTGCTTGGGCGCCGAACTTATCCATTCTTCGCCGCGAACGACGTGCGTGATACCCATGAGGTGATCGTCGACGACGTTGGCGAGATGGTACGTCGGGAATCCGTCCGACTTCATGAGCACCTGCATGTCGACGCTCTTCCACTCGATCTCGATACGGCCGCGAAGCGTGTCTTCGAATACACATGTCCCCTGCTCCGGCACTTTCATGCGAATCGTGAAGGGAACGCCGGCATCCAACTTTTCGCGAATCTGTTCTTGCGACAAGCGCAAACAGTGCCCGTCGTAGTGCGGCGGCTGCTTCGAAAGCCGCTGCGTTTCGCGCATCTCTTCGAGCCGCTCCGGCGTGCAAAAACATCGGAACGCATGCCCTTCATCCAGCAAGCGCTGCACGTGTTCGCGATAGATCTCCGAGCGCTCGCTCTGGCGGAACGGTTCGCCGCTCCAGTGCAAGCCCAGCCAGTTCAGCGAATCGAGAATCGCTTGTTCCGACTCTTTGGTACTCCGAACGCGATCCGTGTCCTCGATGCGCAGCACGAACTCGCCGCCCTGATTTTTCGCAAGGCACAGGTTCACCAGCGCAACGTACGCTGTTCCAACATGCGGATCGCCGGTCGGCGAAGGCGCGACTCTCGTTCGTACGGTCAACTTCGTTCCTTTTAATCCTGGAATTGCGCCGGCTGCCCTGGGGGCCTCGCTCCGGAAGACGCTCAAAAATTCACGTCCTGTGAATTTTCTACTTCTCCGCTTTTTGGCGAAAACAAGTTTTGAAGTCGACATCCTGTCGAGCGCCAAAAAGTCGGAGACTTCCGGATCGAGGCCCCCAGGGCAGCCGCCTAGATCAGCCTACTAACTCTCTGCGTTTACCGCACTCACTCTGTACAAAATTGATAATGTCGGAGAGCGGCGCGCCGGGCGTGAAGATTGCCTTGACGCCTTTGCGGCGCAGTTCGTCGGCGTCTTCGGGCGGTATCGTGCCGCCGCCGAAAAACACGATGTCTTCCGCGCCTTGCTTTTTGAGCTGTTCGACGATGAGAGGAAACAGCGTCATGTGCGCGCCGGAAAGGATGGAGAGGCCGATGCCGTCGGCATCTTCCTGAATCGCCGTCTGCACGATTTGTTCGGGCGTTTGAAACAGGCCGGTGTAGATCACTTCCATGCCGGCGTCACGCAGAGCGCGGGCGATCACCTTCGCGCCGCGGTCGTGTCCGTCCAAACCCGCTTTGGCGATGACGATGCGGAGCGGTCTAGCCATGCGAACCCGCTCCACAGCGTTCCCTACGCCGTTCTTGTTCCTCGAGTTCACGCGAGAGGCGAAGCGCCTCTTCCAGTTTTGCCATAACCTCTTTGAGCGTCGCGGCGGCAATTTGCCGCTCGTCTTCGGTTTGCGTGCGCATAGTTCTAAAAAGCAGCTCTTTCCGTGTAGCGGCCGTAGACGTCGACCATCGCCTCGACGATCTCACCTTCGGTCGCGTACGCGTTCACACAGTCGATCAAATGGGGCATCAGGTTGTCGCCGGGATCGTTGCATGCTTGTTTGAGGCGCTCGAGCGCGCGCTGCACCGCAGCACCGTCGCGGGTGGTGCGAATTTCTTGCACCGCGCGCGCCTGGCCACGCTCGACTTCTTCGGTGATCTTGAGCAGCTCGATGTCGAGTTGCGGTTCGTCTTTCTCGAATGCGTTGACGCCGACGACGATCCGTTCTTTGGTTTCCAGCGAACGCTGGTAGCGGTAACTCGCATCGGCAATTTCACGCTGGAAGAATCCGGCTTCGATCGCTTCGATGACGCCGCCGAACTCCTCGATTTGGCGGAAATATTCTTCCGCTTGTTTCTCCATCTCGTCGGTGAGCGCTTCGACGTAATACGAACCGCCGAGCGGATCGACGACGTTGGTCACGTTGGTTTCATACGCAAGCACTTGCTGCGTACGCAGCGCAATCTCGACCGATTTCTCCGTCGGCAGCGCGAGCACTTCGTCCATCGAATTGGTGTGCAGCGATTGCGTTCCGCCGAGCACGGCGGCGAGCGCTTCGTATGCCACGCGCACGATGTTGTTCTCCGGTTGCTGCGCGGTCGCGCTGCAGCCTGCGGTTTGCGTATGGAAACGCAGTTGCCACGAGCGCGGGTCTTTCGCCCCGTACTTCTCGCGCATGTGCCGGGCCCAAATGCGGCGCGCGGCGCGGTACTTGCAAATCTCTTCGAAAAAGTCGATGTGCGCGTTGAAAAAGAACGACAGGCGCGGCGCGAACGAATCGACGTCCATTCCCGCCTTCATGCCCGCTTCGACGTATGCAAAGCCATCGGCAAGCGTAAACGCAAGTTCTTGAACTGCGGTCGAACCCGCTTCGCGGATGTGATAGCCGCTAATCGAAATGCTGTTCCACCTCGGCATCTCGTCGCGGCAAAAGCGCATCATGTCGACGATCACGCGCATGTGCGGGCGCGGCGGAAAGATCCATTCTTTCTGCGCGATGTATTCTTTGAGAATATCCGCTTGAATCGTGCCGCCGAGCTTCGCGCGGGGAATCCCTTTCTTCTCCGCAGCGGCAACGTATTGCGCAAGAGCGATGCACGCCGGGCCGTTGATCGTCATGGACGTCGTAATGTCGCCCATGTCGATGCCGTCGAACAGCGTTTCCATGTCGGCGAGCGAATCGATTGCCACGCCGCACTTGCCGACCTCGCCGCGCGCGTGAAGCGCGTCGGAGTCATACCCCATGAGCGTGGGCATATCGAACGCCACGGACAGCCCGTGCTGGCCCTGCGAGAGCAGGAAGTGATAGCGCTCGTTGGTTTGTTTGGCGTTGCCGAAGCCCGCGAACTGGCGCATCGTCCAGAGCCGGTCGCGATACATGTTGGGGTGGATGCCGCGGGTGTACGGATACTGCCCCGGATAACTCAGATCGTTCGCCAGATCCAGGTGCGCGACGTCTTCGGGGCCGTACAGGGCGTTAAGAGGAAGGTCGGAGATCGTGCGATCGACCGCGCCGGAGCCCGGGCCTTTGCGCCCCTTGCCCTTGGCAGAGGCCGCTTCCCATTGCTCCTTCTGGTGGACGAACTCGTTGTTCGGTTGCGCGCCCAGGCCAGTGGGCCGCTGGATCATCTTGGCCAAGCTTGCCTTCCTCTGAATAGTGGAAAACCCGACGGGTATCCTCAAGTTCCCCGTGCCCGAGGTATTTTCCCAATAAAGCACCCGCCAGGCAAGCTTTAAGGTCGGAACCCTAATCAGGCATGGCGGCTGGCGCGGTAGCCAAGACGTGTCCGGCTGCGCCGCCATCGTGGCACTGTCCTCGACGTAGGAGGATTCAGGTAATGAAGCGGGTTGCAGTCTGGGTGTTGGCACTCTCGTGCCTGTTGACGGCGTTGTGTCAAACTGGGCGTGCCAGGGCGAGCGATTGTCCTGGGATGACGGATTACACGTATGAGAATGGGCAGTGTCAGGACGTTAGCCCTGATTTTTATGCACCGCTTCAACGTTCATATCAAGAAGAATGGCGCACGCAGCATGATATGTTCGAAGACGCGAAATCTTGGAATCGCCGCGTCTTTGGTGCGCCAAACTCCTCCGGGGCCAGCGATCCGCAACGGAATGCGGAGATATCTTCCTACGTCGCCCAAATTTATCAACGCGCGGAACTCGGAACTCTCCATGGCTCGATCATTCCGCAGATTCTCGCCGCGAGTCTCGCTAAGCATAATCCCAAGGCCCGCCGCAAATACGCAGCGCTATTCAAACAGGCGATACACGACTTCAATGCTGCGCTACCGCTGGGTGACAGAAGGCGGCACAACGTTATCGATGCACGCACGTACGCCTTGCTTCTCGCGTATAACACCTATAATCATACACGCATTTCAGTAGTCGATCTGCGGATTACGGACTGGGCGCTGCAGTTTCAAGCCGCGGAATCCGGTCACATAAATACCGCCACACGCAAGCAGTTGCAGGCCGCCTACGAATTCTACGCCGCCATGGGCGGTTTCATCGGTGATATGGCGGACGAAGCACAGCGCAAACACAATACTGCAGAACAGAACGCTGCTCGGCAGTTAGCCTCGAACTTCATTCGTCGGGATCTCGGGGTCGATCCCGATAAAGTGCCGCTCTATGAAGTCGTATGCATAACGCCCATCGTTAATCGGCACGTTGCGATCACCGGCTGCGACGCGGCTCTAAACGTGTATAGGCAGACTTTTGCAAGACAGCTTCAGCCGTCTTCACGATAGGCGCGACTCGGCCAAGTCCAGATCGTACTGGATCCGGCGGAACGTATCGTCGGGAACCTCACCGGCGTCACGCAGCCGCATGACGGCGTACCGCTCCGCCCGCAGCGCCTCGCGTTCCGCATAGTCATGAGTTAGGTCGGCTAAAACCGATGCGGCCGCACCGCCCGCGCGCAGATGCGCGATGCGGCTCTCGTATTCATGGCGCAACTGCACGAGATCTTCAGCCTCGTGCTGGTCGGACGGATGCGCCTGCAATTCCTCGATGCGCGCCAAGCCCGCTTCTAGTGCGCGCGTGCGAATTTCGATCTCGTGCTGCGCTTCGTCGCTTTCTTCTTCGACGCGCAGCGCGCGCAAGAGCGGATTGAGCGTGAGCCCTTGGCCAACCAGCGTTATGAAGATCACGACGAACGTGATGAACACGATGATCTGCCGCTGGCCAAAACCCGCCGGCAGTGCGAGCGCCGCAGCAAGAGAAACGATGCCGCGCATGCCGCTCCAGCCGATGACCGTAAGCCAACTCGTGGGCACCCCCGGATCGCACGCGCGCAGCGAACGCACGTAGTGCGTCAGCCACGATGCGGGATAAATCCACGCGAAACGAACGACGATTACCGCCGCACTGATGAGCAGTGCCGCCGGGAGCGCGTCGAACAGCCGCGAGCCTTGCGCGACGAACGTGCGCAACTGCAGGCCGATCGCCAAAAACACGTACGCGTTCAGCACGTAAATCCACAGCGTCCACACGTTGTACGCGACCAAGCGTGTCTGCGGGCCGTACACGAGCGTCGAGCGGCGCGAAAGCGCGATACCGGCGACGACGACGGCCAGCACGCCGGAAACGTGCAGCGCCTGCGCGCTCAAATACGCCAGATACGGCGTGCCGATGAGCAGCAAATTGTCGATGAGCGTATCGCTCAGTTCATACCGGGCCAACGCGCGCGAAAGCGCTTCCACTACCCACGACACGACAAATCCAATGATGATTCCGCCCGCGGCGACGAGCACGAACGACCATGCGGCACCGCGCAGCGAGAACGCGGCGGCACCGGCCGCGACCGCGTATCCATAGATGACGAGCGCGGTTGCATCATTGA
>JBKPMZ010000351.1:0-1379 GCA_046732415.1 Vulcanimicrobiota bacterium
GTCGACGGTGATCTTCTTCGAGAGGTCGCCCTTTGCAACGGCCGTCGTGACTTCGGCGATGTTACGAACCTGCGAGGTGAGGTTCGACGCCATGAAGTTCACGGACTCGGTTAAATCTTTCCATGTGCCGGAAACGCCCGCAACCTCTGCCTGTCCACCGAGTTTGCCTTCGGAACCGACTTCGCGCGCAACGCGCGTGACTTCGCCGGCGAACGAGTTGAGCTGGTCGACCATCGTATTGATCGTGTTTTTCAACTCGAGAATTTCGCCGCGCGCTTCGACCGTGATTTTGCGCGAGAGGTCGCCCTTTGCAACGGCCGTCGTCACGTCGGCGATGTTACGAACCTGAGAGGTCAGGTTCGACGCCATCGTGTTGACCGAGTCGGTCAAGTCTTTCCACGTACCGGCGACGCCTTTGACGCTGGCCTGCCCACCGAGTTTTCCTTCCGAACCCACTTCGCGCGCCACGCGCGTCACTTCCGATGCGAACGCGTTGAGCTGATCGACCATCGCGTTGATGACTTTGGCCGACTTCAGGAAATCGCCGCGCAGCGGGTGTCCGTCGATCTCGACGGTCATGCGCTGCGAGAGATCGCCTTGCGCAACAGCGCCGAGAACGCGGTTGGTTTCCGCCATCGGAGCAGCGACGGTTTCGATCAGCGAATTGTACGCCTCGATGTGCGCTTGCCAATCGCCGCTCGCACCTTCGAGCGACGCGCGCAGCGAGAGACGCCCGTCGCGCGAGATCGAACGGCTGACGCGCTTGATCTCATTGAGCATCCGCGTCTTGGTTTCCACTACTTCATTGAATGCTCGGGCAATCTCGGCTTCGGTGCCGCTGCCGCGTATGGGCAGACGCACCGAAAAATCCCCGTTCCGGGCGGCGCGCAGTGCAGCGAGAAGGCGGCGTTCCCCCGCCGTAATGGAATGCGTAACGTCGCCGTTCTGGGAAGCGGCGCCGTTACCAGCGGCTTGTTTATTGGCCGTGGCAGTAGACATGTGAAGCTAGCTCCGTTGGGTGGACGGGTTGCAATTTCTTCATATCCACACTGGAGCAATGCCAAACGCGGGCTCGCTAGGTTTAGCAAGCGGGCCTCGTGGGGCACAACGCAAAAGAATGCCCGCGGGTCTTTGTCATGTCTATGGTTGAACCGGGTGCGATAAAGCGCCCTGACGCGCTCGATCTCCTTGCCGAAGCGAGCCGGTTGCTGGCGCGTTCCTTCGACCTATCGACGACGCTGCCGCTGGTGGCCGACCTGTGCATTCAGAAGTTTGCGGACTACTGCGCGGTGCATGCGCGCCAAGAAGACGGCACGGTCACGCATGTCGAGGCGTGCCGTGAGCCGGACTTCCACCTCCCCGCAGCCGACACTGACGCC
>JBKPMZ010000352.1:0-4440 GCA_046732415.1 Vulcanimicrobiota bacterium
ATCCATACCGGTGAAACTTCACGCCGTATATAGATCGTTAGCGGCACCGACGTATGATACCCGATTAGGCCGTAAAGCACAGCGGCGACCAGCAAGTAGATGCCTTCCACCGTCGCTGGTATCGATGGGTGGTTCAACATCAAGAGCATGGCACCGGTGGCCGCCGAAACAACCCCCGCCAGCATTGCAAGCGTAGACGTAATTCCCGAATTCAGCAGGTAACCATACAATTTCGTAGTGTCGCCAGCCGCATGCAAGCGATCCAACACCTCAACGGTGACTGCGCGGTTATACCGAATAGCGTCGATGTTTTCTGCTAGGCTCAGACGATCTTCGCTCCTTCGAAGGCGCCCGCGGAAAAACCGGATCGCATTGATTGCAAAGCCGGCCGTCGCGATCACCGTTACAACGGACGAGAGCAACTGCAGAACTTCGGCAACCATTGCCGCTACATCCGTCCGGCCGGAATAACCGCCTGCGAGTGCAGCGTGCGCTGGATGTCGTCGTCGAGCGACGCCAGATGCGCTTTCGTAATGAGATCCAGATTGTTCGCGCGCAGCGAGGTTTGGATTTGCCCGTCTAGCGCCTTGAGTTCGTAGCGCGCCAGCGCCTGCGCATCCGACGGAATCGCGGGTGACGCCTGCGCGGCGAGCTGCGAGAGAATCGAGGCGTAGTTGCGCTGCAGATTGCGGCGCACGAGCGGGATGTTGCCGCCTTTGGGATGTGAGACGTCGTTGTAGACGGCCGACTGCATCCACGTAAACAGATCGGACAGATCCATCGTCTTGTTCTCGCCGTACTTGTACTGCATGTCGTCCAGACGCTGCAGCGTGACCGGCGCGAACATGCGCGCCATCGTGAGCATCTGGTAACGCGCGGCGATCTGCTCCACGGCGATGTCGTGGCGCGACGAGAAGTTGCCGTTCCAATCATCGTAACGGTATTGCGTCACCGTTTGACGCAGCAGGGTCGGTGAGAAGTTCCACGCGCTTGCGGAGAACAAGTTGCTCTCCAGCACCTTGAACGCGCGCTGCTGAACGCTCTTCGGAATGGGCGAGAGCGGCAGCGCGGCGTGCGGATCGCCCCGTTTGGCGCGCGAAACGTACTCGCCCCCGATGTATCTGCCCACGATTTGCGCGCAGCGGCCCTCTTGGCCGACGAGCGAACCGAACGCCTGACGCAGATCGTCGTACGACCCTTGCGCGCGCGGGAAGCGGCGGTCGACCTTCGTGATGAGCGAATGCTCGAACGTCATCTGGGACTGGCACCACGCGATGTTGTCGCCCGTCAAATCCCACTGCTGGTTGCGCGGATCGACGGCAGCGCCGGTAAACCAATCGGTATCCTCATCGGACGACCACGCATACCGCGGATCGCTCCATTTCGTTGCCCAACGGCTGAGCGTCGAGCGCTCCTGATCCGGCGAGTGCGCGCCGGGAATCGCCGCGTAGCCCCAGTGGATCACGTAGTAGTCGTACGGGCCGAGGACGGTTTGGAAGTACTCGCCTTGGCCGTGCCCTTTCGGCCAAATGTTCAGCGGCGCATACTCCATGACGGAGCTCGAAACGCCGTTGCGCTGCGTGAACGACGCATTGTGCAACTGCCCAGCGGTGTACGCCTGCGATCCCAGATAGTTATGACGCAGGCCGAAATCGTGGCCGGACTCGTGAAGCACGATCGACTCGAGAAATTCGTTCGCGTACTTATCTGGCACGTAGTAGCCGTTTTGGCCGTTCACGATAGAGAGCGCCGCCATGCCGTAGGAGAATTGCGCGCGCTCACCTTCGAGGTACTCGCTCGCCATGCGCGCCTTGAGGGAACGCGCATCGGAAATTGATTGTACACGCACCGGATAGTCGAACTTTCCGTAGCGCATCAGATCGCTATCGATCACGACGCCGCTCTTGATCATCTCGCCGGTATACGGATTGTAGAGCAGTTGCGCTTCCGCAAAACCGCCCTGCTCCTCGGTGAGCCAGCGGATAACGTTGTACCGGATGTCGTCCGGATCGAAGTCGGGATCGCTCGGCTGATCCTTCACCACCACCACGTTGGAGATGCCCAGCGGTAAGAACGCTTTGTTCCAGGTGAGCAGCGCCTTGCGGATCGCGGGCCGGTAGCGCGTCGGGATCGTGTCGCTCAGATAATACACGATGGGATTTTTTGCCGGAGAGACGCGCTTGCTGGGATCCGAGGGCTGCACGTTCCAGCGCACGATGTAATTCGCTTCTTTGTTAAACGTATTGTCGCTGCTGAAATCGTCGTGCGCGTTGACGAAGTAGCCGACGCGGTCGTCGTAGTAGCGCGGCATATAGCCGTCGTCCTTGGGCAGCGCCGCAATATTGTATTGCACCTGGATTTGAATGTTGCGGCCATCGGGAACCGCGTCGATGAACTGCGGGTTCATCGTGCTGAACGTTTGGTTCGCCACGATGACGACGTTGTCCGGAAATGACTTGGTGGTTCCGAAGTACGTTTGCTGCGAGTCCAGACGGTAGCTGCCCATCGGGTTGAGTTCGCGCCCACCGTTGAGCTGCGTAAGCGCATCCGCGACGCCCGTGATGTCTTGCAGCAGCGGTGAGGCGTCGATCACGACGTCGCCCGTCGCATCGTCGACGGAGAGTACTTTCGCAACGCCCGCGACCGTGCTCGCCGTGCCGGCGCTCACCGCGCTGGCTTCGGGCGAATTCGGCAGCGCGAGAAAACGCGTGGTGGGGAAAAGAATCGCGACGCGGTTGTCTTGCTTGACGAAGCGCAGCACGCGGCAGTTCTGCAAATCGGTGATGCCCGAGAAGATACCGCCGCTGCCGATGCCGTTGACCGGCACGCCCAATTCCACGAAGTCGGTATCGAATTGGTCGGGCTTGAGTTCTATAGCAACGTTACCGTCCTTGCGCCAGATGGTGAACAGGCCATGCTGCGCCGTTGCACCGTCGGTGAATTTCGCGTACGGCATCAAACTGGCGCTGCCGCCGGGGCGGCTCGGCGCGGACGCTTGCGCAGGCGCCGCAGGCGCCGCTTTTGTGACTGCCGCGGGGATTACACATGCGGCGAGAACGCTTATAAAAAGAGCGAGACGTTTCAACGTGGGCACCCCGTCGGCGTGAAAGGTCTGCGTTTCTTCGCTCCGGCCACGGTAATTCCCAGGGTCTTTTGAAGGATTTCTTACACCGGTGTTCACAGCAGGCTGCCTATGAAGCGGCACTTGCGCAGCGCGGCAGATCGCATTCAGCGCCTCATCGCGCGCTCGCCACTGTTGGTGCGCGCGGCCGTGCTCGTACGCAACCAATGCCGCTGCATCATCAAATACCACCTGGCCGAAAGTCCCGACGTGAACGAAACCGGCGAGGTATGGCTGCGCCGCGCGATCGCACCGCGAGCATCGGCGTTCGTGGATGTCGGCGCAAACGTCGGCGAATGGCTCGGCGAAATTACGGCACTCAAGGCCGGCAGTGATTTTCGGGCGGTCGCGTACGAACCGTCGAACAGCGCGTTTGTCAAACTTTCGGAGCGTTTCGCGGGCAACCCGTACGTGACGCTGCGCAACTGCGCCGCCGGAGACCGCACCGCGGACTTGGAGTTTTTCGAGGAAGATCGCGCAGGCAAAGGCAGTTCTCTGGTTTCGGGATTCGTTGCCGCAGCGGGCCGCAAACGCACCGTGCAAGCGGTACGCTTGGACGAAGAGATCGCGGCGCTCGGCTGGGACCACGTCGATCTGCTGAAGATCGACGCCGAAGGCTATGACATGCGCGTGATGGCCGGCGCGCAGCGGTTATTCGAACAGCAGCGCATCGGCGCCGTGCAATTCGAATACAACCGCGCGTGGCAACTCGCAGGCGACACGTTGTATGCAGCGATGCGCTTTCTCGAACAACACGGTTATGAGGTGTTCGTGCTCAAGCGCGACGGACTCTACACACTGAACTACACGTTGTACGAAGAATTTTTCGAGTACGCGAACTTCGTGGCCCTGGCGCCGCAGTTTGCAAGCATCAAAGCGCAATCGTTCCGCGGAACGATCTAACGCTCGTACACCCAACGCATGATGCCGCCCGCGAGCATGCGATGTTCCAGCGGATGCAGCCGTTCCATGATACTTTCCAGCGTATCGCCGGTTTCGACCGGAAGCGGCTTGCGCACGAGGAGCGGTCCGCGATCCGCTTCTAACGTCACGATGTGCGACGACGCGCCGACCCAATGGCTGCCGAACTCCAGCGCGTCTTGAACCGCGCGCGCGCCGCGAAATGCGGGTGTCACGGCGCCGTCGGGAAACGTCACCTCGTCTCGTTCCTGATCCAGCGGCAGGAACGCCGGATGAATGTTGATCATCTCGGGGAACGACGCAACGAACTCTGCGGAAAGTACGTGCATCCAGCCGAGCAGCAGCAGCAGATCGGGCTGCTCGCGGTGTACCAGTTCGAACAGCGCGCGATCGTACTG
>JBKPMZ010000353.1:0-4967 GCA_046732415.1 Vulcanimicrobiota bacterium
GCTCTTCGTAGCGCGCTCTGCCGTCCATCTGCCAGGAGTGATACGCACCCATCAGTCCCGAGCCGATCAATGCGCCGCGCACTTCCAACGTCTTCGATTCGCGAACGTGGAGTGCGGCGAGCGCAGATTTACGCGCTGCGAGAACGGATTGCAGCGTTTGCGTTTGTGCGCGAACGGGAAGCGCGGGGAATGCAAACAGCGCTGCGAGCAGCAGCGGAAGACTACTGCGTTTTGTACTTCTGATAACTGTCGAGTACGTTCTCGACGTAAGCCTGCGTTTCGGCATAGGGTGGAACACCGCCGTACTTCTCCACTGCGCCCGGCCCCGCATTGTAGGCGGCGACCGCCAAACGCAGATCACCATGGAAACGATCGAGCAGGCCCTTGATGTAACGCGTGCCGCCCCAAATATTTTGCGCGGGGTCGTAGGCGTTGGAAACGCCGAGTCCCGCCGCGGTGCCGGGCTCGAGCTGCATGAGCCCCTGCGCACCGGTTTTCGACGTTGCGGCCGGATTGAAGGCCGACTCGTTGGCGATGATGGCCTTCACAAGCGCCGGATCGACACCCCACGCCGATGCGTTTGCTGAAACGAGCCGGTCGATTTGCTGTGGAGGCAGCGGTGCCGGCCCCGACTGCGGGGCGGCGGGCTCGTTCATTGCCGCGGCGACCATGGACGCAAAAGAGGTGCCGGTACCGGCGGCCTGCGGCGGTATGACGGCTTCGTTCTGTCCGGTGATTTCCGCAATGCGCCGGGTGACCGCGGCGATGTCGCTGGCAATGTCCATGGTACTCATCTCAAAGTATCGGCAAGGGCGCCGAGGGACGATAGGGCGTGCACCGGCCGGACCGGCTGCTTATCTTGCTGCAGAAACTCGTCGATCTGCGCTTCGAGCGCGATGGCGCGCAGCGCAAACGCGTCGGCGGGCATGATGCCCAGGCTTCGCGCATCTTCGGTTTGCGCGAGTGCCGCCAGCGCGCGCCGCAGCAGGCGCGCGTCGGCATCGTGCGCCGCGGCGGTCACGCCGCTCATCGTGCGGCTCGTGCTCGCGAGCACGTCGATCGCCGGAAAACGGCCCGCTTGCGCGAGTTTGGGCGAGAGCGCGATATGCCCGTCGAGCAGCGAGCGCGCCGACTCGCTCACCGGATCGCGTTCGTCACCGTCGGAGAGCACCGTCGCGACCAGGGTGATCGATCCGTCCGGCGACGCACCGGGAACTTCCACCAGCCGCGCGAGATCGGCGAACACACTCGGCGGAAACCCCCCGCGTCCAACGCTCTCGCCCGCGGCAACGGCAATCTCGCGCAGCGCCGCCGCAAAGCGCGCAACGCTGTCGAGCACGAGCAGCACGTGCAAACCTTGCGCACGAAGCGCATTCGCTTGCGCAACCGCGATGCGCGCCGCGTGCACGCGTTCGGCCGCGCTGCGATCGCTCGTGGCGCAGACGATCGATGCATGCTGCGGACACACGCTCATCCATTCTTCTGCTTCGCGCCCGCGCTCGCCGATCAACCCGACCACAACCGCATCGGCATACGCACCGCGCACGAGTTGATGCAGCAGCGTCGACTTGCCGCAGCCGGGCGGTCCGAACACGCCGATGCGCGCGCCTCTCCCGATGGTCAGCAGCGCGTCGATCGTCCGGATGCCGGTCCAAAACGGCGACTCGATCGCAACGCGCTGCGCCGGCGCGGGCGCGTGCACGTTCGTGCGTTTGCGTCCTCCGTGTATCGCGGGACCGCCGTCGATCGGCTCGCCGCGTGCATCTATCGCACGCCCGAGCAGTGCGCTGCCGAGCGGCATGGTCGTCGCGTCCGCACTGGTACGAACCGGATCGCCCGGAGAAATTCCTTCGATAGCGCCGTGCACGCTGAGAATTGCGCACCGGTCGCGCAGTGCAACGATCGTGCCATGCGTTTGCCCATGGGCACTCGACACGCATACGCCTCCGCCCATAACCGCGCCGGGCAGCCGCACCTCGACAACGCCGCCCGCGGCGGAAACGACGCAGCCGTGCGCGATCACGCCGTCGCCTGCAGCAGCGTCGCCAACCGCACGCCGAGCCGCGCATCTATCGTGCCGGTTCGCAGTTCGATCACCGCATCGCCGCGTTGCAGTTTCGCGTCGGTAACGAGCGGAACGCCGCACTCGACGTTCAACGCATCGTCGGCATGCACGCGCACGCGCAGCGGTTCGTCCTCAAAAAAGCGCTGCAATGCGCGATCGACGATCGTTTCAACGTCTGCCGGTGCGAGGCGGAGTTCGCGCGCCAACACGTCCGCCGCGATATCGGCGACGAGCGTTTCCACGGCGGCTTCGGTCGCCTCGATGATGCGCGCGCGAAACAACCGCATCTCGCGCAGAACATCGATTTCGTGCGCCACGCTTTCGACCGGTTCGGCTTGCGTGAGCGGCTCTTCGATGGCTTCGAACGCCGGAACTTGGTGCCGCTCGTCCGGCGCCGCGTGCGGGCCGAGCAGCATGGACGCTAAACTGCGAAACTCAGGCATTGGCGAACAAACTTTCGGCGTCCGCGAGCAGCGGAGAAGCGGGGCGCTGCATGCGCCGGATAATTGCGGCACGTTCCGCCTGCGGATACATATCGAGAACTGCGGCAGCGGTTGCCGCAGGTAAGGCGCTGATGATGGCCGCCGCCGCGTGCGGCGGTTCGTTTGCGAGTGCGCCCCGCACACTCGCCGGCGCGATGCCGTGCACGGCCTGCGCGGTTCGCGCAATGCTCGCGCGTTCGCTCATGCTGCGCACGAATGCACCGACCGGCGCGCTCGCCCAGCGCAGCGCGAGCAGCGCCGCGATAACGACGATCAGCGTCGGCAAGACCGGAACGATTGCGCCGTACGCCAGCCACCACGCATCTTTCTTCGCGGGCAAGCCATGCGTGAAGGCGATTGCCGCGACGTCGATGGTGTCGCCGCGGTGCGGATCGATGCCGAGCGCCGCACCGGCAAGTTGACGCACCTGCGCCACGTCGATCCCGCGCGACGCATCGACGAATACCGCTGCGCTAATGCGCGAGATGCGGCCCGGAGCAGCGGTCGCCGAAACTTCGTGTGTATCGCTGCCGCGTTCGACTTGCTGATCGGAACGATCGTAGCGTTTGCCTTCGCCGGTATATCGTTCGTCTTGCGTCGTGGCCGCAATCGGCAGCGATGATAGCGGGCTGCGCCGAACGTCTTTGCTCGTAATCGTGCGGCGATCGTATTCCACGTGCACGCGCACGATCGACGCACCTTCGCCGATGGCCGAATCGAGCGCGCTTTGCAGCGAACGCTGCAGGTCGCCGGCATCCTCGTCGGTCGAACCTTCACCCAGCGCAACGCCACGATCGTCCACGATGGTGACGCGGCGTTCGTCCAGCCCCGGCACGCTGGCCGCCACGAACGAGCGAATACCGCTCACCGCATCGGCAGAAAGTTGCGATCCCGGCGACATTTGCAGGCGAACGCTGGCGCTGGCGTCGCGCGAGCTCTCGTCCGCGAAGTACCCTTGCTTTGCTGGCGCGATAATCACGCGCGCTTCCTGCACACCGTCGATGCCGCGCAGCCCGAGTTCGATGTCGCCCGCCAGCCCGTCGCGCGTTTGCGCTTCGATCACCGCTTGCGGCGTCAGCGCGCCGAGTTTGCCGAGGACGTCGGTCGAGCCGTCGATGTGCGCGTGCGGAACGCCCGCCAGCGAAAGACGCAGCAGCACGCCGTTGCGCCGCTTTTCGTCGACCAAAACGTTGTCTGCCGTCGGCGTAAAAGGAATATTCCAACTGGCCAGGCGTTCTTCGACCTCCGAGAGTTGTTCGGGATGCAGTGGACTCGCGAATACAGCGGCGCGCGACGGATGCGTCAGCACCCCGGCGACAAGCGACACGGCAAAAATGCCGGCAACCGTAATACCCGCTATGACGCGTACCTTCGCGGGAAGCGCGTTCCAGCGAGCGAGCAGCGCAGCAAGATCCATTTCGCGTTACACCTGCATATTGAGGATGGACTGCAGCGCCTGCGCCGTGCGCTGCGCGGCGGCCGTCGCAACCGAAAGCGCCACGTCGGCGCGTGCGCGTTCGTACACTGCCGTTTGCAAGTCGCCCACCCCGGTTGCAAAGGCATCTTCCGCGTGCTCCGCGCTGCCAAGCACGGAACCCAAATCATCGAGTAGTCTACCGAACCCGTGGACGTCGACGTTGCGCTTTTGCTGCATCGGTGCCGCGTCCGGAACGATCGCTTCTATTCTCATACCTTGCCCATCTCGATCGTTCGCTCCGCCAACCGTTTGCCGATGTCGAAGATCGAAGCGTTGGCCTCATACGCACGCGTGGCGTTCAGTACCGCAACCATTTCGGTGATGACGTCGACGCTCGACCCTTGCTGCACGTGCGATCCGGCAACGCGCACTTCCGGCGTGCCCCGCTCGTCCTGCACGAGTTGAAAATCCGGAACCAGCCGCGGATACGAACCTTTCGGCCCCGCCGCTTCCGCAGCGGCAACGTTGCGCGCTTCCACGTCGAGCACCGCGCGCTGCGCGTCCATGCCGGACGCAGCGGTCTTCAATAACGCAAGCGTATCCATCAGCTGTGCGTGACGCTCTTGATTTCAGCAAGCCGTGCGTGCACCGCGCTCAGCAGCGCTTCTTGAAAGATCGCTTGCTGCGCCGCGGCCGCCATTACGGCATCCGTGCGTTGCGGGCCGAAAGGCGTTTGCGACCGGGACGTTGCCGAAGCAGCGCCGCGCAGTCCGCTGCCGGACTGGTTGAGCGCGTTGATGAGCGTACCGCCTACATCGAACATGCGGCAATCCTACGCCGCGAATGTTAGCGAATTATTGCGTAGATGCTATCGCTTCGTCGAGCGTCGCGCAGAGGATCCACAGCGAATGGAAACCTGCCACACCGAGCACACGGCGAACGCTGCCCTCAGCCAGCACCAAACGCGCGGGTGGAAATCCTTTGGCGACGCGCTGCGTACGCG
>JBKPMZ010000354.1:0-11420 GCA_046732415.1 Vulcanimicrobiota bacterium
GTCCAAGGCGCAGTCGTTGCGTCATCGCTCGTACTGCTCGCGGTGTTCGTACCGGTCGCGTTTTTCCCAGGCACGACGGGACAGCTGTACAAACAGTTTGCGCTGACGATCGCCGCATCGATCGCGATCTCGCTGTTCGCTTCCCTCACGCTCACTCCGGTGATGTCGGCGCTGATGCTCACCGGCGATCGCCCCTCGCATTTTCCGTTCTTCGTGTGGTTCAATCGCGGCCTGGCACGCTTTCGCAGCTGGTACAGCGGGATGCTGCCGAAGTTCTTCCGCCGCCGTTGGGCCGTTGCGGGGCTGTTTCTTGCCGCGCTCGTCGCAACGCTCGTGCTTTTCCGCACCACACCCACGGGTTTTATTCCCGACGAAGATCAAGGCTACTTCATTATCACCATTCAGTTGCCCGAAGGCGCCTCGCTCTCGCAAGAACAAGCCGTCGCCAAGAAAGTCGAGAAGATCGTCTTCGCGCAACCCGAAGTCGCGGCGCTCTTCGACGTCTCCGGCTTTAGTTTTACGGGAAGCGGCCCGAACCGCGGCATCGCGTTCGCTCGTCTCACGCCGTGGTCCAAGCGCGGCGCGGGACACCGCCTGCAAGACGTGCTGCAGCGGGTACAGATGCAATTTTTCGGTATTCCGCAAGCGCAAATTTTCGCGTTCAATCCGCCGGCAATCCAAGGCGTCGGAAGCTTCGGCGGCTTCCAATTCGAACTCGAGGACCGCGGCAACGTCGGTTTGCCGGCGTTGATGAAGACGGCGTACGGCTACATGGGTCTGGGCAATCAAAACCCCGACCTCAAGAACGTGTTCACGACGTTCCGCATCGACTCGCCGCAATATCAAGTGCATGTCGATCGCGAGAAAGTCAAGAACATCGGCGTCTCGCTCAGCGACGTGTTCCGCACGATGCAGACCGATCTCGGATCGTTTTATGTGAACGACTTCGATTATCTCAACCGCTCGTACCGCGTGTACGTTCAGGCGGAAGATCCGTACCGTACCTCGCTCGATTCGCTGCAATATTTGTACGTGCGCTCGCAAGGCGGCGGCATGGTGCCGCTTTCAGGTCTTGGATCGGCGACGCTGACGAAATCGGCGCCGATCATTTCGCACTACAATTTGTTCCGCTCAATCGAAATAAACGGCAGCGCGGCGCCGGGACACGGATCGGGCCAAGCGATCGCGGCGATGCAGCAAATCGCGCAGAAGATCGACCCGCCCGGCGTGTCGTACGAGTGGTCGGGCCTCTCGCTCGACGAGATTCAGGGCGGTTCACTTTCGGTGCTCATCTTCTTCATCGGCATTATCTTCGTGTTCTTGGTGCTCGCGGCGCAATACGAGAGCTTCGTCGATCCGCTCATCGTGCTGCTGGCCGTACCCGTCGCCATTCTGGGCGCGCTCGTGTTCGTGAACGCGCGCGGTTACGCGAGCGACGCATACGCGCAAGTCGGCTTCGTGATGCTTATCGGGCTTGCCAGCAAGAGCGCGATCTTGATCGTGGAGTTCGCAAACCAGCAGGTCAAAGCCGGTGCCGACGTCGTCACCGCAGCGGCCCGCGCGGCGCAAACGCGGCTGCGGCCCATTCTCATGACGTCGATTGCGTTTATCGTCGCGGTAACGCCGCTCGTCTTCGCCAGCGGGGCGGGAAGTGCAGCGCGTCACTCGCTCGGCACCGTCGTATTCGGCGGCATGATCGTCTCGACGGTGTTGAATTTGGCGATCACGCCGGTGCTCTACGTAATCATCAAATCGTGGTCGCTGCGCCGCCGGCGCCGCCGCGGATTCGAATCGGACGCCGCGCCCGTCACACCGACGCCCAAACCACCTCTACCCGTAGGGTAGACGCCCGGCTTCTCGACTTTTCTCGCACAGCGCCAGGGTTTTGGGGGGAGCGAGCGGTACATTGCGCTCACCCCTGGACTATTAATTTTAATACAGTCCCGCTGTTGGAGATCGAAATGGTTCGTACGTTCTTCCGTACTTCCGCGGCCTTGGCTTTGGCCGCAGCCATCGGTACCGCACCGGCGCTTGCCGACCCTACGGGTATCTTCGGCACCGCCGTGTCGGGTGCGAATACCGGCATCAAGAATGCCGTGAACGCGCAGGCGATTCAGGTGATTCACCTGCCCGATGGCACCGTCGCTCAAGTGCCGCCCGTCGCGCAATCTCCCGTAGGGGGACCGCAAGCCGTCGGACTGCCGACGGGCTTCAATTACACGCTGGACTTCTCGGCCGCGCACTCGCTGGGGAACACCGGCACGTACGGCCGCAAGTGGTTGTCGGGCGGCATGGACGCCGTCGTCAGCTACGGATTCAATCCACACATGGCAGTCGTCGCGAGCTACTACGAGTTACAGCACTATCCGGTCGGTTTCAACAGCGGACAAGTCAATCTGTTTCTCCCAAGCGGTTTTCCGCCGATTCCCGGCGCGAACCCGACGTGCGTCGATCTCAGCGGCACCACGTCGTCGACGTGCCAAGGCATCAGCCCGCAAATCGACGTGACGACCAAGGACAAATTTCTTCTGCTGAATTGGGAGAATCTGTTTACGCTCGCCAAGTTCAAGGGCCGCGACATTCCGATCGTCGTGACGCCGACGTACGTGTCGCGCTGGTCCACCGTCGCGGCGTCGAACGGCAACGGCGACATCGTTCCGTTCGTCGACAGCAACGGCGTGCCGCATACCGATATAAATACGCGTACCGCGCAAGTGTATTCGGTCGCGCTCACGCTGCCGTTCCTCAAGACGCCGAAGATGTTCGGCACGTTCACCGTCGCGCCGTCGTGGCTGGTGCACACGGCCGGGCTGAACCAGCAAAACCACGCGCAGCTCTACCAAATCCTGTATTTGGAATACACGCCGACCAAGGATTTGAGGCTCTTCGTGGAGCCTCAGAGTTCGCGCGATTATCTGCCGACCGATCCGTATGCGCAGCACTTGGTGGCGTACTTTCTGGGCGCCTCGGAGCGTGTCGGAAAGAACGGATTCGTGCAGGTCGTGCTCAACAGCGGCGGCCCGACCAACTACAAGCCGTACGGGGTTGCGCAGCTCAACTGCGTTCAACTGCCCTGTTCGCAAAATACGCTGCCGATGGTCGGCGGCCTGAAAGCATCGCAGGTTCAAATTCAGTTCGGCATCGGTTCGCCGAGCGTCATTCAGTTCTAGAGCACGGGGTTGACACGATATGTTTTCACGTATTCATAGATCGCTTGCGGTGCTCGCGCTGTGTGCGCTCGCCGCTTGCAGCGGAGGCGCGCCCGGCGGAAGCGTGGTGCCGAGTCCGCCGAACAACGTTCCCAGCGCCGGACTCACGCAGCAAGACTACGTGGGCGTGGGCGACAGTCTAACAGCGGGCGAGCAATCGAACGGACTGCTCGGAGATCCAACGGCGACGAGTTCCGTATCGGCGCTGCCGGGCGGCGCGGTGCCGCCGACGCAAGAGAACGGCTTCTTCGCGCTGTTCTATCAGCAGGCAACGGGAAATTCCGCAGCCGGCGCGCTGCCGCTCATCAAATCGCCCGGCCTGCTCGCGCAGATGGTCGTGTCCGCGCAGCCTCCGGGCTTCGTCGCCACGCATTCCGAATGCGATACGTTCAACATCGCCGCATACTCGCCGGCGACGTGGACGGCAACACGCATGAATCCCTCGGCCGCAATCGCGGACCTGGGTGTGCCTGGCATCACGATGCACGAAGCGGTCGCCATGACGGGCCCGCTCTCCGGACCGCCAACCGGTCCGAACTGCGGATTCGTAACGATTCCCGGTGACCCGACCTCGGGCGGCCTGCAAAGTTTGGTCAACGCGGAAACCGTCTCGTTCTTGCCCGTGCTCGGACAGTTCCGCAGCACGCTGCCGGCAGGATCGACGACGCAGCTGAATGCGGCGGTTTCCCTGCATCCGAAACTGACGACGGTGTGGCTCGGCGCGAACGACGTGCTGAAGTACATCTTCTCGCACGGAACGGCGCCGGCGACGGATTCACCGCAGCAGTTCGCGGCCGACCTTACGAAGATCGTCACGACGCTGCAGGCGTCCGGATCGAAAGTGGTCGTCGCAAATCTTCCGCACATCCTGGGCGTGCCGGGCGTCGAAGGTCCGCTCCCGCAGTTCTTTCCGATCGCAAAACTCTCGTTCGATCTGCAAGGGCTCGGCGTACCGTCCGCGGTCGCGAACAACGTGCAGGCGTACGTGCAAGCGACCTACACTGGTTCGGGCGGTTTCTTGACGGAAACGGGCTTCTTCACGGTTTTGACCGAGATATCACAAGGCGCACCGGCGATCAATTTGGATCCGAGCGGCGCAGGCAGCGGTGCCGGTACGCTGTACCTCGACACAACGTTTGCCGCGCAAGCATCGGGCCTGATCGATGCATACAACACGGCGACGGCGACCGTCGCCAGCCAAACCGGTGCGGCGCTGGTTGACGTAGCCACCGCGTTCGACGGCCTGGCGAAGAACGGGCTGCCGCTCGCGCCCGGCGTGACGCTCACGATGCAGTTCGGCGGCGGTCTGCTCAGCTACGACGGACTCCATCCGTCGAACGTTGGGTACGCGCTGCTGGCGAATCTGTTCATCGGTACGGCCGACGCCGCATACGGCATGAGCATTCCGCCGCTCTCCAACGCGCAAATCGGCACCATCGCGCAGACGGACACGTACAATCCGTACGTCATCAAAGCGGTGAATCCGGCCTGGCCGTATCCGCTTCCGTAACAGTCCAAACCTCGGCAAAGAACGGCGGACATCCGGGAACGGGTGTCCGTCGTTTTTTTGTGGTATGAGCATCCGCATGGCAAGCGTCGAAGACCTGAAGAACACAGCGGAAAACGTTACGATCGTCGATATCCGCAAGAAGCCCGACGACATGCAGATTCCGGGTTCGGTGCGGTATAGCGGAGAGGCGCTGGAAAACGCCGAGCATCTGCCGTTCGATAAAGAAGAGCGCGTCGTGCTGTACTGCGGCAGCGGAAACTCGTGTTCGCGCATCGCGCAAACGCTGCGAGAGAGAGGCTACGCGAACGCGCAAGCCCTCGAAGGCGGCTATACCGCGTGGAAAGATGCGGAGCTGCCGCTCGAACCGATTACCGAATTGCGCGAAATCGACAGCGGGGGCTAGAGCATCTGGCCGGCGAGGACGCCGCGCGCGCGCGCGTTATCGTTCGTCGCGATTGCGACAACGGCCCAGCCATCGTTGCGCTGCACCATGTTCAAACCGCGAATGTCGAGTTGCGCCTCCATCAAGCGGCGAGAGAGCTGCGCAAGCGCGCCGGGGAGGTCCTCGATGCGCGCAAGCAGCACGTCTTCTGAAACGGCGTTGTATCCCGCGCTCGTGAGCGCCGCGAGCGCTTCGTCGGCCTGCTCCACCTCCAGATGCAGTACGCCCTGCGTACCGACCGAGTCCGCAACGATGGAACTGATGCTCAGACCTTTGACCGCGAGCATCTCGGTGATCTCGGCCAGCAGGCCGGGACGATTCTGTACGACTACCGTGATACGCTGCAACGAAGGTCCTCCACAAAGGCATCAACGAGGGCGCTCGTGATGCCGGGCATCGCGATGAAGTGCGATATATCGCCTTGCGTTGCGAGTTGCCACTTCTCGCGTATGGCATCGGGGACGCGCGGAAAGACGACGGTCAGCGCGTTCGGATTGCGCCACGCGTGCACGCCGGCATCGCGTAAGCGCCGCTCCGCATATGCCGCAACCTCCAAGGCGTCGTACGCGCGTTTACGCAAACCCTCCGCGCCGAGTGTCTGCAGGCGGTGCCAGAGTACGAGCGGCGTGAATCCGTTGCGCGACCCGCTGATCGTCGTGTCCAAACTGCCGATGTAATCGATGGAGCGTGCGATGCGCGAAACGTTGTGTTTGCGCGCCAGGACGACGCCACACGGCATCGGCGCGCCTAAAAACTTGTGTCCGCTGATGGAGATGCTGTCGGCGCCGTCGGCAAAGTCGAACGCGGGGCGCGGGTCCAGCAGCGGCGCATAGGCACCGCACAGCGCGGCGTCGGCATGCACGTAGCGCTCGCGTACCGCCATGGAGTTCATGATCTCGATGATGCGCTTCACGTCGTCGCGCGCTTCCGTCATGGTCGTGCCGACGTTCGCAAAGATAATCGGCGGCACGTCGCGGTGAATCTTCAGCGTTTCACGCAAGTCGTCGTAATCGATCTCTCCGTTGTCTTGCGCACGGATCATGATGTGACGCATGCCCAAGAAATGGAGGTTCTTGCTTACGCTGTAATGCGTGTGTTCGGAATAATAGACGATGCCCCGCGGATGCAGTTCGCGCGCGAGATAGAGTCCGTACAGGTTGCCTTCTGAGCCGCCGTTGGTGACGTAGCCCCACCAATCGTCCGCGGGCGCGCGCAGCAGTTGCGCAAAAAACGCGAGCACGTCGCGTTCGAATTGCCGTGTTTCGACTTGGTACGTGCCTTCCGCAAACGGATCGCCGACGTTATTGAGCGGCAGACCCAAAAAACGCAGCAGCGGCGTGCAGTCGAAGTCTTTCGCGGTCGGATAGCCGAGCGCGTCGCGATTGCGCTCCCAGAGGCGGTCGTACAGATCGTCAAGGGCCCGCGCGAGCGCGGGCCCTTCGTTCGTGCTAAGCGTAAACGCCGCGCAGGCGGAGCGCCTGCACGACACGGTCGATGGCGACCATGTACGCGGACGTGCGATACGGAATGCCGTGCCGCTTCGAGATACCGCGCAGTTCGTGGAAGTTCGTGATGAGCGTGTCTTCGAGGCGCTCGTTCACTTCAGAGAGTTTCCAGAAGTAGCCCATGCGGTCTTGGACCCACTCGAAGTACGAGACGGTCACGCCGCCGGCGTTGGCCATGATGTCCGGAATGACGACGATGCCGCGTTCGTTGAAAATGCGATCCGCTTCCGGCGTGGTCGGGCCGTTCGCACCCTCGACGATGAGTTTCGCCTTGATCTTGCTCGCATTCTCGGCCGTGAGCACTTTTTCGAGCGCCGCGGGAACGAGCACGTCGCAGTCGGAGGTGAGCAGCTCGCTGTTGCTGATCTTGTCTCCGCCTTTGAAGCCGTCCAGGTTGTGATTGCGTTCGGTATGCGCGACCGCTTGCGAGACGTCGATGCCGTTTTCGTTGTAGTACGCGCCCGTGACGTCGGAAATACCGACCACTTTACAGCCGCGCTGCTGAAACAGTTCCGCCGCCCAGCGGCCGACGTTACCGAAGCCTTGAATGACGATTCGCGCGTCTTGCGGTTTGATGCCCATGTTCGCAAGTTCGTCCATACCGCAAATCATGACGCCGCGGCCCGTCGCCTCGACGCGTCCCTTGGAGCCGCCGATCGAAAGCGGTTTGCCCGTGACGACGCCGGGGACGGCCTGACGCACGTGCATGGAGTACGTGTCCATGAACCACGCCATCGTCTGCGGGTTGGTGTTGACGTCGGGCGCGGGCACGTCCTTGTCTGGGCCGACGACTTCCACCAGTTCCGCTGCGTACCGGCGCGTGATGCGCTCGAGCTCGCCTTGCGAGAGTTTCGTCGGGTCGCAGGTGACGCCGCCCTTACCACCGCCGAACGGAAGATCGACGACCGCGCACTTCCAGGTCATCCAAAACGCGAGCGCCGTCACTTCGTCGAGCGTTACACCCGGATGGAAGCGGATGCCGCCCTTCGCCGGGCCGCGCGCGAAGCTGTACTGCACGCGATAGCCGGTATACACCTCGAACTCGCCGTTGTCGCGCTGGAACGGAATCGAAAAGATGATTTGACGCGTCGGATGCGTCAGAATAGCGCGCATGGTTGAGTCGAGTTCGAGAAGTGCGGCAGCCTCGTTGAAATACGTGATGCCGTCTCCGAATACGGACACTTCGCGCACAGCAGTGGTCATAGAGCCTTAAAGCCTCCAAGCAAAAACCAAACCTATAGAGGTTACCGCCTTTTGCGGGGTTCCCCTACGCGGAAAAGTCGCAAGAGAGCGCCGGGCAGCGGCGACCGCGGGCCGAGAATCGCCTCTAAACGTTGAACTTGAAGTTGACCACGTCGCCCTCGCGCATGACGTAGTCCTTGCCTTCGCTGCGGACGAGCCCGGCCGTGCGCAGGGCGTCCATGGTCTTGTGTTTCACGTAGTCGTCGTAGTCGACGATTTCGGCACGGATGAATCCCCGCTCTATGTCGCTGTGAATCTTTCCGGCTGCCTGCGGCGCCTTGGTGCCGCGCTCGATGGTCCAGGCCCGGACCTCCTTCTCGCCCGCGGTCAGGAACGTCATGAGCCCCAGGAGGTCGTAGGCCGAGACGATGAGCTGGTCCAGTCCGCCGCGCTCAATGCCCAGCTCCGCGCGAAACTCCTTGGCCTCGTCCTCGGAGAGCCCCGCGAGTTCAGCCTCGACCTTGCCGCAGAAAGCGACCACGCGGCTGCCGTCCTTTGCGGCGAGGTCCATCACGGTGCGCAGCAGCGGGCCCGGCGTGCGTATCTGCTCTTCGTCGATGTTGGCCACGTACAGCAGCGGCTTGTCCGTGAGCAGAAATGATTCACGCGCCACTTCCGCCTCATGCGAATCCCGCGCAAACGTGCGGGCCGGGACGTTGTCTTCCAGCGCCCGCATCAAATTTTTCGCCGCCTCGACCTTGTATCGCACTTTGGGATTGGCGCGCGCCTCGCGCTCGAGTTTGTCGAGGCGTTTTTCAAGCGAGGCGAGATCGGCAAGCGCCATTTCGATGCCGATGATTTCGATGTCGCGTGCGGGGTCTGGGCCGCCCTCCACGTGCGTGACGTTGTCGTCCTGGAAGCAGCGCACGACCATCGCGACCGCGTCGGTTTCGCGAATGTGACTCAAGAAGGCATTGCCCAATCCCTGGCCCGTGCTCGCGCCGCGCACGAGCCCCGCGATGTCGACGAATCGCATCGTCGCGGGCACGATTTGTTTGGCGTGAACGAGGTCGCTGAGCGCCTGCAGCCGGTGGTCCGGAACGGGCACTTCGCCCACGTTGGGTTCGATGGTTGCGAAGGGATAATTCGCCGCCAGCGCCTGCGCTGAGCGAGTGAGCGCATTGAAGATAGTGGACTTGCCGACGTTCGGCAAGCCGACGATTCCGCACGATAGAGCCATGGTGAACGGCGCTCCGTTCGGCCGGCGCAACGCCGCGCCCTGGTTGGCGGGTTGCTTCCATAGGAATGATAAGACACGAAGTGCGTAGGATAGGACTCACATGCGCCAGATGAAGGTCGACAAGCTTGGCATCGATCTGCTGACCCACGATCCGGTCGTCATTCTCAAGGATATGGACGGCAAGCGTTTCCTGCCTATCCTCATCGGGCCGTTCGAGGCCACGGCCATCGCTCTGGCGCTCGAAGGGGCGCCCGTGCCGCGCCCGCTTACCCACGACCTCATGCGCAACGTCTTTGAGACGCTGGACGCTCGTCTGGAGCAAGTCGTCATTCACGATATTCGCGAATCCACGTTTTTTGCAAAACTCGTCGTGCGCACCAACGGCGATCTGCAAGAGATCGACGCGCGGCCGTCCGATGGCATCGCCCTCGCGCTGCGCATGAGTGCACCGATCTACGTTTCGGACAAGATCGTGCTCGAAGAGTCGGTGCCGGACAAGAACACGCAAGATGCCGAAGTCGAGCGCTTCAAAAAATTCATCGAAGATCTGAAACCTTCGGACTTCAATAGGTGAGCGCGCCGTGTCACGCCGCCGATTGTGAAGCTCACGATTGTCATCCTGATGCTTCGATACCTCAGCACAGGGCTTCGTCGAAGGATGGCCGAGGCATCGAGGCCCCGATCTTTACCGCGATCGATCACGTGCAGTTGGCTATGCCGGCGGGGCGCGAAAATGACGCACGCGCATTTTTCTGCGACGTGCTCGGCATGGTGGAATTGCCGAAACCTGCGGAATTGGCAAAGCGCGGCGGCTGCTGGTTCAGCAGCGGCACCGTGCGGATTCATCTGGGCGTTGACCAAGACTTTCGGCCGGCGCGAAAGGCGCATCCCGGGCTGCGCTGCGCCGACTTATCGTCGGTTCTAGCACGTCTTCGCGCAGCAGGTATTGAATACGAAGAAGACACGGCAATGAACGCGCCGCGTGCGTTCATGCACGATCCGTTCGGAAACCGGATCGAACTGGTTGGCTAGATTCGGTCGCGTTCTTTGAACGTGACGATGCCGCGCAGCGCGAGCGGAATTGCAGGCGCGTAACGATCGTACATTTCTTCAGCGACGCTTTTGTGGCTCGGATCGCGCAACAGCCAGTCGGCAAACGTCGGACATACCATGATTGGCGCGGTATGCAGCATCTCTTCCTGGTCCGTCGCAATCAGTGCCCCCGTACGCGACGCAATCTCGCCGCTATACACCTCGATGGCCCAATCGCCGACATAGCCAACGCTGCGTTCGGCATAGAGCTGGCTGGGGTTTTCACGAATCAAACTGAACAGCGCCATATCGGCCGCGTCCGGACGCGGCAAGGAGAGCACGAAGCGCCCTTCGCCGGCCTCGTTGACGCGAATGAAGCCTTGAAAGCGATCGATGCTGATCTGCGTCAGTAATTCGGAGAGCGCGGAGAGCGCAATCGTGCGTCCGAGATGAAATTCTACGTATCTGGTCACTTGCGATCTTCACGTTTGATGAACAGCGCGCCGGTCCATTCTTCCAGTGCCGCAAAATCGGCGCACGAGCCCCGAAATCCGATGTAGCCGTCCGGCCGAATGGCGTACAGCATGCCGCCCTCTCGTCCATATTGCTTCACGAACTCATCGTCGCCGTCGACGAGGACAGCGCCCTGCATCACGTCACGGTATTCCGCCAGTAAATGCGCCAAGCGCGGCAATTCAAATTCCGGTTGCGGCTTGATCGCCAGAACCGTATGCACCGGCTCTTTCAGCAAATCGAAAATGCGAAAACGCGTGCCCGTTTCGTCGACCGCCTCACAGTCCGGCGCGCGGTCACCGGCTTGCAAGCGAGATACGCCGTCCGCATCGCACACGATGGGACTGCCGCGGTAATGGATACCGATCTCGGAAACAGCGCCGCGCAAGCGATTTTGAACCGCATCCAGCGACGCCAGACGCGAGAGCAGCGCATCGCGAAAGTGTTCCAACAGCCAATTCGTCGACGTTGCGGAGCGCAGCGTAACGGCAGTGACGCGCATGAGGGCATCGCTTACGGGCTTGCGCTCCGCATCGTAGGAATCGAGCAGACTCGGCCGCGCACGTCCTGATTGCACGAGCGCGATCTTCCACACCAGATTCGCCGCGTCTTGAATGCCGGTATTCATGCCTTGACCGCCCACGGGAGAATGAATATTCGTCGCATCTCCGGCCAAAAAAACGCGTCCGCGCGAATACGCCGGGGTACGCCGTTCCGAAACGTGAAAGGACGTCATCCAGAGCGGATCGCTCACGCGCAAATTTTCGATAGCGCACAGATCGATGGC
>JBKPMZ010000355.1:0-12712 GCA_046732415.1 Vulcanimicrobiota bacterium
GGTCGAACGGATAACACGTGGCGTGCGGATCGTACGCCCAGCTCAGATGCGAGATCGGCGTACACGCCAAATAGCCGCTCCGGTGGTACACCTTCGCCCAAATCACGTTGCGGTTGATCGCGCGCGCAAGCGCCTGGCGTACAAGCGGATCGGCGAGAATGGGATTGGTGACGTTAAAGTCGATATGGCTGTACGTCGTAGTGTCTTCGGCCACCGTTCGCGTGCGCGAAATCTTGGCAACTTGCTCCCACACGTTGGCCGGAACGCGAACGAACGCATCGATCTCGTGTGTTTGCAGCGCGGTCATCATCGTATTCGTGTCCGGAATGACCTTGAACACCACGCGATGCAGTTTCGGCGGGCCGCCCCACCACTTCGGAAACGCCTCCATCACCACTTCGCTGCCGCGCGTCCAGCGCACGTAGCGGAACGGGCCCAAACCCACCGGCAATCCGTTGTACGGTGAGTGATTCACGTCTTGTCCGGCGAGAATGTGCTCGGGCAAAATGGCCGGGTTGCCGACCGGCGTGAAATACCGGTTGATGAATGCGGCGTATGGACGTTTGAGCCGGAAGATCGCGGTGTACGGGTCCGGCGTATCGACACGCTCGATGAGATCCCAGCCGTCGCGGGTGAGCACGTTCGTTTTCGGATCGAGAATGGTTTTGACGGTGAACGCCACGTCCGCCGACGTGAACGGCTTGCCGTCATGCCATACGACGCCGTGGCGCAGTTTGAACGTGATCGATTTGCCGTCCGGCGAGATCAGGTGATTTTCCTTGCTCGGGACCTCTAGGCAGAGCGAGGGAATCGGTTTGCCCTTGTCGTCGAAAACGAAAAAATAGCCCATCGTGAACGCCGACAGATCGTTCACGAGCGTTTCGGTGGAAAGCAGCGGATTGAGGTTGTCGATGTCCTCGCCGTCGGCCCATCGGAACGTACCGGGCACGGTCCAGCTATGCCGGCCCTGATGTTCGCCCCCGCCGCCGGAGCACGCATCGAGCGCGCACGCGAGAACGGCGGCAAGGACGCACATCGCAAGACGCATCTAGATGTCGACGTCCATCATTTCGTCGAACGGCGCCAATGCGCCGGGATGAAAGTTCTTCAGGTCCTTGTTGAAAAAGAAGATGTCTTCCCGTCCGCTTGTGACGATCGTCGGAACGTCTTTGTTCAATTCTTCCATCACGATCGAAGCGTCTTTGTTGCGCTGCTCCTGATCGTAATGGCCGTACAGGTCGTGCATCGCCTTGTCGGCGCGCTTGTTGCACCACCGGATGTCGTTCTGGCCGTTCGGAGGCATCTGTTCGCACGCATAAATCGGAGAGTAGTCGCCGATTGCGTCGTTGCCCCAGGCGAAGACGATAACGTCCCATTTGCCGTTGTACACGATGCCGCCGTCCTGATATGGCGCGAATAGCAGATTTGACGGATAATGCTTAACGAGCATATTGACGCCAACCTGTTTCCACCAGTTACGGATCAGTTCGATCTGCTGATCGACGTCCTGCGAACCTGTGCTCGTTGCAAACTCGATATTGAGCGGAACGCCATTCTTGGAGCGCACGCCGTTCGGACCCATCTTCCAGCCCGCTTGATCGAGGATCTGATTTGCCTTGGCGAGGTCGAACGGCACCGGTTTGATGTTCGGGTCCCAATACGGAGCAGTTTTGGCGGCCGGCTGTTCCTGAAGAATGCCCACATTGTGGCCGATCTTTGCTATGAGCGTGGGGCGGTCGATTGCATACCGCAGCGCCTGCCGAACCGCGGGGTCTTTCACCGCCGGCCGCTGAGTATTGAAGTCCAAGTGATTGTAATAGTAGCTCGGCTGACGAATCCAAGAGAACCCGTTCATGTTTTGCATGCGCGCAAAGTACGAGCCGGGTACCGGATACCACAGGTCGAGTTCTTTGGCTTGCAGTTCGGTGAGAACCGTGTTGCGATCCGGAACGATCTCGAAATCGACTTCCTTCAACTTCGGCATACCGCGCCAATAGAGGCGATTGGGTACCATCACCACTCGCTGCGACCGGCTCCATTCCTTGTATTTGAACGGCCCGATGCCCACGGGCAGCGAGTTGTACGCAACATGATTGATGTTCGGATATTTGGCAAGCAAATGCTTGGGCAGGATGCACGGGTTGGCGCCTGCCGTCGAAAAGAACGTTTCGATAAACGGCGAGTACGTTTTGCTCAGATGAAAGACCGCCGTGTACTTGTCCGGCTCGTCGATGCGCGTGATGCGATCCCATCCGGTTCGGCTTACCACGTTGTTCGCCGAATTCATGATGGCGTGCCACGTCCACACCACGTCGTCGGCGGTAAACGGGGCGCCGTCCGACCACTTCACGCCCTTGCGCAGGTGATAGGTGATCGTCAAACCGTCTTTGCTGACGCCGCCGTTCTGCATCGTGGGCACTTCAGTCGCCAGTTCCGGGAACGGGCGATTGTTCCGGTCCCATTTGATGAGCCAGGCCATCGTGAGCGACGACATCATGCTCAACGTCGTCTGCTGGCTGAGCAGCGGGTTGAGCGACGATATATCTTCTGCCGTCGCATAGCGCAGCACGTGCGGCTTGGTCCACGAGTTGACATGCGCGCCCGCCGCAGACTGCGAAGTCGTACCTGTTCCGGATTTGCTGCATCCGGCAATGAGCGCCGCGCACGCAAGAAGCGCGGCGGTGCGAACGACCGTTTTTGCTTTCATCATTAGATATCCACGTCCATCATTTCATCGAACTGCGTTACAGCGCCAGGGTGGAAGTTCTTCAGGTCCTTGTTGAAGACGAAAATGTCTTGGATGCCGTCGAGCACCACCGCAGGCGTCTCCTCATAGATTCGCTTTTCGACGACGGCGACGTCTTTGTTGCGCTGCGCCTGATCGTAGTGCCCGAAGAAGGCGTGCAGCGCTTTGTCGGCCACGGGATCGCACCAACGCACGACGTTCTGCCCGTTCGGCGGAATTTGATCGCACGCATACAGGAATGACATATCGCCGTTCGGGTCGTCGCTCCAATTCAGGATTGCGATGTCCCACTTGCCGTTGTACAGAATGCCGCCCGACTGATACGTGTCGAAAAACAGGTTAGACGGATAGTGCCTCACGCTCAAGTCAACGCCGGCCTGTTTCCACCACGAACGCAGCAGCTCGATCATGCGATCCGAATCCGGTGTACCGGTCGTCGTCGCAAACTCGAGATTCAACCGCACGCCGTCTTTGCTGCGAACGCCGTCGGCGCCGCGCTTCCATCCCGCTTGGTCAAGGATCTGATTTGCCTTGTTGATATCGAAGGGCACCATCGGGATGCTCGGATCCCAGTAGGGCGCAGTGTGCGGCGCCGGCTGCTCCTGCACGTAGTTGACGCCGAAGCGAATCTTGTCGTTGATCGTTTTACGGTCCATCGCGTACTCGAGCGCGTGCCGCACGGCGGGATCCTTCATCGCCGGGCGCTGTGTGTTGAACTCCATGTATCCGGTGTAATATCCAGGCTGCCTGATAGCCGTATAACCGCCCAGCGTGTTGAGATGCTGCCCGATATAATAGCTGCCGGGAACGGGGTACCAGAGATCCAGCGAATGCGATTGCAGCGCCGTGAGTACCGTGTTGCGATCCGGAATGATCTCAAAGTCTATTTCTTTCAGCTTCGGCATGCCGCGCCAATAGAGCGGGTTCGGCACCATGACGACGCGCTGCGCGCGCTGCCACGACTTGTACTTGAACGGCCCGATCCCCACAGGAAGCGAATTGTACGCGAGGTGATTGATGTCCGGATACTTTGCGAGCAGGTGCTTCGGTAAAATGCACGGGTTGGCGCCGCCGGTCGAAAAGAACGTCACGATGAACGGCGAGTACGGTTTGCTCAAATGAAATACGGCGGTGTACTTATCCGGCTCGTCGATGCGCGTGATACGGTCCCAGCCGCTGCGGCTGGTGATGTTGTTCGCCGGATTCATGATCGCGTGCCAGGTCCACACGACGTCGTCCGCAGTAAAGGGCGCCCCATCGGACCACTTCACACCCTTACGCAAGTGGTACGTAATCGTTAGGCCGTCCTTGCTCACGCCGCCGTTCTGCATCGTGGGAATCTGCGTTGCGAGCTCCGGAAATGGATGATTGTTGCGATCCCATTTGACGAGCCACGCCATGGTGAGCGACGACATCAGCGAGAGCGTCGTCTGCTGGCTGAGCAACGGATTCAGCGAAGAGATGTCTTCCGCGGTGGCATAGCGCAGCACGTGTGGGCGCGTCCAGGAATTCACGCGTCCGCCCGGTTGCGAAGTCCCCGTCTCCGTTCCTTGTTTGGAACAGCCCGCCGCGGCGAACGCCAGGCAGAGAATGACGGCGGCAATTTTCCTCATATCGAATACTCCCACGGATTCCAGAACGACGAGATGACCGCCGAAGGCTGGTAGCCTTTCAGGTCGGTGTTGTACAGATACGGTTCCTTCCAGAAGAACAAAATGATGGTCGGCACGTCTTTCGCCATCTGCTGCTGCACGATGACATAGTCGCGCTTACGCCGCGCCTGATCCAGCGTTTTGAGCGCGTCGTTCATCGCGGCGGTCGCGATGGGGTTCGTCCAGAAAAGCGCGTTCTGTCCGTGCGGCGCCAGATTATCGCCGGAGTAGATTGCACTGTCATCCGGATCGGCGGCGCTGCTCCAACTAAAGAGCGCCACGTCGTAGTGTCCGCCCTGCAGCGTACCGGCGGCGCTGTTCTCGAACATCAGCGCGGTCGGGACGTTCTTTACCGTCGCCTCTACACCGATTTGGTGCCACTCACGCTGCAGCAGCGTCTCCATCTGGCGCGCGTAGTTGCTTTCTGCCGCGCACGTAATGTTGAACGATAGGCGCTGCCCGTTCTTGCTGCGGATGCCGTCGGGCCCTGGTATCCATCCGTCCGCCTGCAGAATCTGCTGCGCCTTCGCCGGATTGTACGGATGGTGCTCGATGTCGTCGGTGTACGCCCAAGACAGATCTTTCGACTGGTCCGTCTCCGCAGGAGTCGCCGCGCCGTGCATCACCTTGTCGACGATCTCTTGGCGGTTCGTCGCGTACGCGAGTGCAAGCCGCACGTTGCGGTCTTGCAAAAGCGGGCGGCGCAAATTGAAATCGATGTGCGTGTACAGATAACTGTTCACGAGCACCATCTTCAAGCCGGAGCCGGGTCCGGTAATGGCCTTGTATCGCGGCAGACTCAAGCCCGTTCCGCGCGCCAGCATGTCGATCTCGTGCGTTTGCAGCGAGGTGACCATCGTATTCTCGTCGGGCATGATGCGAAAGACGACTTCGTTGAGCTTCGGTTTGCCCAGATAAAAATTAGGATTGGCCTGCAGGCGCACTTCGCTGCCGCGCTGCCATTCCACGACTTTGAACGGCCCGCTGCCGATCGGCATGCCGTTGTACGGCGCACTGTTGAGCGAACCGCGGTCGTCGTTGTATTTGGCAAGCAGATGCGCCGGAAGAATCGGTGCGTTGCCGTTCACGCCCCAAAGTTGCTGCAAATAGGGGGCGTACATCTTTTTCATGTGGATGACCGCAACGTACGGATCGCTGCAGTCGATGTCTTTGATGTCCTTGTAACCGTCGGTCGTGACCACGTTGTTGTGCGGATTCATCACGGCTTGCCAGGTGAACTTGAGGTCCTGGCACGTGAGCGGCTGACCGTCCTGCCACTTGATGTCGTGGCGCAGTTTGTACTTGAGCGTCAGGCCGTCTTTGCTCACGTCGCCGTTTGCAACCGTCGGAATCTCGCTCAGGGCGTCCGGCACGGGCTGCGCGTCCTGGTTGTAGCGCACCGCATACGAAAAGATGAACATCGTCAGATCGCCCGTCACGCTGGACGCGTTGAGCAGCGGATTGAGCGACGAAGGCGAGGCGTTCTCCGCAAAACGCAGAACGCCGGGGCGCGTCCAGGCGTTGCCGCCCGCCGTGCTGCCCGGCGCTCCGCCCTGCTTGGTGCAGGACGCTAGGAATAGAGCGGCCACGATCGCCGCGCAACACTTCTTCATCCCGGCGCTATTAGGAGCCGGGCGCTGATTTCCCCGCGGGGGTCAGGGTGTTGCGGCGGTTACGGTGTTCTCGCCCAGCGCGAACGTATAGGTCTGCTCCGCTTGCCGCAATCCATAAATTGCGTTGAGCTGATCCGTCTCCGCCTGCGTCAAGCCGACCTGAGCGTTGAGCAGCAGCGGCAGCGTCGTAACACCGGCGCGGTACTGCGCCTGCGTCGCCTTGAGGATCTCTCGTGCCTTGGCGAGTTCCGCCTGCGCCTGCGCGACTGCGCCCTGCGCCGTCACGAGCCCGACCAGCGCCTGACGCACGTTGAGTTCCACGCCCAGA
The DNA here is from genome assembly GCA_046732415.1 of Vulcanimicrobiota bacterium. Classification (GTDB taxonomy): domain Bacteria; phylum Vulcanimicrobiota; class Vulcanimicrobiia; order Vulcanimicrobiales; family Vulcanimicrobiaceae; genus DATGJX01. The sequence goes on from JBKPMZ010000355.1 coordinate 6,340, forward strand.
CGCGTCTGGTCGAACTGCGACTGCGCGAGATCGAGTTGCGCCTGCGCCTGCTCCGTTTCCGCTCGCGTCACGCCTTGATCGAAGATCGGGATGCTGAGCGTCGCGCCGATGTTGCTCCCGGGCCGAAAGTTCGTACCCGTTACCGTGGTCGAACTCGTTCCGTACGAGGCGTTCGCCGTCAGCGACGGCAGCAGATTCGACCGCTGCACTTGTACGTTATATTTCGCCGCAAGGACGTTGTTCTGCGCCGCCAGGTAATCGGGTCGAAGCAGCAGCGCCCGCGCCACCGCCTGATCGTAGCTGAGCACTTTGACTTGCGGTGCCGTGGAATTTTCCGCCGGCGTATTGGCGGGGCCCACCGCGATGTCCGCGTCAAGACCGAGCGTATTTGCAAACGCCGCGAGCGCCGTCGCCTCTTGCCCCTGCGCGCGCACGAGCGCGACGCGCGCTTGCGCCGTGGGCAACTGCGCCGTCGCGAGGTCGACGCGCGACGCCGTCCCGGCGCGCAGTTGCGCACGAACGAGATTTTCCTGCGTGACGTTTTGCTGCACGACTTGCTGCGCAAGCTGCGTCGCCGAATGCGCCTGCAGTGCCGTGTAGTACGCCTGTGCCACGTTGAACGTGAGCGTCTCCAATTGCCGTTCGTACGTTTGCGTGCCGGCGACCGCATTGGCACGTGCTTGGTGCAACTGCGCAATGAATTTTCCGCCGTCGTAGATCAGTTGGCGCACGTCGGCAGTCAGGCTTTTGCTGGTGAAGCCGCCGCCTATCGTCTGACCGTTCGTGCTGCGGCTGCTGTTGTTCGAATGCGACACAGTCGCATTGGCGCTGATGTTGGGAAACAGCGCCGATTTTGCCAGATTCACCGGAATCTGACTGAGCTGCTGATTTGCCCGCGCAGCGGCCAGCACCGGCGATTTTGCCACGGCAATGTCGACGGCTTGCTGAAGCGTTACCTGCTGCGGAATGCCCGCCTGCGCACGCGTTTGAACGGCGGATGCGGGGAGTTGCGGTACTTGTTGTGCGTATGCCGGAACCGCAAGCGACGCCAGCGCCGCTGCGGCGGCGAACGAAATGAACCGTTTCACCATGCTATTGTTGTCCGCGATGCTCGCCGGAAACTGCTACCGGACTGCCGCTTTGCAGCGCGTCGGGGCGCGTCGTGATGACCAGCGTCCCCGCCTTGATGTCGGGGCTGTGCACTTCGCTCAGCGTATCGGTTTGCAAACCCACCTTCACCGGTACTTCCTTGGCCTTGTGATCGGGGCTGACGATAAACACGTTCGAACCTTGATCGGTTTGCGCGACCGCCTGGCGCGGCACGACGATCGTGTTGTTGTGCCGCCCTTTTTCGATCGTCACGCTCACCAGCATGCCGCCGCGCAGCGATGCGTCGGGGTTGGGCTGACGGATGCGCGCTTGATACGAGAGCGTGCCTTGCGTCGGTACCGCGTTCACCGTCGAGATGGTGCCGGTGAATGCGCGCGAGCCCAGCTGCGATGCGGAAAACTTCACCGGTGTGCCGGAGTGCACGTACGCCAAGTCGACGTCGGGAACGTTCACGTTCACCCACACCGTATTCACCTTGGACACTTTCAATACGGGATTTCCGGGTGAGGCCATTGCGCCGGGATCCATCAGACGCGCCGTCACGACGCCGTCGAACGGCGAGTACAGTGCGGTCTGTCCGATCTCGGTTTTCAGCACGTTCGCCTGCGCTTGCGCGGATTTCACCGCCGCCCGCGCTGCTGCCGCGTTCGAACTTTGAATGCCGGTGCTGCCCTGATTCGCAACCGCCGTGTTGTACTGCGATTGCGCGGCGACGTATTGCGCGCGAGCCTGTTCGAGTTGCGACTGCGATACGTATCCTTGTTTGAAGAGCTGCGAGTCCTGATCGTAGGTTAGTTTCGCACTGACGAGCGCCGCCTTCGCGGACGCCACCGCCTGCGAGGTTTGCTGCTGCGTGATCGGCACGTTCATCGCGCTGGACTGCGCCTGCGAAGACGCCTGCGCGATTTGCGCTTCAACCTGCGCGAGTTGCGCGCGCAGCGTCGAGTCATCGATCTTCGCGAGCAACTCGCCGGCGCTCACGCGATCGCCCTGATTCACGTAGATCGCGGAAATGGGGCCGGACTGCTGAAACGAAAGCGTCGACTCTTCGAGCGGCGCCACCTGACCGTCCAGCGTCAGGTACGTGGCGATGTCCTGGCGCTGCGCGGGCGCCGCCTCCACGTCCAATGCCACGGGCCCGCGCTGCTGCGTCTGCTTGGCGCACCCGCCAAGCGCAACGCTCGCCGCGAGTAAACCCGCAACTGCCAAGCGATAGTACTGCATGCCGCTCCTTCTCAATATCAACAAAAAAGGCTCTCTTCGCCCTTACTACGGCCGACGGCCGGTTTTGATTCACTCTTACAGCGCGAACCTGAGAAAACCCCAATGGGTTGCTAGGTAAACGCGGGGGAGCGTGCGGCCCGGTGTTGTATTGTCACCGGGCATGCGTGCGAAACTCGATATCGGGCGTACCTATAGCCGGCAGAGCCGCGTCGAAGAATGGATGACCGCGGAAAAGGCGGGGAACAAGGGCGTCGACGTTCTCTCCACTCCCATGCTGGTGCAACTCATCGAAGATGCGGCGATGGCGTGCATTGCCCCCGTGTTAGAGGAAGGGCAGCTGACGCTGGGCACCCATATCGACTTGGAACATCACCGGCCCGTGCCCGTCGGATTCATCGTCCGTACCGAGGTGGAAGTCGTGCTGGTGGATGGTCCGCGCATCAGTTTTGCGGTACAAGTATTCGACGAGCAAGAAGCCGTCGCTGAAGGCACCCATGAACGCTACATCATGGACCGCGCAAAATTCCTCGCAAAGCTTGAAGAGAAGCTCGCTTAACGCTACCTTTATAGACGAACGGGACCGCCCGCCTGTCTTATGCTGCAGGGGGGGCAACCCGGTCCCCGAAGGATTAACTCTGCTTGCTTAGGGGTATTTGCTCGATTGACGTGTGGTTTATCGAGGGGTTAGCCCAGGTAAGCCTAGGTTTCATTCTAGCTAGGAGGAAAACTTGAAACGACTGAGCACCGGAGTCCTCGCCGTGCTGATGACAGCCGGCCTCGGACTTAGCGCGGTGGCAGCTCCGCTCAATGCATCGCATGGCAACATTGGACCCAACGCGATAGCACAAGCGACGGCTTCCCCGTCTCCGGCAGCAAGCGCTCCGGCGTCACCCGCACCAGCGGCGTCGCCGATGGCGTCACCTGCCCCGGCGGCACCGGCGTCCGCAGCTCCTGCGGTACCGCCGGCGAACTTCGGTTCCCCGCCGTCCGGACAAATCCCGATCCTCTTTAACGACCACCACGTGTATACCAAGCCGGACGAACTCAAGCAGGGCCGCGTCCTTGCCGCCCTCGTCCGTGGCGGTACCATCCTCATTCCGTTGCGCTCGATGTTCGAACAGATGGGCGCGACGGTTTCGTACGATCCCGGCACCAAGACGGTCGATGTGACCAAGCCGGGCGCGGACGTCAAAGTGACGGTTGGTAAGCCCGAAGTCGTGATCAACGGCGAAACGCGTCCGCTGGACGTCCCGCCGGAGATCTACCAGGGCCACGTTGTCGTGCCGGTTCGCGTCATTTCGGAAGGTATGGGCGCCTACGTTCAGTGGGTTCCGGACCGCCGTCTTGTCGTAGTCCGCTACCTGCCGCCGACCCCGCCGCCGGCTCCGACGCCGATGGCCTCGCCGACGGCACCGCCGACGCCTGCGCCGACCCCGGTTCCGACGCCCGCCGTAACGGCGTTCGTCGCCGGTGACTACATCATCTCGCCGAAGGTCTACAACGAATTCAGCCCGGGCAACACCGGATCGAATTCGAACGGTGGCTTCTCGTACCGTATCCACGGTGCGTGGGAGTTCAGCACGATCGGCCTTCCGTGGATGATCGAAGGTGACTATCGTCAGTACAACTATCCGCACAATCAGACCGCTATCACGACGTCTGCCAACTCTGGGCAACTCTGCGATGGTCTGAACGGACATGCCGCACCGGGCGACCCGGGCTGCGTGACCGCAATCGGCGGACAGTATCAGACGTTCGTCCCGGCGTTTACCGCACGCGACTACTCGTTCGATGCACGTCTGGGCCTGAAGGTTCTGGATCCGCGTATCTACATCGGCGTCGGCTACATGTGGCGCGCCGGTAACTACGGCTATCCGAAACTCAACAATGTCGGCTTCGGCATTGAGAAGCTGCCTGATCTCGATCAGAACGGCTTCACGTGGTTCGGCAGCGCGTACTACTACCCGAATGTGAAGGGTTCGTTCAACGGATGCGTTACGCTCGGTTGCACGTCGCCCAGCACCGTCGATCTTGCATACAACATCTTCAAGTTCGACATCGGTGGCGCGTTCACGTTCGGCCCGAATACGCCGCTCTATCTGGAGTTCGGCTATCTGGGTGATGCCGGCAAGGGCAAGACGAATGCTCCTTCCGACTTCACCGAGGCGGGTCCGTACGTCGGATTGGGTCTCAAGTTCTAGTCTCGTAAGAGTCTGGAAACGGAGAGAGCCTCGCAGTAATGCGGGGCTCTTCTCTTTATGTTATCGTCGCGCGTAACAACGCCAATCTGTGAAAGGTAGCGGATTATATGGCCATCATTGACGAAGAGCAACTGGAACTAAAGAAAATCGCCGCGCAGTTGACGGCAGCGATGCTCGACAACCACAACGGCGATTGGGACGATACAGCGACGGCGAAAGCGTTTAAAACGATCTACGAGGCCGTACGCCAAGCGTAGGAACGTCCGATGGCCATTTCATTTTGAGATGGCGTCGCAGAATTGCGATTTGCCGACTCCGAGGATTGTTTCGCCCGTATGGCGCCACAAAATCGTCGGCATGTTGTTCGGACCCACGACCCAATCTGTGCGTGAACGTCCGTCCGTCAGCGTGACCCAACTGTAGAGCTGGAGTTGGCCGGCGACCGCGTCAAGCAAATCCGTACGGTGAGCCGTATATTCGTCCTTGAGAAATGCGTTCTGAACGTCAAGCGGCAACGATAGCGAGCCATCGATGTGTATGTGCATCTTCGTGCCGGGATGATGTTGCACGTAGTCGCTCAGGCAAAGACCGCCCAAACCGTCGGCGCGATAAAACTTGGTTGCGTCGGCATCTTGGTCAGGCCACTCGAACGATATGTCGAACCCTTTCGGTCCCAAAAGTTGAAGTGACGGCGCGTCTTTCGACAACAAGGGTACGACGGCGCGCGTGATGTCCGCGTTATACGTCGTGAACGGGTCCCCAATGCCGTATACGACCCACGGAAGCATGTATGGTAACTGACTACCGGATACGACGCTTACAACACGGCCCGATCGCAAATGCAGGCGAACTTCGACAAAGTCCGCGCTGTCGGTAAAGAACTCATGGAGATACGCGTTCACGAGGTCGGCTTCCGTGTGGCCTTTGAGTGAAACGCGCAGATTCGACTTCTTTGGTACGCGCATGACCGGTGCGCTGATGGCGTTGATTAGCGGTGCGATCCGCGGGTCGGGCGCGACGACGGTTGCATCCGCCGTAATGGTTTGAGGCGTACGCATAAAGCCAAAGGACGAGTCTCTGATCTGGACGTTCCGCACGTCCGCAGCCGAAAAGAGGGCTGCGGCAAAAAAGAAAACCGCCAGCATGCGGCGGTTTTCAGAAGGTCCGGTGTAAATTCCGCTACGGGCTAGGCGTTGCCGAGGGCGTCGTCGACGATGACGGTGACGCTGATGGCGACGGCAACGGTGAGAGCGACCCCGTGGGCACAGGCGATGGCGACGGCGTCGCGGTCAAGCACGGTACCGGCAGAATCTCGACTTTCGGCTGTCCGGGCGCGGGCGTTGGCGTCGGAGCCGGCGTGGATGTAGGAGTAGGCGTGGGCGAGGGCTTGCCGGAGGCGCTCGCTATCAGCACCGCGCACGGTACCGGACTTGCGAAATAATGCTCGGTGTAGCCGATTGCGAGATCTTTTTTCAGCGCCTTGCCAAAAAACGACGTCGGCCACTTTTGTATGACGATGTGGGCATAGTCCCAAGCCTTTTGCTGCGCATCCTGCGTCCAAATTTTACGGTACATTTGAAACGCCAAAAAATACGAGCGCGCGAGTTGCGGATCCCCGGGATACTTTTGCGCCCAGGCGTTCAGCGCTTCGTCGGCCCACTGTACGGAAGTGATGAGGTGCGGGTCGGTGGTGTACGCACCCGCGCGGATTGCGTCGTCGTGGAACGTGTTGTTGATGCCCAGATAGCTCATCTTCATCCGGCCGAAGTATTCATCGCCGGGCGCCGCATGCTTGAGCACATCCAGGACGTGCTGCTGCCATTTGCTCAGTTTCGGCG
>JBKPMZ010000356.1:0-13453 GCA_046732415.1 Vulcanimicrobiota bacterium
GAGCACAGCTAGGCTGAATGTGCGGCCGCTTCGAACTGAGTGAGCCGTCTCGGCTTCTCGCACGCTATCCGCATCTGCGCTTTGACGTTCAGTTTCCGGCACGCTTTAACGTCGCACCGACGCAGACTGGTCGCCGGCACCTGTAATGACGACCCCGATCACATAGTAGCCTTATACTGGGGTTTCATCCCGCCGTGGGACACGAGCGCATCACGTTTTTCTACGATCAACGCGAAAGCAGAGACTCTGAATGCGCGGCCCTTGTATCGCGCGGCCTTTTATAGTACTCGAGCAGTGATTTGGGCCAACGGCTTCTTTGAATGGCAGCGCGTCCCTGGTTCATCGTCGTCTCGATATCGGCTGCGCGCTCAACTTGAAAGCTGGAGCCATAAGCGTCATCTATGTAGCCATCATCCCGGCGCGCACTGAGGATGCGTGCGGCTGACATTGGATCGGAACCCGTATACCGTGAGCCGAGGCCACCCACGTAGTAGGTTCCGCTCTTTCTTTCGACCGAACGCGCAGCCGGCAGCGCGCCCTAGGTGCTAGATTGACGTTCGTATGGGTGCCTGCCACTTGGCCAAATGGATCGCGATCGTCCACTGTAACGCCTGTAACGCCGTTAGTGATGGAATTACTAATTTGCAGCAAAAGAGCCGCCGGTTGTGACCGGCGGCTCTTTGCCTTGACTTTGTATTGGCTACGCGATGAGGTCGCGTTCCACCATAATCGGCCGCGGGTCGATGAGGTGGTGTTTCAAGCCGAGTTTCTCCGCCGGAACGCCGAGCGCGTACGCCACGAGTTGCGGAAGATGGAACGTCGGCAGGTCGGTGCGGCCCCAGCGGGCGGCGGCATCTTGCTGATAGCCGTCGAGCGCGAGGTGGCAGAGCGGACACGGCGTGATAACCGCTTCCGCGCCCTTGTCTTTGGCCATACGCATGTTCTGGCCGACCATCGACGCGGCGACGCCGTCTTTCTCGAGCTGAATGTGGAAGCCGCAGCAGCGCGTCTTGCCGGCGTAATCGACGGCCTCACCGCCAAGCGCTTCGATGACGTCCTCGAGCGAATGCGGATTGCGCGCGGATTCCCAGCCGTTCACGCTCTCCGGGCGGATGATGTGGCAGCCGTAGAACGGCGCGACTTTCAGGCCGTTGAGCGGGCGCACGACCATCTTGCGCAGATTGTCCAGGCCGATGTCGTCGATGAGCAGCCACAGCAGGTGGCGCACCATCACGTTGCCGCTGTACTTGGCGCCGAACTTACCGAGAATCGAGTTCGCCTGATTCATGCGCTCTTCGGAATCGAGCAGTTCTTTGTTCGCTGCGCGCATGTGACCGGTGCACGTCGAACAGATCGTGATGACGTCGTCCAGACCGAGCGCTTCGGCCTGCGCGTACGTACGCGCGTTGAGCACGCGCGCAATGTCGCGGTTGGTGTCGTTAACGACCGACGCGCCGCAGCACGACGCCGCGGTGAGTTCGATCAGTTCGATGCCGAGTTTGTCGGCCAGCAGCATCGTTGAGTTGAAGAGTTCTTTGCAGGACTCTTTGGCAACGCAACCGGGAAAGAACCCGTAGCGCTTGGTTTCCGAGCTGTGCGAGCGCCGGTGAAGATTCTTCGGCTGCTCTTCCGGAAGTAACGTGGCACTCATTAGCTGACTGGGACCTCCAGGGACTCAAATATTGTACGCACTTCGTCGACTTTCGGGATTGGCTTGACGAACGGCGGCGGCAGTTTGCCTTTCGCTGCCATGCGCAGGCCAAGCGGCGCGACTTTCAATAGACCGCGAATGTTGAACTTGCCGACGGTGCCTTGAATGACTTCCGTTTCCGCCAGCATGCCGGTTTGACGGATGGTCTTGTTGACGGTGAGCGCGTGGCGCGGGCCGCGTTCGTTCATCATCACACGATCTTTGATGGTCGCGCGCTTCACGTCGACGATGCGCCAGTGCGGGTCGACGTGCTTGGGGCAGTACGAGCACGCGTAGCAGTGCGCGCACAGCCACAGATAATCTTCGTTGATTTGCGCGATGCGTTCGGGGCGCTGCCCGTCGCGCACGTCTTCGATAAAACGGTACGCGTACGCAATGGCGGCCGGACCCGCGAACGCCGGATCGACGCTCACTACCGGGCACAGCGCATAGCACGTGGCGCACATGATGCAGTTGGCGACGTCCACGAGTTTCTTCATGTCTTCGGGACTGACGCGGCGCTCGCGCTCGTGCGATTCGTCTTTGTCCGCGGGCTGCAGATACGGTTTGAGACGCGTGTACTTGTCCCAGAACGGATCCATGTGCACGACCAGGTCGCGCATCGGCTGGAAGTTCGGCATGGGATCGATTTGGATCGTGCCTTCGCCGTCCATCACCGTGTTGCACGGCGTCTTGCACGCGAGGCCCGTGATGCCGTTGATGTTCATCGAACACGAACCGCAGATTGCCGAGCGGCACGAACGGCGGAAGCTGATGGAACCGTCGACTTGCGCCTTCGCCTCTTCCAGCGCGTCGAGCACGGTCGTCGTTTCGGGAATGTCGACCTCGACGACGTCGCGGTGCGGAACCTCGTCGACGGCCTCGTCGAAGCGGAAGATGTCGAGTTTTATCTTAGCCATTGTATCCTAATACGTCCGTACCTGCGGTTGCCATTTGGTGATGGTGACTTTGCGCGAGTAGTCGAGTTTTGGGTTCTGCCCCTCTTGACGCCACGCGAGCGTGTGCTTGAGCCAGTTCTCGTCGTCGCGTTCGGGGTAATCCGTGCGCGCCTGTGCGCCGCGCGACTCCGTGCGGTGCAGCGCGCCGTTGGCAACGCACATCGCCGCGTCGATGAGAAAATCGGTTTCCATCGTGTTGACCAAATCCGTGTTGAACGTTTTGGACTTGTCCATCACATACACGTTTTCGTCGAACGCCTTGCGGATCTCGAGCAGTTCGTCGACCGCTTTCTGTAGTTGCTCTTGGTTGCGGAAGATGAAGCAGTTTTCGCTCATCGTCTTGTTCATTGCGGCACGGTACTTGGGAGCGCGCTCGCCGCCGCTCTTGGAGAGCCACTTGGCCAAGCGATCTTTTTCCGCTTTGAGCGTGCGCTCGGACGGGCGCACGTCGCCGACCGATTTGATGTACTCGATGGCGTGCTTGGCGCTGCGCGCGCCGAAGACGATCGTTTCCAGCAGCGAGTTGCCGCCCAGGCGGTTGGCGCCGTGGACGCTGGGCGTTGCGCATTCACCGGCCGCGTACACCCCGGGAACGCGGGTCGAACCGTTGATGTCGGTTTCGATGCCGCCCATCGTGTAGTGCATGCCGGGAAGAATCGGAATGGGATCGTCGATTGCGTCTTTACCGGTCGCGTCGAGCGCCAGTTCGCGAATCTGCGGCAGACGCTCCAGAATCTTTTCGCGCCCGAGATGACGCAGGTCGAGCAGCACGCAGCCGTCGATGCCGCGGCCTTCGAGAATCTCGGTCCATTCGGCACGCGAGACGACGTCGCGCGATGCGAGTTCGCCCTTGTTCGGCGCGTATTTGAACATGAAGCGCTCGCCGCTGGCGTTGAGCAGGTATGCGCCTTCGCCGCGCGCCGCTTCGGAGAGCAGCACGCCGTTCTCTTTGAGCGAGGTTGGGTGGAACTGCACGAACTCCATGTCCATTACCGGAATGCCGGCGCGGAATGCGATGCCCAGGCCGTCGGCCGTGGACGCATAGCCGTTCGTCGTTTTTGCGTACATGCGTCCGGCGCCGCCGGTCGCGAAGATCGTCGCTTTGGCGTTGATCAGCTCCAACTCGCCGTTGCGCATGTTGTATGCGACGACGCCGGTGCCCACGCCGTCTTCGATGCAGAGCGCGGTGCAGAAGTATTCTTCGTACACTTTGACGTTGAAGCGCTCGAGCTGCTCCCACAGCGTGTGCAGAATCACCAGGCCAGTCACGTCTGCGGAATAGCACGTACGCGGTGCGCCGGCACCGCCGAAGGGACGCTGCGCGATGCGGCCGTCGGGCAGGCGCGAGAAGATGCAGCCGCGGTGTTCGAGCCAGATGATCTGGTGCGGCGCGTCCTCGCACATCGCTTCGATGCAGTCCTGGTCGCCCAAATAGTCGGAGCCCTTGGCCGTATCGAAAGCGTGATTTTGAGGCGTGTCTTCTTCGCGATTGCCGAGTGCGGCGTTGATGCCGCCCTGCGCCGCGCCCGAGTGGCTGCGCACCGGATGCATCTTGCTGACGATGGCAACGTCGGCTCCGCGCTCCGCTGCTTCGACAGCAGCGCGCATGCCGGCCAAGCCGCCACCAATGACGACGACGTCGTGCTTGATCACGTGGACCTTTCCCGGGAGTAGAGGAAGAACTTTGCTTCTTTATACTACTCCGGTTTAGTGTACCCCCACGACCTTAGTCATGTGCTTATTGGCCCTCGCCAGGCAGGCCGCTCCAAAGGGGCGGAGGGCGGGTCGGGGCTACTGCGCCTCGGCCGAGGCGTTGCTGATCGCGGCTGCCTTTTCCGCAATGTTGGTCTTGCGGTCGAAGAAGCGGTAGGTGTTTTTGCCGCTCTGCTTGGCGTGGTAGAGCGCCTCGTCGGCCGCGAAGAAGAGCGTCTGGCCGTCGGTGCCGTCCAGCGGAAACATGGCGACGCCAATCGAGGACTGCAGGCCGTTGCGGCGCAGGGCGGACAGAATGCGGTCCACGCCTCGCTCGGCCGCGCCGCGATCCGTCTTGGTCATGACGACCACGAACTCATCGCCCGCATACCGTGCCACGATGTCTCCTTTGCGCGCCGTTTTCTTGAGAACGTTGGCAAAGCGTTTGAGCGCGAGGTCGCCCAGGCTGTGGCCGCCGGAGTCGTTGATCTTCTTGAGATCGTCCAGGTCGAGGATGACGAACGCGAACGGCGTGTCGTAGCGCTCCGAGGTATGCAACTCGCGTTCGAGCATTTCGTTGAGCGCGCGGCGGTTCGGTATGCCGGTGAGCGTGTCGGTGAGGGCTAGGCGCTGCGTCTCCTCGAGCAAGCGGCGCGTTTCTTCATAGAGACGCGCGTTTTCCACGGCGATCGCGGCTTGCGCCGCGAAATCCAGCAGCACGCGCAGTTGATTCTCCGAGACTTCGTCGCTGGGCGCGCGATCGACGTACAGCATGCCGCGCACCACGTCGCGCGCGACGAGCGGCGCGATGCAATAGGAACCTTGCGTGTCGGAAAGGGGTTTATCAGGATCGGATTCGTGCCCGAAGGCTACTTGCGATGCGCCGTGCGCAACGTCTTGCAGTGTCGAGTTCGGCAGATAATCGAATGCGTCGGCAGCGTGCACCACGGAGCCGTTGCCGTCACCTTCCAAACGGCGTATCGCGTTGCCGTGTTCGTCGACGTCGAACAGAATGACGCGGTTGAATTTTAACGCTTCCGTCACGCCGCGCAGCACCATCGACAAAATGTCGTTGATGTCGAGCGTGGAATTGATGGTGGAGAACACCTGCTGCAAAACGAAGAGTTCGGCGTTCTGCTGCGCGTACTCGTCGCGCTCGGCTTCGAGCATGGCAATGCGCGAGCGAAGGCGCTCGATCTCCGCGAGGAGTTCGGCCTTGTCCGGGGCGTTCTGGACGGGTTGGGTACCCGTCTCGGACAGGTTCAAGCCCACGTTTACTGTAACGTCTTAATCCGTCCGTTTCTTTAGTTTTACCGTACCAGAGTAGAGGGTCGAAAAGCCGTCCGGTGAGCCAGTTCGTTCATCTCCACGTTCATAGTGAATACTCGCTCCTGGACGGAGCCTGCCGGGTCGACGGGCTCTGCCGGCGTTCCGCCGACGATGGCAGCCCCGCCGTCGCGCTGACCGATCACGGCGTAATGTACGGCGCCATGGAGTTTTATTACACGGCGCGCGATTTCAAACTCACCCCGATCATCGGGTGCGAGGCGTATATCGCCCCGCGGGGGCGCTTCGACCGTACCGTCCGTGACGAAGCGCACGTCACGCTGCTTGCTGCGGACGTGGAGGGTTACAGAAACTTAACCGCTCTCATCTCCAAAGGCTTCCTGGAAGGCTATTACTACAAGCCGCGCATCGACCTCGATCTGCTGGAAGAGCACAACCGCGGTCTCATCGTGCTCTCCGGATGCATGTCGGGAATGGTGGCCGCGCCGCTGCTCAAAAACGACTACGAAAAATCGAAGGCAGCGGCGCAAACGTTCGTCGATATTTTCGGCGATCGCTTCTACATCGAAGTGATGCGCCACGGCATGCCCGAGGAAGAAGTCATCAACCGGGGGCTCGTGCGCGTAGCACGCGATTTAAATCTTCCGATCGTGGCGACGAACGACTCGCATTATCTGGTGCAAAGCGACGCGCCCGCGCACGACGTGCTGCTGTGCATCGGTACGGGCAAAACCGTGCAAGACACCAGCCGCATGAAGTTCTACTCCGACCAGTTCTACGTCAAGAGCGATGCGGAGATGCGCGAACTGTGGGCCGACTTGCCGGAAGCGTGCGACAACACCGTTGAGATAGCCAAACGCATCGACATCCGCATCCCGGAGAAGATCTATCACCTGCCCGCGTTTCCGGTGCCGCAAGAAAACGGCAAGGACAAGACCGCGGAAGACTACCTGCGCGAAGTCTGCGAGCAAGGCCTTATCGATCGCTACGGCGCGGATCGCGCGAAGAACGATGCGGCGCTGCGCGAGCGTTTCGAATACGAACTCGACGTGATCCTCAAGATGGGCTTCGCGTCGTATTTCCTCATCGTGTGGGACTTCATCAAGTACGCGAAGGATCACGACATTCCGGTCGGGCCTGGACGCGGTTCCGCCGTGGGCTCCGTCGTCGCATACTGTTTGAAGATCACGGATCTCGATCCGCTCAAGTACAATCTGATTTTCGAGCGCTTTTTGAATCCCGATCGTATCTCCATGCCCGATATCGACACCGATTTCTGCGTCGAGCGGCGCGACGAAGTGATCAAATACGTGACGGACAAGTACGGCGACGATCGCGTGGCGCAGATCGTGACGTTCGGTACGATGGCGGCGCGCGCGGCTATTCGCGACGCGGGCCGTGCGCTGGGCGTACCGCTGCCGGACGTCGACAAAGTAGCGAAGATGATTCCGTCGGGGCCGGGCGGCTTGTCCATTGCGCAGGCGCTGGAGCAGATTCCCGAACTCAAGCAGCTCTATGCAATGTCGCCCGAGATCCGGCGATTGCTCGATACGGCCAAAGCCATCGAAGGGCTGGCACGCAATGCGGGCACGCACGCGGCAGGTGTCGTGATTTCACCGGGCCCGCTCGTCGAATACGCGCCGCTCGCCAAGAGCGACGCCGGCGTCAACACGCAATACGACATGGTGTGGGCCGAAAAAATCGGTTTGCTCAAGATGGACTTCTTGGGTCTGCGCAACCTCACCGTGATGAAGAACGCGGTCGACGAGATTCGCCGCACGACCGATCCGGATTTCGACATTGCGACGATCCCGGACGACGACCAGCGCACGTACGAGATGCTCTCGCGCGGCGACACGATGGGCGTATTCCAACTCGAGTCGGAAGGCATGGTCCGCGTCTGCACCGAGCTGCGCCCGTCGGACTTCAACGACATCATCGCGCTCGTTGCACTATACCGGCCGGGCCCGATGGAGTGGATTCCGGACTATATCGCCGTCAAGCACGGACGGCAACAACCCAAATACTTGCATCCGAAACTCGAGCCGATCCTCAGCGAGACGTATGCGATCCCGTGCTATCAGGAGTCCGTGATGCGGATGGCGCGCGATCTTGCCGGTTTCACGATGGGCGAAGCGGACGAGTTGCGCAAAGTCATGGGGAAGAAACAGAAGGAAAAAATCCCCGTGTACCGCGAGAAGTTCATCAAAGGGTGCAAACAGCACTCGGACATCGATGAAGAACTCGCCGCGAAAATTTTCGAGTTCATCGAGCCGTTCGCGGGTTACGGCTTCAACAAGTCGCACGCCGCCGCGTACGCATGGGTCGCATATCAAACAGCCTATCTGAAGGCGAATCACCCGCTGCCGTACTTTACCGCGCTCATGTCGTCGGTAAAAGACAAGACCGACAAACTGGTCGAGTACATCGACGAGGCCAAGAAACTCGGCATCGTCGTGCTTCCGCCGGACGTGAATCAATCGCGCATCGATTTCGCGGTCGTCGGCGATCAGATTCGCTTCGGCCTTTCGGCGGTCAAGGGCGTTGGTGAAGGCGCAGTTCACGTGATTCTCGATGCACGCGAGACGGACGGTCCGTTCAAAGATTTGTTCGAACTCGCGAAGCGCGTCGACAACAAACAGGTGAACCGGCGCGTGTTCGAGGCGCTCATCAAGTGCGGAGCGTTGGATTGCCTGCCGGGAAATCGCGCGCAGAAGTTGGCGGCACTCGATACGGCAATGGACATTGCCGCGGCGGAGTCGCGCGATGCACAGATGGGGCAGGTCTCGCTGTTCGGTGAGGCTCCGCACGTCGCCGAGTCGCTCAGTCCCACGCTGCCGGCCTTACCGCCGCCGAACACCATGCAGGCGCTGCAGTGGGAAAAGGAAACGCTCGGCATTTTCGTTTCAGGTCATCCGCTTGCCGACGTTGCGGATGCGCTGGCACGCACGGGCGCCGTGCCCGTCAAGGATCTGCGTACAAAAGAAGACGACAGTTTCGTCGTGGTAGCGGGCATGGTTGCATCCGTGCGCCGCACGCTGACCAAAGCGGGCCAGCAGATTCTGATCGCGCAATTGGAAGACACGACCGGCACGACGGACGTGGTCGTCTTTTCCAAACTCTATCCGCAAGTGAGCCACTTGTTCGAACAGGACAAGATTCTCATCGTCAAGGGCCGCCTGCGGATGCGCGAGCGTCCCGGTCTGCGCGCCGCGCAAGACGACAAGAACGGCGATTCGCAGCCGGTAGAACTTTCGGTGAGCGCGAACGAGGTCACCCCGTTCGAACGGCCCGCGTATTCAGCGGCACCGGCGGGCTGGCACGTGGTAGTCAGCAGCCGCGAACAGGTCGATCGTCTCGCGGCGATTTTGGACGAGTGGCCGGGAACCGTGCCCGTAATGGCGCGCATCGGCAGCCGCACGCAGCGCCTTGCACGCGGGATCGCGGCGGATACGCGCGTACGCGGCGAACTGGCTCGCGTGTTCGGTTATGACAATGTGTCCGAAGGCCTGCCCGAGTAGGTTCGCGGCGTGAGACTGCCCGCGGGCGTGCGCGATTGGTTGCCGCAAGAGTTTGCCTATAAGCGCGAGATTGAAGAAACGATCCGGCGCGTGTTTCGCACGTGGTCGTACGCGGAAGTCCTGACGCCCACGTTCGAGAGTTACGAATCGCTCGAACGGGGCCTCGGCGAGAAACTCATGCAGCAGACGTTCCGCTTTACCGATCCGCTCGGATCGCAGCTCGCGCTGCGCACGGAGATGACGACGCCGATTGCGCGCGTCGTATCGGCCCGATTGCGCAAGGCGACGCTGCCGCTGCGTCTTTCCTACGTCGCAACCGGTTTTCGCTACGAAGAGCCGCAACTGGGCCGCATGCGCGAGTTCACGCAAGCGGGCGCGGAACTCATCGGCGGGCCGGGCGTCGATGCGGAAGCAGAAGTGCTGTTCATGGCGATCGAGACGCTGGATGCGGTCGGTTTGAGCGATGCGCGTTTCGACGTCAACGATGCGGCGATCGTCGACGGCATCTTGCAGAGTGCAGGCCATTCGGGTGAAGACCTGCAGCGGCTCAAGCGGCTCATTGCCGATCGAAACGTCGTGGCGATCGAAGACGAAACGATTCGGCGCTTGACGATGACACGCGGACGCGACGACATTCTCGCGGCGATGCGGCCGCTGTGCGAAACACCGCAGTCGATTGCGGCGCTGCAGCGGCTGGAACGGATTCTCGAACGCGCAAGCGCGCTCGGGTATCGCGATCGCATCAACGTCGACTTCGCGCTGCTGCGCGATCTGCAGTACTACACCGGCTTCGTGTTCGAGGGCTATATCGCCGATCTCGGGTTCTCGCTGTGCGGCGGCGGGCGGTACGATTCGCTGCTGCCGCGCTTTGGATACGACGTCCCGGCCGTAGGCTGGATGGTGGGCGTGGAAAGAATTCTGCTTGCGCTCGAACGCCGGCGCGAAGACGAGCGTCCGCGCAACGAAGTCGACGTGCTGGTGAGCGGTTCGGATGAGATTGCCGCGCGCGAACGCCGCAAAGGCCTGCGCGTGCGCATGAACGTGCGCAACCTCGATCGCGATGCGCTCCTCGCGTATGCCGAACACAAACGCATTCCGCGCGTGATCATCGCGGTGGATGACGCGGTTGAAGAAGTCGCACTTTCGGATGACAATGGAAACTGAGCGGCTCGTCATCGCGGTGCCGAAGGGTGCGCTGTACGACGAAACCGCTGCGCGTCTTCGCGCGGCCGGAATCGACGTGCCCGCCAACACCGGCCGCCGGCTTACCGTGCTCAGCGGCGACGGCAAAGCCGAACTGTTGCTGCTGCGGCCTACCGACGTTCCGGCATACGTGGAATTCGGCGCGGCGGACTGCGGCATCGTCGGCAAGGACGTGCTGTGGGAAACCGATCGCTCGGTGAGCGAAGTGGCGGACCTCGGATACGGTGCGTGCCGGCTCGTCGTTGCGGCGCGGCGCAGCGACAACTACCACAACGGCGCGCGCTATCCGACGTTCTTACGCGTCGCGACCAAATTCAAGCGGTCGGCGCAGGCATATTTCGCGGAGCGGGATTTGCCGTGCGAGATCATTGGGCTGCACGGTTCCGTGGAGCTTAGTCCGCTCGTCGGCCTTTCCGACGTTATCGTGGACTTGGTCGCGACGGGAAACACGCTGCGCGAGCACGATATGGTCGTCGTGGACGAAATCGCAGCATCGACTGCCCGCCTGGTCGTCAATCCGGTGCGCTTTCGCGCAAAGTACGATCGGTTGCGCGAGCTCATCGAGCGGCTGGAGAAGACGCCGGCGTGACGATTCCGATCACCGGCGCGCTCGATCGCAACGCGCTGGCCGGACTGTATCGCGGCGGATGGGACCCGCCGGCCGACGTACGTACGCGCGTTGCCCAGATTATTGCGGACGTACGTGAACGTGGCGACGCGGCGCTCGTGGAGTACGGCAGACGTTTTGACGATCCCGCGTACGACATCAGCAAATTGCGCGTCCCGATTCCGATGTTCGAGCAGGCTCGAACGCTTGTGCCGCACGAGATCGTCGAAGGGTTGGCGCTTGCGCGCGAGCGCGTCGAGGAATTTCACCGGCGCCAGTTGCACGGCGACGTGGAGTATGCCGACACCGACGGCACACGGTACGCCCTGCGCGCGCGTCCGCTCGAATCTATTGCGGCGTACGTGCCGGGCGGTACGGCGGCGTTGCCGTCGTCGGTGATCATGAACGTGGTTCCCGCGAAGGTGGCGGGTGTCTCGCGCATCATCGTATTAACACCGCCGCAGCGCGACGGAAAGATCGCGCCTGCCGTGCTGTTCGCGTGCTGGCTGTGCGACGTGGACGAATTGTACGCGGTGGGTGGTGCGCAAGCAATCGCAGCGGCGGCGTACGGCACGGAATCGATCGATATCGTCGACAAGATCGTCGGCCCGGGCAACGTCTGGGTCACCGAAGCCAAACGGCAAGTATTCGGCGCTTGCGCCATCGACGGTTTGGCCGGGCCGTCGGAAGTGCTGGTCGTGGCGGACGAGAGCGCTGACGTCGAACTAGTTGCCGGGGAATTGCTCGCCCAAGCCGAGCACGACCCGATGGCGCGCGTCGCCGTCGTATCGGAGTCACGCGAATTGCTGGACGCGTGTGCGAAATACCTGGACGATCTCGACGTTCGCGCGCTTCCGCGCGGCGAGATCATTGCAGCGGTGCTGGACAACAACGCGTATCTCATTCACGCGGCCAAACGCAAGCATGTGTTCAAAGTGATCGACCGATTCTGCCCCGAGCACCTCTCGCTGCAAGTGCGCGATCCGCAGGAGTATCTGCCGCAGATCCGCCGCGCGGGCGCCGTGTTCGTCGGTGCGCAGACGCCGGTCGCGTGCGGCGACTATCTTGCGGGAACCAATCACGTGCTGCCCACGTCCGGCGCCGCCCGATTTTCATCGGGTCTGCACACCGCGGATTTCTTGCGCACGTTCAGCGTCGTGGAAAATAGCCCGGAGCGAATGGCAAGCGATGCGAGCACGCTCGAGGCGCTGGCGCAGTTCGAGGGGCTGGAGCAGCATGCGCGTACGGCACGGATGCGCGCTTCGATACCTCAGCGCCCCTTCGATACCTCAGGGTGACACTGGTGGAAATCAGGGTGATGCGGTGAAGTATAAACTCGTTGCGTTCGATTTAGACGGAACGCTGCTGGGTGAGGAGTTGCTGCTGCGCCCGCGCGTCCTATCAGCGATTGAAAAAATGCGCGAGGGGGGCGTACAAGGCTGCATCGTCACCGGCCGAATGTACCGCGCCGCGCTGCCGTTCGTTCGCCAACTGCACTTTACCGCGCCGGTGGTGTGCTATCAGGGCGCGGCCGTCATCGATCCGCAAACGGATGACGTACTGCAAGACGTGCCGTTGCCGAACGCGCAGGCGCTGGAACTTGAAGCGTACGCGCGCGATAACGGCTTGCACATTCAACTGTACGCCAACGATCGCTACTACTGCGAGCAGCGCAACCGCTATTCGGATTTATACGCCAAGATTTCCGGTGTGGAACCGATCATCACGCCTTCGCTGGCACGGCAATTCGAAGTCTGGGACGCCACCAAGGCGTGCATCATCGCCGAGCCGGAGGTTGTAAACGAACAGCTGCCGCGCGTGCAGGCGCTGTGCGGCGACCGCGCCTACGTGACGCGGAGTATTCCGTGGTTCATCGAAGTGATGAACTCGAACGTGAACAAAGGCAAGTCGCTGGAACTGGTCGCGCGGTACTTGAACATTCCGCTGGAGCAGGTGCTCGCGATCGGCGATTCGTGGAATGACGCACCGCTGCTGCAGGCGGCGGGTTTCGGCGTTGCAATGGGCTCCGCGCCGCCGGAGCTGCGCGCCGTTGCCGACGCCGTGGTTGACGACGTGGAAAACGACGGCGTTGCGCAAGCCGTGGAGCGGTACGTTCTCGCGTGAGCCGCCCGAAGCGCATCAAGAAATCCGCCGGTGCACGGCTGCGTCCGTATTGGATACTGTTCGTGCTGGTCGTTATCGCCGCGGCAATAGGCGGCTACTACGCCGCCACGTGGCCGGGCTTCTATCCGAAACACGTTGCCGTGATCGGAAACCGCGTCGTTCCGACCGCGCAAATACTTGCGCGCGCGCGCATCGCACCGCAGCAGAACGTGTGGCTGCAAAGCGCGCACAAAGCGGCGGCGCGCGTCGAAACGATTCCGTATGTAAAATCCGCGAACATCCACCGCTCGCTGCCGGCGAACGTTCGCATCGTCATCGTGGAGCGTAAACCGTTCGCCGTGCTGCAGTATGGCGCCCAGCGCGCGATCGT
>JBKPMZ010000357.1:0-3267 GCA_046732415.1 Vulcanimicrobiota bacterium
CACTCATGCAGATGGCGAAAACGACCTCCGCGGTCGCGCGTTTCATGGAAGAAGGCAATTTCTTCGTCACGGTGCTCACCGATCCCACGACCGGCGGCGTTTCCGCGTCGTTCGCGTTCCAATCGGACATCATCATCGCGGAACCCAAAGCGATGATCGGGTTTGCCGGGCGCCGCGTCATCGAGCAAACGATCCGTCAAAAACTGCCGGATCAATTTCAAACCGCCGAGTTCTTGCTGGAGAAAGGGCACATCGACATGGTGGTCGATCGGCACAACATGAAACCGACGCTCGCGCGTCTGCTCGGCTACGCCGCCCGCGGGAAGCGTACGGCGTGAACCTGATCGTGGAGCGCGAAAAGGGTTTGCTCGAACTCGAAAAGCGCATAGAAGAACTGCGTGCCGCGAACGCGCAGCAGCCGGTGGACATGTCGGCCGAGATTCGCGCGCTCGAAGAGAAGTACGCGCAGATTCAACGGGAGATCTTCGGGTCGATGACGCCGTGGGAGAAAGTCCACATGGCCCGTCATCCCAACCGCCCGACCGCCGCGGACTACATCTCCCAATTCGAGGAATTCGACGAACTGCACGGCGACCGCCACTTCCGCGACGATCATGCGATCATCGGCGGTTTGGCAAAACTCGAGGACCGCTCCGTCATGGTGATCGGCGAGCAGCGCGGCCGAGACACCAAGGAAAATCTCAAACGCAATTTCGGCATGCCCGCCCCCGAGGGATACCGCAAAGTGCAGCGCTTGGCGAAACTCGCCGGACGCATGGGGCTGCCCGTCGTTACCTTCGTCGACACGAAGGGTGCGGATCCGGGCATCGGTTCGGAAGAGCGCGCGCAATCCGAAGCGATTGCGGCGTGCTTGTACGAGTTCAGCATCGCGCCGGTGCCCATCGTTGCCACCGTGATCGGCGAAGGCGGCAGCGGCGGCGCGCTCGCGCTTTCGATTGCCGACCGCATTCTGATGCTCGAACACAGCTACTACTCGGTTGCCAGCCCCGAGGGCTGCGCCGCGATCTTGTGGAGCGACGCCGGAAAAGCCGATGAAGCGGCCGCGCATCTCAAACTCACGGCGCAAGATCTCAAAGGCTTCGGCATCGTCGACGAGATCGTGCCCGAACCGCTCGGAGGCGCCCATCGCGACGCGGGGGGAACCATTGCGCGCGTGCTGAAAGCTGTTGGGTCGGCGTTGGATGTGCTTGCCGCTCTGCCGCCCGACCGTCTGCGAGAGGCACGATATTTGAAGTATCGGCGTATGGGGTCCCTTAGCCAGTCATGAAACAACGGCGCAGAGGAGCAGCCGGAATCGTCCGTCTCTTCAGCCGCCTCATCTTCGGTGCCGTCGCGGTCGTCGTTTTCACCCTCGTTTCCATCCAATTCGCGCGAATCGTCAACGAGAACATCGCGATGGCGAGATCGCTTTCCGACGTCCAGAACGACGTTGCATCGCTGCGCGAACACAAGCGTGCGGAAGAACGCGAATTGCGCCGGCTGCTCGACCCCGAGGGCGCCGTGCCGGAGATCCACGACCGGCTGCATCTCGTGCGTCCGAACGAAGCGATCATCTACGTGAAGCCGCGCCCAACGCCCGCGGAATGAGTGAGACAGAGCGAGGCATCGTCATCAACGTCAACGCCTACGGCGCCACGGTGCGCCTGGATGACGGGCGTTTGGCCAGTGCACCCGCAGCCGACGTCGAGAAGCACCGCGGCTCGTACGATCGCGCGCTGATTTCCCGCAAGCCGATCGAGTTCATGGTTCAGGGCGGCAAGCATCCCTTGGTTTTGATCGCGCCGCAACTGCACGACGAACAGTTCGAGACGCAGATTGCCAACTATCTCAAATCCACGCAAGAGTGGGAAGACCCCGAGCGTCCACCCGCGCACGAGCGTCATTTTCTGCGCAAGAAGCGGCGCGCCGCGTTGTTTGAATCGCGCCACGCAACGGATCGTTGATCAGCGGTCTTATTTCCATCGGCACCAATTCCACGCGCGCGCTCGTCGTTCGGACCGGCGACGGGCGCACGGAAACGTTGCTCCACCGTTCGACCGGTACGCGCATCGGCGAAGGGTTGCGCGAACGCGGGCATCTCGACGAAACGGCGATGCAGCGCACGCTGAGTGCGATCGCGGAACATGCCGCGGCCATTCGCGAACACACGGCGGAATTCGGAATTATCGCGACCAGCGCGCTGCGGCGTGCGGACAACGAACGCGAATTCGAGCAGCGCGTACGCGCGCTTACCGGTACCGGCATCCGGATTATTTCAGGCGAAGAGGAAGCGGCGTGCTCCTATGCCGGCGCGTTAAGCGGTATTGCTGCCGGCGCTGCGGAGCGCTTCGGCGTGCTGGACGTGGGCGGCGGCAGTTCGGAATATGCAGTTGGCACGAAAACGCGTTGCGAACGCACCGTATCGTGCGAAATCGGCGCAGTGCGCTTGACCGAGCGCTTTCCGCGATTGGCCCGCGGGCCGGTGCAACCCGAGATACTGGAGGATGCCGCCGCATTCGCGCGAGCGCAACTCGAACCGGCGCTGCGCCTGCCGCCCGTTGACCAACTGGTACTGGTAGGGGGAAGCGCCACGACGACTGTGTCGCTCGAGCGCGGAAAGCGTGAACCGTTCGAGTACTTTCCGCTCGAGGTGCGCGACGTGCGTGAGTGGCTCCGACGCCTGGCGCGCATGCCGCTCGAAAAGCGCAAAACATTACCGGGCATGAACCCGCAGCGCGCCGACATTCTGCCTGCCGGATTGCTCATTATCACCGAGTTGGCCTCACGAAGCGCGACAGCCGGGCGCACGCCGATCGTTTCCACGAACGACGTGCTGCTCGGCTATGTGCTGCGTCACCCGGCTTAGCCGGCGATCGTGTAGATCAGTCCCGCGCTGTCGACGTACACACCGACCACCTGACCAATCGAGATGTTGTCGTTGTTCAGGACGTCCGTCAGCGGCACGACGACATTGACGTTCGAATTGTTGAGCGTGTCGTTGAGCGCGTTGCTCACGTTGATGTTCGCCCGCACGTACTGCAAGTATTGAATCGGCGAATTGCTGCCGTTCGACGACGGGAGCGTCGTCTGAGCGATGATCTGCAGCGACTCCGCATGCGAGGTGTTCAGTCCGCTCACGCGCACGATGCGAAGCTTGCTGAACGAAATGGTATGCATTCGTTTCAGGCGATCCGCCTCTTGACGCAGGTGCGTCATGGCGAAGTGAATTCGTCCCATCGAAAGTTTGGCGGTGTGTTCGTGTTTGGT
>JBKPMZ010000358.1:0-6242 GCA_046732415.1 Vulcanimicrobiota bacterium
GCGCGAGCGCGCGGCGGCGTACGTCCGGCTGTCCCGGGCTAAGCGGATCGACCTCGATACGCGCGGCGTGTTGCGCCTGCTCGATGCCTTCGCCGCAGCGGTCTTGCGCGAGCAGCGTCTTCGCAAGGTACAGATGCGCCAAACCATAGTTTGGCCGTTCGTCTGAGAGTGCCGCCAGATGTGTTTGCGCACCGGCAAAATCACCCTCGAAGTAGCGCAGCACGCCTTGCAGCAGCGGCAGCCGAGGAAACGGATCGTCGGCCAAGTTCAGCGAGTATGCATGTGCGAGCGCCTGTTTTGCCTGCGGCAAACGCGCCCGCGCGATATAGTGCTCGACCAGATGTACGTGCGCCCACAAATATTCCGGGCGAGAACGGAACGCATCGAGCAGCAGCGTCTCCGCTTCACTCCAGTGGTAGCGAAGCTGCGCCGCGGCGCGTGCCAGCACCACGAGCGCAACGGGATTGCCGCGATCGACCTCGAGCGTGCGCAGCGCTTCCTGTTCCGCAAGCGAAAGCGCTTCACGCGGCGCCTCGAACAAATACTCCGCCAGGAGAAAGCGGCAGAGCGCCAAGCCGGAGAGCGCGTCCGTACAGCGTGGGTCGTGCTGTACTGCACGCGTGTAGAGTTCGATCGAACGCTCGATGGACGCGGGCGTTCTACGCAAGCAGAACTCGCGCGCAACCTCGCAAAAGTGCCGCGCGATGATGCGCTGCGCCGAATCGGTTTCTCCGCGCTCGAGCGGCGCGACGAAGCGATAACCGACGCCGGGCACGGTGAGCAGATAGCGCTGCGCACCCGGGCCTTCACCAAGTGCGCTGCGCACCATGAACACGTGCTGCGTCAGATTGTTGGCCGTCGCTCTGCGCTGCGGCCACACCGCGGCAAGCAGTTCGTCTTTTGGAACGATCTCGCCATGGCGCTCGACGAGCACGAGCAGTAAGCGCACGGCTTTTCGGTTGAGCGGAACGAGCAAATCCCCACGCCAAAGTTCTTCGCGCTGCGGGTCCAGGCGAAAAGGACCGAACCGGTACGGCACTGCTTATGCGGCGCTCATCAGCGCCGCGAATTCCTCGCGCGATCGCAGCTCTTCGAACACCGGATCGACGGTAACGAACGCGGACCACGGATCGAAGCGGCGCAGTGCTTCACGCACGCATTCGACTGCCGCGTCGATTTCTTGCAGGCCGAGATGCGCCGCAGCGCGCGCCATCGGAGAAACGTACCGCTGCCGCGCAAGACGTTCGAGCCGGCGCACATGCGCGCGGGCCGCACGCAATTGACCGCTGCGCGCCAACGCGAAGACGTACAAACCGAGCGCGTAGTGCCGCACGCTTACCGCACCGCCGAGTGCCGCGTTGTCGGCGTAATACACGGCATGAAAATCGTCCAGTGCACCGGCGATATCGTTCATGAGCATCCGGCACGATCCGCGCATGAGACGTACAGCGGGATTGCGATCGGCCGAGAGATCGAAAATTTCGCCGGCACGTGCGAAATCGCGCGTCATGTAGAGCGCGGCGCCGTACAAGGAGCCGCCCAACGCGCGGCCGGTGCAAAGCGCCTCTTCGAGCCGCCCGCACATGAGCGCGAGCCATACGCGCGCATGCGGCAAAGCGGGGTGCAGTGGTTCGAGGCGCAACGCCGCATCTAGGTGGCGCTGCACTTGCACGGGATCCCGATCCAAGAGCGCGGCGCACGATGCGGCTTCAATACGAACGTCTGCGTTTTGGGAATTGCGTGCGAGTGCCGCGTGCACGTCCGCTTGAGCGGCTTGCAAGCACGGCAGCGGCTCGACGTGCATGGATTCGGCGAGCAGGCGCCAGCACGAGGCGCGCAGCGCATACGCGGGCGCGTGCGCGTCTTCGAGCGCAATGGCATGCGAGCAGAGATCGATGGCGGAGCGCAGCGCGCGTTCTGTGCCGATGTCGCGGAAGTGGCGCGCGCCTTCGATATATGCATGGAGCGCGCGCGTGCGTTCGTCGTCGCCATCGTCGATCGTCACGACGTCGGCGGTGAAGCGGTAGCCGACATTCGGTACCGTGCGTATCCACTGGTGTGAATCCGTTCGCAGTGCACGGCGGAGCAAAAACACGTGCTGCGCGAGCGTCGCGTCGGACGCTGTGGGATCGGGCCAGGCTTGTTCGAGCAGATCTTCCTTGCTCAGTGTCTTGCCGGGATTTCGCACGAACGCCACGAGCAGTTCCATGCATTTGAGTGTCAGGTGCACCGGCACACCGTTCTTCGTCACGGTTCTTCGCACGATGTCCACCCTGAAGTCCCCAAATGCATGCATCATTTCATTGTCGTCCACGAAATTGGTAATTTGCTGAGATGACGCACGCGCCGCGAATGTCGTGACTGACACGCGGGGCACCCATGGCAAGGCAAGCGGCCCCGTGCCCCTGGGGCCGGACGCCCTAGTGTGTTAGGATGCGGTGAGTATGCCGCTTTTGCGCAGGCGGGGTACCCTGTCTGTACGAAGAGGCCATTTCACGCATGAAAAAGCTGTTCGGGCTGTGTGTTCTCCTGGGGCTGCTGTACGGCTGTAGCGATGCCGGCTACTTGCCCTATGCACCGCATGCCCTCAACCCCGCGCAGCTCCACGCGCTGGTCAGCGACGCGTCCTCGCGCAACGGCGTTTCGCCGGGTCTTGTCAACGCGGTCGTGATGGCGGAGTCGGCCGGGAATCCCTCGGCGATCAGCACCGCAGGCGCTCAAGGCCTCATGCAACTCATGCCCGGCACCTCGGCGTCGTGCGGCATCAGCAACCCATTCGACCCGGCGCAAAACATCGATTGCGGCACGCGTTATCTGCACGGACTGCTCGAACGCTACAATGATAACGTCGAGCTTGCGGTCGCCGCTTACAATGCCGGTCCCGGCGCGGTCGATGAATATCATGGCGTGCCGCCGTACGCCGAAACGCGCGCGTACGTCTCCCGCGTCCTCACCGCATACAGGGACTATTAACCTCTTACAGTAGCCTAGGCACATGGCGTCCCTGACCGAAGCGCGCCCGGCGCCGAGTGGCCTGCTGCGTCAACTTCGTCTGCCGATTCTGGACTCGTACATCCTGGGCGAGATCCTTGGCCCCTTTTTGTTCGCGTTCATCGCGTTCTTTTTGTTTTGGGGCTTCAACATTTTCTTCTTGGCCGCCAAATACATCATCGCGCAGAACGCGCCGCTGTTCTTGGTGCTGCGCTTCGTCGTCTTCCGCATCCCGCAGTCCATTCCGATGGCATTTCCGTTCGCGACGATCTTCGCGACGCTGCTGGGCATGGGCCGGCTCATGGCGGACAACGAGATCAACGCCATACGCACGTCGGGCGTGTCGCTCTGGCGCTTCGCGCTCACGCCGTTCGCGTTCGGCATCTGCGTCTTCATCTTTACGTGGGCGATGAACGAGTACGTCGCGCCCAAGGCCGTCGATCTCTCGACGCGCACCTTTTACCAGATCATCTATCACACGGCCTCGCTGCCGGTCGAACCGCAATTCTTCCGCAAGGACCCGGACACCGGCAACGTGTTCTTCGTGAGCCAGGTGCTGCCCGACGGCAAGACGATGGCCGGCGTGCAGATCTTCAAGCCCGGGCGCAGCGGCTATTGGAACGAAACGATTCAGGCCAAGACGGCGCACGTGGAAAGCGCAACGCTCGTACTGACCGATGCCATCATGACGTTCTACAACGCGCAAGGCTACGAAACGTCGCAAACGACGACGCCGGAGTTTCGCATCGGGTTGCCGCTGGGTGAGAGCGCCGCGCAGTTCCTGAGCACGCAGAACAGCGATGCGTATACGATGAACTCCAAGCAGCTCTCGCAGCAAGTGAACGCACTGCGCGCGCAAGGCGTGGGCGGCGAGGCGCTCGGCAATCTGGAACTGAACCTGGCCGACAAGTTCGCCTTTCCGTTCTCGGCGGTCGTGAGCGTTTTGATCGCACTGCCGATGGCAATCAGGTTCGGCAAGAAAGGCCGCGCGATGGGAATGGCCTTGGCCATCGTTGCGTTCTTTGTGTATTACGTCATGACCGAAGCTGCTGCCGCGTTCGGGAGCACCGGACGCATGAATCCGTACGTTGCCGCGTGGCTGCCGAACGTGATCTTCGGCACGGCCGGCCTCGCGCTGCTCTGGAGCGAAGAGCACTGAACCTGCGCGCGCTCGCATGCTTGCTGGCGTTTTGCGGCAGCATGTGCATTACATTTGCGCTGATGGCCGCACTCACTGCGCGTTCGTCCGCGCAGACGTTCGACGATCCTCGCGCGAGGCAAGCCATGGCGCTGCTCAACGGTCAGTCCTGTGCCGCGCGCGCACTGGAGGTCGCTCAAGCGCAGGCCCCCGCGACCAACACGCCTTCGCCAAGTCCGTCACCGCCTGTTCCGGCCGTTCCCGGAGCGCCGTACGCGACGCCCTTTCCCACCGGCTCACCGGGGGTGACACCGCCGCCGATTCCTACGCCGACGCCCGCATCGACCGCCTCGGCCGGACCGGTCTACCTGGTAACGCCTTCCGCCTCGCCGTCAATCGCGCCGGCTGAGCAAACCACGCCGCAGCCTTCACCCGCGCCGAGCGCCGTTCCGACGCTGCGGCCCGGCTACGTCGCAGTCACCGCGGACAAGATTACCGGGAGCACGAAAGCCGGCGTTCCCGGCGATGCGATCGGCAACGTACACATCTTCTATCAAGACGAAGTGCTGGTGGGCGACCGCGCGCATTACGACGGCGTACGAACGATTACGGTCACCGGCAATCCGTACATCATCAACAACGCCAAAGATTCGATCTATTACGCGGACAAGATCACGTTCGACACAGTCGCCGAAAAAGCGGAGCTGTACCACGGACGCGGGGAGAGTTCGCAAGGTGTCGAGCGGGGGCTCGTGTATTTCGGCGCTCAGGATCTGCGTTCCGACGAGCACGGCGTCTCGCACGGCGAGTACGCGAGCGTAACAACCTGCGAGCACCCGCGCGGCGGTTATCATCTCACCGGCCGCAAGATCGACGTTTATCCCGGCGACAAGCTCGTCATCACCAATGCTATTCTGTGGCTGGGCGCCGCCGCGGTATTCTGGCTGCCGCGCGTGGTGATTCCGCTGCGCACCATAAGCGACGAGCGCCGGCGCCCGCAGTTTTTCCCCGAAGTCGGCTACAACCAGTACCAGGGCTTCTACGTCAAGGCCAGGCTGAGTTTCGGAAAAGACCAGTACTACTACGGCTACTACACGATCGAGTTCTATACCAAACAGGGAACGACGCTCGGGTATAACGGCACCATTACACCGAAGAGCGGTAAACGCCAGACCACGATCGACGTCCAGCGCATTCAAAACAAACTGGCGCAGAGCACGCAGTACAACGTCTCGGCACAAGACACGGAAAATTTTTCGCAGACGCTGCGCGGGCTGTTCAACTACGCGTATCAGGGCAACTACGGGCCGTTCAACAATTTGCCGCCGACCAGCAATTTGAGCGCGACGGTTACGCACGCGTTTGGTTCGGAAAATCAGAGTTACAGCTACCGGCACAGCAGTACGGCCGGACAGGCCACTGGAGATCAGCTCAACTTCACCGACACGCGCAGCTTCGGTACGACCATGCAAAACACGTTTACCTACAGTAGCCAGCGCAACCAGTCGAACTACGGTTCCTTTTTCAGTGAAACCAAGCAAGCCGAATACACTGACAACTTCCATTGGGCAAGCCCCGGCGCGGACTACCAGTTGAAGTGGGACAAGAGCAATTCCAACAACGCGACCACACTGCTCAATACTGAACCAGAACTGCAGATTCGCCCGAACCTGTTTTTACCGCATTTCGTGTTTCCGATTGCGCCTGTGCTCACGATTGGCGAATATTCCGAACCGCAGACGCCCGAAACAACGATGCGCACCGACTTGGGCCTGCAGATGGGGCCGCTCCTGTATAATTCTCTCCTGGGGCAGTTCCAGGCGAACGCGAGCGTGCACCAATTTTACTACGGTACCGGCGACATGAAGGCCAGCGTTCAGCAGACGATGTCGTTGAATAGCCCAATCGGCACGCATATCGTCAACAGTATTTCGTACAACGAAAACAACTACAACGGTCCCGGAACAGTGCCGTTTTCGAACTTGGATCAGCAGCCGAACACCAATACGAAGTTCGCTTCAGACATTTTGCGCTTTTTCAATGGGGACGTGTACAACCTCACGCTCAATTTCACGACCTCGTTCAACCGTCAGGCACAGCCCGTCGGTTATCA
>JBKPMZ010000359.1:0-14820 GCA_046732415.1 Vulcanimicrobiota bacterium
ATTGTACGGAGCCGCCGCGACGGCCGAATGAGAATTCAATGAATCCGCGGCAGACACACGCGCATCAGCGTGCCGCCGTCCTCCGGCCGCTCCGCTTCTACGCGTCCTCGGTGCACGCGCGCGATGGAACGCACGATCGCAAGTCCAAGCCCCGTTCCCGGAACGTCGCGCGTGCGCGACTTGTCGGTGCGGTAGAAGCGATCGAAGATGTGCGGCAGCTCCCGCGCGTCGATGCCGGGGCCGGTATCCTGCACTTCCACGATTGCATCGCGATCCGTGCCGCGAACGCGCACCGTGACGCCGCCGCGTTCCGTAAATTTAATCGCGTTGTCGACCAAATTGGTGATCATCTGCCGTACGAGTGCCGGATCGGCGTCGACGATTGGTGATTGCCCGTCCGCGTCCAGGCGCAGTTCGAGGCCTTTATCACCCGCGCGCTGCGCGGTCGCGCTGACGGCTTCGCGCGCGAGTGCC
The DNA here is from genome assembly GCA_046732415.1 of Vulcanimicrobiota bacterium. Taxonomy (GTDB): domain Bacteria; phylum Vulcanimicrobiota; class Vulcanimicrobiia; order Vulcanimicrobiales; family Vulcanimicrobiaceae; genus DATGJX01. The sequence goes on from JBKPMZ010000359.1 coordinate 475, forward strand.
GCGAGCGACGTTGGCTCCTTGGGAATCGTATCGCCCGAATCGGCTTTCGCGAGCGTGAGCATGCCGTTGACCATCTCAGCAAGCGACGCGCTCTCAGCGATGATCGTTTGCAAACTTTCTTTGCGCACGCGTTCGTCGCGGTCGCCCCAGCGCGCAAGCATCTGCGCGTTCGCATTGATCGACGTGAGCGGCGTCTTGAGTTCGTGCGAGGCATCCGAGATGAACTGCCGTTCGCGTGCGAAGGCTTCTTCCAAACGCGCGAGCAGATCGTCGAAACTGTTCGCAAGATGTCCGACCTCGTCGCGCCGCCCTTTCCAGCGCAGGCGGCGGTGCAGCCCTTCGGACCCGATCTCGCGCATTGCGGCGGCGAGCTCGTTGATCGGCGTCGTGATCTGCGATGCGAGCACGAACGAAACCAGCGCGACCGCGAGCACGGCGATCAAAAGAATCACGGCTATCGACCATTCGATCTCGCGAAAGGCGCGGTACAATTGGTCGAGCGGCTGTCCCACTTGCACGATGAGCGCGTGATTGCCGGCGACGAGCACTTGCGCGGCGACCAAAAATGGCCGCCCTTGCACGCGCACTTCGCGCATCGAAGCGGTCTTCACCGGCGAGAGGCCGGGATTGCCGAACGTCGGCACCGCGTCCATGTTGAAACTCTTGGCGAGCGGATAGCCGCGCGGGTCGTCGATCTCGATGAACGTGCTGGGCGAAGCCCACCGCTCCAGATTGTCCGGATTCTCCAGCACGAGCAGCGAGTCGCCGGATTCCGAGAACAAGAACGACTGAGGCGACGGAGCGGCGGCGGTGCGCATGTCGGCGAGCGTAGCGGTCACGTGATCTTGCGCTTGTGCGCGAAGAATGCTCTCGAATCTCAGCGTGACGGCGGCACCGAGCGCAATTGCCACGACGGCGAGCAGCAGCGCATACCAGACGGTGATGCGCCACCGTAACGAATTCATGGTCTAGTCTTTAATGGTGTAGCCGACGCCGCGCACGGTGGTGATGAGTTTGTCGTCGTAGCCGTCGTCGATTTTGCCGCGCAGGTAACGAATGTAGACGTCGATGAGATTCGAATCGCCCAGAAAATCGCTGCCCCACACGCCGTTGAAGAGTTCGTCGCGCGTGTGCACCTTGTTGCGGTGCAGCAGCAGATATTCGAGCAGCGCGTATTCCTTGGCGGTCAAGCTGATCTCGTTGCCGCCGCGGCGCACTTCATGGCGATCGCGGTCCATGACGAGATCGCGGTACGCGATGACGTTTTCGGCGGGCTCTTTGTCGCGCAGACGCGCACGCACGCGAGCGAGCAGTTCTTCGGTGGAAAACGGTTTGGTGAGATAATCGTCCGCGCCCATGTCGAGGCCGGCGACGCGTTCCGGCACGCGATCTTTTGCGGTGAGCATGATGATCGGCACGCGGCTTTTCGCACGCACGCGCTTGCACACTTCCATGCCGTCCATACGTGGAAGCATGAGATCGAGCAGGATGAGATCGGGCTCTTTGAGCGCCAGTTCAAGGCCCGCAAGTCCGTCGCGTGCGACGGCGACGTCGTAGCCTTCGTGTTCGAGTTCGAGTTGCAGCACGCGGCTGATGGCCGCATCGTCCTCGATGACCAGAATGCGGTGCGAACGAGCCGTCTTTTCCATACGGCTAAGTTATCGGCGCGTCGCTCGCTGATACCCCGGAAGCACGGTTAAATTCATCTGAGAAATCCATATCGTCGCTGCGCCGCCGACCGCTATCCACAGCAGCGTCGTGGACTGCGAAAAGAATGCGAGCACGTCGTCGCCGTATGATGCGGCGGCGGAAACTGCACCGGCGGCGTTGCCATGAATGACGATGATGAGCAGCCAGACGAGTGCCGTGCAGAGCGCACCGTAGAGCCACGGTTCCCACGCCCGAACGGTAGGTGCGGCGGGCGCATGATAGATAGTCGAGGACAAGATTGCCTGCCGCAAACCGGCGGGCGGCTCTTCGAGGTCGAGCGCGAAGAGCGCGCGTTCCAAGTCGTCGTCGTTATCGTAAAATTTCATGGCCGTGACTCCGCGGTTTGGTCGTTGAGTATGCGGCGCAGCTGTTCTTTCGCTCGGAACAAGTGCGTCTTTACCGTTCCCATGGGCACGCCCAGCACCTGGGCGATTTCTTCGTACTGTTGTCCTTGAAGATGATACAGCGTGATGACGGTTCGGTACTTCTCGGGCAGCGAGGCAATCGCTGCCCGAAGGCGCTTGGCCTCGTCGTTCGCGATGGCTTCGCTTTCCGGCCCGGCCGCCGTGTCCGCGCGCTCGGGCAGCTCTTCGTTCGAGTACCGTTTGCGGCGCGAGAGGCGATCGCAGCAGGCGTGATAGGTAATTGCGAACAGCCAGGTCGAGAACTTTGCCGTTGGCTTGAACGTGCGCAGGCTGCGGTACGCTTTGAAGAACGCTTCCTGCGCGGCGTCCCGCGCTTCTTCCTGATCGCGCAGCGTGCGGTACGCCAAGTGGTAGACGGCGCGATCATAACGCTCGACCAGCGTGCCGAACGCGTCAGGGCGCCCGGCGAGCGTCTGCGCAACGAGCGTGTGATCGTCTATCAGCGACGACGGGTCTATCGAAGGTGCCTCCAGCAGTGCCGCAACCACGTATCACATACAGGGCCGCTCGGCGTAATGTTTCGGCGCCTGAAACACTGCAGCCCCTGCAGCGTACATGGGGCATGCGTTACTCTCGCACCGGTATCGTGGCGGTGCTTCTGGCCGCCGAGGTGTTCATCGGCGGGGCGATCCTTTGGTCGCTTCGCGGCGGTCATTGGATGTGGCCGGCACAAGCCGCCGGTCTGCACCACGTCTCGCATGGCGGCAGAACGTTCGCGCCGATCGACGCCGGGAATGCCCCGCACGTCGTCATAGACGATCCGGACACGCGTGTTGTGATATCGCCCTCGAACGACGGCAAAGTGCACGTCGTGGACGATACGCATACGGTCGGCTGGGTCTGGGGCACGCCAGCTTCCAATACGGTAAGCGTGGCGAAAACCGCCGACGGGGTGAGCATTACGCGGCGCGGGGCCGAGGACATCGCCATCATCGGTCTGGATTTCCAACACACCGACGTACAAGTACCGGCCGGCGCGTTCGTCGACGTACAGCGTTGCGGCGGCGCGGACCTGAGCGGCTTGTCCGGGCAGGTGCGCGTTCACTCGGTCGACGGATCGATCAAGGGCCGCGAACTGCGCGTCACCGGCGGACAGATTGACACCGATGAGGGACGCGTGCGCTTGTCATTTGCCGGCGCGAACCTGAACGTGCGCGCCAGCACGCAAGACGGCAGCATCCGGCTCGACGGCAAGCGGCTCGCACGCGACGAAGATTCGGACTCGGCCGTCGCCAGCGTGCAGATTGGAACGGGCGGCGAACCGCTGGACGTATCCAGTAAAGACGGAAGTATCTACATCACTACGAACGGAGCCCTGTAAGCAATGGCCTCTTCAGACGATTTTGTCGGCGTAGTCGCGGTGCTGGTAATCTTCGGATTGCCGATCACGTACGCCATCGTGAACCGCGTGCTCGCGCATCAGGAGCGCTTGGAAATGCTCAAGCACGGCGTGGTGCCGCCTCCGGATCCGAAGTGGGCCAAACGCATGGGCAAGGCCGGCTGGTACGACCCCAGCGCGTACAACATGCCGCCGGGTGCTCCCGGCATGCAAGCCGGCTACAATCCGTACTACGACCCGAGCTGCGCGAACCCGAACCGCTCGCTGCGCAAAGGCATCACGCTGGCGATGATCGGCTTCGCGCTCCTGGTCGGACTCTCGTTCATCAACCCGGGACGCCCCGGGCCGTGGCTGCTCGGCGGCCTCATTCCACTCTTCGTCGGCATCGCGCAGGTCATCAGCGCCGTCCTCTCCGGCGCGCGCCTGGGACCCATCGGCATGATGGGCGGATGGCAGGGTCCGGGTATGCCGCCACCGCCGCCTGGACCGCAGGCACAGGCACCGAGCCAGCCTTTCACGAGTCCGCGCGACGTTACGCCCGGCGGCTATGCCGGCTGGCGCCCGGGCTCGACGACGGAAATCGGCAAACCGCCGTCTCCTCCGGACGTGAGATAGTCCGACAGACGTAGGATAGTTTGCAAGAAATAAATCGCTCCGGCCGTTCCTAAGGCACCTCCTGTGCGGGACGGCAGGTTCGCATCCTGCTCTCTCTCGTAACGGAGCGATTTTGTTTCTCGCGGGTTAAGCACTGATTTCCACCGAGTGCGAGGCGCCTGGAGGCCGACGTTTACTAGGGTAAACGAGGCCTGCGGCAACGCTGCGATCGGCGAAATCAGGCTTAATAGCAAAAAATGGCCCGCCGGAGCGGGCCTATTTTTCTTGCTGCACTTATCCCTGTTTCGGAGGGTTCACTTGCAACTGACCAGGGCGATTGCCCATCCAGCTGCAGTTCTTGTACGGACGAGATAGCCGTCCGAAGTCCGGTCGTAGACTTGATAGCCCGCTCTGAGCGCGTCGGCTAACGATTTGAAGACCATCAGACCTGCCATGTTTTCGTGGACCCTCCTTTCCGATATTTGTCGTTCTATACCCTATAACGGCTAATGTTGTGAAGAAGTTCAGTCAAAGGTCGCAGGGTTTATTAAAAATTGCGTTACGGCAGTATGTCGACTTTTTGCCGAGAATGCCCAGACGCGATGCCTGCAGTCCACGACGTTGCCGTTTCCGATGCAACGCAGCTCGCGCCCGGCGTGTTCCTCCTTGGTTTTCACGCTCCGGCGCTCGTTGATGTGACGCGTCCCGGGCAGTTCGTGATGGCGATTCCTCCAGGCGGCGAGCGTTGCGCTACCGCGCTCGGCATCTACGAAGCGCAAGGTGAGCGCGCAAGCGTGTTGTTTTTCGTTTGCGGACCGCGCACGCGCGAACTCGCGCAACTGCGCGTCGGCGATCGTTTTGCCGTGTCGGCTCCTTTGGGTAATGGTTTCACATTCGGCGCAGCGTCGGACGTGGCGATCGTCGCGGGTGGCGTAGGCATTGCGTCTGTACTCCTTCCAGCCCAAGCGTTGGTCCGAATGGGGAAGCGCGTGCGCCTGTTTTACGGCGCGCGCACCGCGCAGCTGCTCGTGGAAAAGGATCGCTTCGCGCAGGAAGGCTGCGAGGTGATCTGTGCTACCGACGACGGAAGCTTCGGACACCATGGCTTCGTGACCGAAGCGCTCGCGAACGCGCCGCGCAAACCCGACCTCATTCTCGCATGCGGACCCTCGCCGATGTTGCGCGCAACGGCCGTGGTCGCGCAGCAGCTCGGCGTATCCGCGCAACTCTCGCTGGAAGAAACGTTCGCGTGCGGCGTCGGCGGGTGCTGGGGCTGCGTCGTGCCGCTCGATCGCACCAGCGCGCAAGCACCGGGATTTCCCGGCGCAAACGCCGGGGGCAGCGATACCGTCTACGCGCGCATCTGCAAAGAAGGTCCGGTGTTTTGGAGCCACGAGCTACGATGGTAATATGGCGGCGCCCACGGGGAGCGATCATGTTAGCAATTGCATCTAGGCGCCGCACGATCGTGGGGGCCCCATCTTTGATGGGGGGCGTCCTTCGATACCTCAGGACAAGCTCCGGTAGATGGGTGCGCCGTTTCAAATGGTAATGCAGCGGCGCCCGGATTTACACGTTCGCATCGGCAAATTGGAGTTGCCGTATCCGACGCTGATGGCCAGCGGCTGTTACGGTTCGGGCGAAGAGTTCGAGCCGTTCATCGATTTGGCGCAGATCGGCGGCGTCGTCCTGAAAAGCGTGACTCGCGCCCCGCGGCTTGGCAATCAAACGCCGCGTCTGGTGCAGACGCCGGCGGGGCTGCTCAATGCGATCGGTTTGCAGAATCCCGGCATCGACTGGTATTTGGAACATGACGTCGAGAAATTCGCGAAGCGCCCGTGCAAAATCGTCGGCAGCGTCGCCGGCTTTTCCGTCGACGACTACGCGTACGTTGCGCAGCGCCTTGCGGCACGAGACGAAATTCACGCGCTCGAAGTCAACATCTCGTGCCCGAACGTGGCCAGTGAAGGCGAGACATTTGCGTGCGATCCGCAGCTGACATCGCGGGTGGTGCGCGCGGTGCGCGCAACGACGGACAAGACGCTCATCGTCAAACTCTCACCCAACGTCACGGACATTGCGTCCATCGCACGCGAAGCGCAAGATGCCGGCGCCGACGCGCTTGCAGTCATCAACACGGTGCGCGGCATGGCGATCGACGTGCAAACTTGGAAGCCGCGCCTGGGCAACGTCACCGGCGGGTTGTCGGGTCCGGCGATTCGCCCGATTGCAGTGCTCGCCGTGTACGAAGTTGCGCGCGCGGTCACGATTCCGATTGTCGGTCAGGGCGGCATCGAAACGACAACCGACGCGCTCGAATTTTTTCTCGCCGGAGCCAGCGCCGTTTGCATCGGCACGGCAAACTTCACCGATCCGCGTATTCCGGTACGCATCGCGCAAGAATTGGGTGAGTATTTGGAGCAGCGCGGTATCGCGTCGATCCGCGACATCGTCGGTAAAGCGAACGTGGGCTTTGCCAGTCCGTTTCAATACGAAGGAGATGAAGGATAGTGCCGCAGCTCATCGTTGCGCTCGACGTCAACAAGCCGGACGACGCCGAACGGCTTATCGACGAACTCTACGAACTCGACCTGATCTATAAAGTCGGCATGGAATCGCTGTATGGATACGGCGAGCGCATCTTTTCGTACATGGAAGCGCGTGACGTACGGCACTTCATCGACGCGAAAGTGCACGACATTCCGCGTACGGCCGGTGCTGCGGTCAAGCAACTCGTGCGGCACGGTACGCACATCGTCAACGTGCATGCGCTCGGCGGGAGTGAGATGATGCGCGCGGCGGTCAGCGCGGCAAACGAGCGCGCGCACGAGCTTGGCATCAGCCCCGCGCCGCATGTCTTCGCGGTCACGGTGCTCACCAGCATGAGCGAGAGCGATTTGCTCGACGTCGGCCTTGGCGGCGATCCGGTAGAGAACGCGATGCGCCTTGCGCGGCTTGCCAAAGAAGCGGGCTGCACAGGTGTCGTGTGCAGCCCGCACGAATCGCGCGACATCAAAACGGCCCTCGGCGCTGATTTCCTTACGCTTACGCCCGGCATTCGGCCGGGCGGCGAAACCCGCGACGATCAAAAACGCGTGACGACTCCCGCGCAGGCCGTGCGTGCGGGCTCGGACTATTTGGTCGTGGGCCGTCCGATCACGCAGGCGAAAAACGCGCTCGGAGCAGCAAAAGCGATTCTGGACGAGATGCGTTCGGTGCCCGCATGAACCTGCAACAGGAATTAAAAGATCGCGGCGCGCTGCTCGACGGACACTTCCGGCTCAGTTCGGGACGCCACAGCAATCGCTTCATCCAAAAGTTTCGCATCCTCGAAGATCCGCGGATCGTCGAACCGGTTGCCCGCGAGATTGCGGATGCGTTTCGCGAAGCCAAACCAACGATCGTCGTAAGCGCGGCCGTGGGCGGCATCATTCTGGGCTACGAAGTTGCGCGCGCGCTCGGCACCAAGGCGATATTCGTCGAAAAGCAAGACGGCATGCCGGTGTTGCGGCGCAACTTCGAACTCGGCAATTCGGATCGCGCGCTCGTCGTCGAAGACGTCGTCACAACGGGCGGTTCGGTCAAAGAAGTGCTCGACGTCGTCCGCAAGACCGGCGCAAGCGTCGTCGGCGTCGGCGTTATCGTGCAGCGCGGCGAAGCCGATTTCGGCGTGCCGACCCACGCGCTGCTCGACATGCCGATCGTTTCACACGATCCGCAAGCGTGTCCGCAGTGCGCTGCCGGCGAACCGATTACCGATCCCGGCTCCCGGAGGTCCGCGTGAGCCGGCCGGCGGTTCGCAAACTCGCTCCGTACGTTCCCGGCAAAACCATCGAGGAGGTCCAGCGCGACCTCGGGCTTTCGCGCATCATCAAACTCGCGTCCAACGAAAACCCGCTCGGCAGTTCGCCCAAAGCCATGGCGGCGCTGCGCCACATCGACCGGCTGCATCTGTATCTGGACGACACGTATCCCCAACTCAAGGAACAGATCGCCGCGCCGTACGCGCTGCAGGCCGATAACGTCGTGCTCGGACACGGCAGCAACGAATTGGTGAACATCGCCTGTGAAACGCTGCTGGAAAGCGGCGATGAAGCGATCATGGCGGTGCCGAGTTTCTCGCTGTACAAATTGGCGACGGCACTCACCGGCGCGCATGCCGTCGAAGTGCCCCTGCGCGGTGGCGTGCACGATCTCGAGGCGATACTCGCCGCGGTGACCGCCCGTACGAAACTCATCTTTATCTGCGATCCGAACAACCCCACCGGCACGGCAATTTCACCGCACGATTGGCGTGCGTTCGTTGCACGCGTGCCCGAGCGCGTCACGCTGCTCGTGGATCAGGCGTATCGCGAGTACATGGGCGCAGACACCGTGGACGCCGTCGATTTCGTGCGCCAGCGCCCGAACACGATCGTGCTGCGCACGATGTCGAAGATCTACGGCCTTGCATCGCTGCGGTTCGGTTACGGCTTCGCGGACGCGGAAATGATCGGCTGGCTCAACCGCGTGCGCTTGCCGTTCAACATCTCGCGCCCCGCTGCGCTCGGAGCTGCGGGAGCGCTCGAGGACGAGCAGTTCGTCGCGCAAAGTATCGCCGGAAATTTGGCGGGCAAGGCGTTCGTTTTCGACCAGTTCGAGCGGCTGGGCTTGCACGTCTACCCGACGCAAGCGAACTTCTATGCCGTCCAGGTGCCGTGCGGCGCGACGCAGGCGTATACCGATTTGCTGCACCGCGGTATCATCGTGCGTTCCGGCGACGCGCTTGCAATGCCCGGCCGTTTGCGTATCACCATCGGTTCGCCACAGGAAAACGGCGCGCTGATCGATGCGTTTGAAGAGTTGTTGCCCGCATGGCGGACGGCCGCGTAGCGATCGTCATCCGCGCGGGGCGCGCCGATGACCGGCCATTCGTGGAAGCCCTGGGCAAGGCGACGATGGGCGATTCCGTCGCGAAATTTCGCTACGTCAACGAGTCGATGCTCGAGGCGAGTTACGACGGTTTGCTGGATTTCGTGTTCCGTCAATCCCACGTGCTGCTCGTCGCGGAACGCGACGGAGAGCGTGCGGGGTTTGTGCTGATGCTCGACACGATGCCCGACGAGGTGACGCGTATGCCGCAAGGTTTCATCGCCTACATGGCGGTGGAACCTTCGCACCGCGGCAACGGTATAGGAAGTCGTCTGCTGGCTGCCGCCGAAGATGAGGCTCGCCGGCGAGGATTACCGTATATGGGATTGATGGTCACCGAAGACAATGCCGCCGCCCGAGCGCTGTACGAGCGCGCGGGATATCTCACCGAGCGGCGGCTGCTATGCAAACCGCTGTAGATCCCGGCGCCCGCCGGCGCGCGTGGATGACCGGCGCACTCGTCGTCATCTTGGCACTGGCGCTGTGGTTTGCAACGCGAATTCCCAAGACCATTGCGATCTTCGTGATTGCCGCGTTCATCGCGTCGGCAGTCTATCCGGTGGCGGAGTGGCTGACCAAACACCGTATCCCGCGTTTATGGGCGATTGCGCTCGTCTATGCTGCGCTCGTCGTCACGACGATCGTGCTGCTGGTCATCATCGTGCCGATGACGGTGGATCAAGTCCAAATTCTCGTGCAGAGTTCGCCCGCATATCTGCACACGATGCAGTCGTGGCTCGAAGGGTCGCAGTCGGCACTTCGCGCGCATTTTCCCGAAGCGCATATTCCGCCGGAACTGCTCAACGTGCAGCAACTCGGCGCGCAGCGCCTGAGCGAATTGCTTACCGTCACCGTGACGTCCATCGGCACGTTTGCCATCAACATCGCGACGGGGCTGTTCATCGCATTCTCCGCGCTGATACTCTCGTTTTTCTTTCTGCTCAACCCGCAGCGGCTGGCGGAAAGTTTTGCCGGTTTTTTCCCGCCCAGCAAACGCGCGACGGCGCGTAAACTTTCGAGTGAAGCGGCGGCGGTGTTCGGCGGCTATATCGCGGGACAAGTCATCGTCAGCGCTATCACCGGCATCGTGATCGCCGTCATTACGGCGCTGCTCGGCTTCAAGTTCGCACTGCTCATCGGCATCATCAGCGCCATCGGCTATGCGATTCCGATCATCGGCATGCTGGTCGCGCAACTCATCGCGCTCGTGCTCTCCGCGCCGCAAGGTCCGTTCATGCTGATCTTCGTGCAAGCGGTCATGTTCGGCGTCGCGCGCATCAGCGACAACGTGCTCGTTCCCAAAATCATGGGCGGTACGGTGGGCGTTTCACCGATCACCGTGATGTTCGCCGTGTTTGCCGGCGGCGAACTATTCGGATTACCGGGACTCATTCTCGGCATTCCAGCCGCCGCAATCGCCAAACTCGTCTGGAAATATTTCCTGGGTCCGTGGCTGCACGGGCAAATCGACGCGGTGGACGACGGCCAGCCGGAGCCGCTCGCGGTGATGGAGTCGCCGGTGCCTGCCGAACCGATCGTAATCACCTCACCGCTCTCGCCTTGACGTGGGCAAACGCTTCATTTCCCAAGCGGTCGAGCCGCTGGAACCTACGGGCACGGCGTTGCCCGCGGCGTTCCGCTGGGGCGAGGACGTGCTTCAGGTACGCAAGGTGTGCAAAGAGTGGCGTGGCACGAAAGAAGATCGCGGCGACGTCTATCTCAAGCGGCACTGGTACGAATTCGAAACGGCCGATGGGCGCGTGGCAATCGTGTATTTCGATCGCGGCGCGAAGCCGGGTTCGCCTCGCTGGTGGTTATATACGTTAGAGTCATGAATCACGAGCACACGGATTTCGACCACGTCGGGAAGCATATCGCGGAGATTCTCGCCTCAAGCGCGTCGCGCGAAGAGCGCGCTCGTGCGGTCGCCGCGGAAATTCACGCCGCCGGAAACTACCGGTGGGTCGGCATCTACGACGTCACCGCGCAGACGGTCAGCATCATCGCGTATAGCGGTCCGGGCGCGCCGTCGTATCCTACGTTCGCGCGCGACCAAGGCCTGACCGGAGAAGTACTGCGTACGGGGCAGACTGTTGTGGCCGGTGACGTGACCGCAAACGCACAGTATCTCACGGCCTTTGCCACGACGCGATCCGAGATGATCGTGCCGGTTCGCGCGGGCGGCCAGATCGCCGGAACGATTGACGTTGAAAGCGAGCGCGTCGACGCGTTTACCGACGCAGACCGCATCGCGCTCGAACGCATCGCGCAGGCACTGGAGCCGCTCTTTTCCGGCGGGCCATGAGGGGATACTAACGCGCCTGTATGGTTTCGCCTAGCGCGTCGATCAGGGGCTGCAGGTGTTCGATGTACCGGCGCGATCGTCCAATAGACGTGCGATACACAGGACGGCGCACTTGCAGCGCGCTGGCACTCTGTACGGGCCGCGGATCGTCGTAATATGCCAGGCACCGTTCGTCCCAGGGCAGTTTGCAGTGCTCGACGATGCGGCGTGCTTGCGTTTGCGGATCGGTGACCAAATCTTCGTAACGAACTTCGAGCAACGCGCCGGGTGGAAGCACGCTGCGCCAATGCTCCATGAGCCGCAAGTAAGCGCGGTAATACCGGCCGATTTGCGCCAAGTCGAAACTCCAAGCCAGGTCTTCAGCCGGAAAATACTCCGTAAAGCACGAGAAGCACGTGTCGAGCGGATCCCGCACGACATGTACGATTTTGGCCTCCGGCAGCGCGAGATGAATCAACCCGGCGTACCGGTAGTTCGCCGGCATTTTGTCGGTCACGCGCACGGCCTCCGCAAACCGTTCGCGGATCCAAGCGGCGTAGCGCGCGCCCAGATCGGCAAATGCCGTTTGGTCGCCGCGGAATTCGCGTGCGAGTCCGTCGAAAACCGTGAGTTCGCCGCCGCCTGCGACCAACGGATGTGCGGCGAGCATTTGTTCCACGAGCGTTGTTCCGCTGCGCGGCATCCCGACGATGAAGACCGGAACGTCACTGGGGTGTCCGCTGCCGGCGTGGCGCGCGAGAAAATCTCGCGAAAACGTCTGCTGCACGTTCTCGAGCGCGCGAAGCGTTTGCGCTTCATCGTACGGACGCAGCGCGCGGGCGTGAGCATTTGCCGCCGCGAAATGCTCGAACGCCTGCTGCGTGCGGTCTTGCCCGTCCAACACGCGCGCGAGCGCGAAATGCGCGTTGGCGAGCGTTTCGATGTCCTGTGCGTCTGCGAACGCACGCAAGCGTTCCACGTGCGCAGTGGGAAGCGCGCCGGGATCGATTTCGGCAAGCGAGAGATACAGGTTTACCTGATCGGGCGCACAAGCAATTGCGTCCAGCAGTGCGGCGACCGCCTCTCGTGCACGGCCCGTCTGCACGAACAGGGAAGCCAGCATTTCGTAGGTGGTCGCATCCGGATCGACGCTCGATGCATACCGCAGACACGCAATAGCGGTGGTAATATCGCCGCAGCCCCAGTACGCTTTGCCGAGTTCCTCGCACAATTTGGCGGGCGGCGGCTTATCGGCGAGTTCGAGTGCGTTGAACCCGCGCTCGGCCAACCCGACCTGCAGATGCGCGAGAGCCTCGGCGCACCGGCCAGAGGCATTCAGCAGAGCGGCGAGGTTTTTGAGCGCGTCGTCATAGGCCGGGGCCAGCGCAACCGCTCGGGCAAAATGCGACTGCGCCTGATCCGTACGGCCTGCTGCGCGCAGAGCGGCGCCCAAATTATTGAGGACCTCGGGACGATCCGGTTCGCACAGAGAGGCGTGCTGGAGGTGCAGTATCGCCGACTGCGGGTCGCCCGCAATAAGCGCGAGGGACCCGACCAGCGCGTGTCCGCGCCAATCCTGCGGAGAGAGGGATTGCGCCAGGCGCGCCTGCTCGTCCGCCTCACGGAAGCGCCCCTGTTTGGCCAGTGCCATACTTTCGGCATAGGCAACTTCGAAGGCCGGCGCGCCCGCCGTATCATCCATATGACCTATTTTCGGCGGTGGAGCTAAAGCAACCGTGCAGTAAGAACGAAACCTTAACTCAGGGGACAGGATGTCTCCGGGTTTTCGGCGCCATCACGGAGGGACACTACGGTGCAAGGCTTGAGCATCGCCACGAATTTATTGGCGATCAACGCGCAGTTTTCGCTCGACAAAAATCATCAGCTGCTGGAGCATTCCGTCGAGCAGCTTTCTTCCGGTCTGCGCATCAACAGCGCCGCCGACGATCCGTCTGGCTTGGCGATCGCGACGAACCTGCAGACGCAAGTCGACGGGTTCAATCAAGCATCTGCGAACGTGCAAACTGCCGGCAACGCCGCCGCCGTCGCGGAAGGCGCGCTGGAAACCGAAACAGAGATTCTGCAGCGCATTCGCAGCATCGCGGTGCAAGCCTCGTCCGACGTCACGAGCGATTCCGATCGCGCGAATCTGCAGTCCGAAGTGTCGCAGCTGCTGCTCGAACTCAACCGCATCTCCGAGAACACCAATTTCAACGGCCAACCGCTGCTCGACGGTAGCCACGCCGGTTTTCAGCCGGAGCAAGACGCGTACTTTACCGTTACCTCCAACTCCGTGCTCGCAAGCGCCGCGGGAACCGGCGCGAACGGCGTCAACAACAGTTATCTTATTGCCAGCGTGACCGGGTTTAGCGCGGGCGGTATCAATTATTTCAACACCACCCCGAATGCGACGTATCCCGGCGTGTTTGGATTGGGCGGCGGCGGCGGAGATCAGGCGACCGTAGACGGCACCATCAAGCTGCAAGTCATCAACACGGGCGCATCGATCGCCGTACAAGAAACCTTCATCGAGAGCGCCACCGGCCTCGTCACCGTTTCGTCTACCCTCTTCGGTCCAAGCGCGGCCAGCGCGACGTACCGCAACATCACGAACACCATGGTTGGAGGCGCTGGACCAACCGGATTCGATAATGTCGTCATTACGCTGGGCGCGATCAGCTCAGCGGACGTCGGCGTCACGGCGTACGTCAAGGTCAGTCAGAACGTCGCCGCAACTACGTCGCTGAATGCTCCGGCGCTCACGATTCAATCGGGCGCGAACGAAGGCGACGTGGTGCAAGTCGCAATTGCCGCGACCAACGCGCAAACGCTGCGCGTCTCGAACCTCAACGTCGCGCTCACGTCGGCAACGGATCCGACTCTCGGGGCGCAGGACGCGATCGGCCAGGTCGACAACGCGCTCAACACGCTGCTCAAGCAGCGCGCGGAGCTCGGCGCGGTCATGGTTCGCTTGCATGAAGACGCTTCGAACGACGACATTGCGGCGGTGAACCTGCAAGCATCGGAGTCATCGATTCGCGATCTCAACGTGGGGCAAGCGACGACGGAGTTCACCAAAGAAC
>JBKPMZ010000360.1:0-2492 GCA_046732415.1 Vulcanimicrobiota bacterium
AAGAGGCCTATGTACCTTCGGTACACGCCAAGCGCATGAGGAAAGCGTCGTCTTTCAGCAGCGTTTTACCGCACTAATTTCACAGTTGCCCATGGCAACCGAGTTGCCCGCGGGCAACTGCAACTCTGACGTTTGAGAGAACGAAGAGTTGTGACGCTGGAATATATTGGCCAACTCGCGCAAGTCAACGGCTAGAGCCGATAAATTCTGAAATATCACAATCAAACCATCGCTCAAAGGCCACCGCTTTGCCAACGACAAATGGCAAGGTGGCCGGACTGGCCTTGCCAAAGTGGCCTGGTCCGCCGGCGCCACTGACACGGCGACCGATGGCGATTCCGCGTAGCGCGCGTTCCGCGGCGTTGTTATCGATGCCCAACGAACCATGCTGCGTATAGCGATTCAGCGCTACCCAATGATTTCGTGCGTACTCCATCGCCTCGCGAATCGGGTTTTTGGGCAGAACGCGCGGCGCTTCCGCCTCGAGCCAATCGCCGAACCGCTTGAGCATGGGCGATGCGTGCGCCTGTCGCTCGTCAACGATCCGTGCGAAACGCTCGTCGCGGTCCAGTTCCCGCCAATCTTCCTCGCAGTATTGTCGCAGTTTTTTCTCGACTGCGTACAACTGCCCAATGTAAGCCAGCGCGATCTCGGCGCGAGTTCGATCCGCCTTCTGCGCGTCGAAGAACTTGCGGCGTGCGTGCGCCCAGCAGGCGACTTCGACGATCCGCCCCTGCGAGCCGAGATAAATTCGATCGTAGCCGCTGAAGGCGTCCGCCTGAATGAAGCCTGAGAAGTTTTTCAGCATGTCCGCCGGACCGCCCGGTCCGTCGCGGGTCCGGTTGGGCGTATAGCGCAACACCGTGTACGGATGCAAGTCGTCGCCCACATAGGTCCAGAACCGGCCCTGGTACTTCTGCTTGCCGTGAGCGTCGCGGACCTTGACCGGCGTATCGTCCGTATGCAGACAGCCGGAGCCCAACGTTTCCTCGAGCATCACGTCGACCAGACGCTCGAACCAGCGCTGGGCTACGTCCAAGGCCCAGCCGTCGGTGGTCTGACGCGAGAAGGGTCAGCCGTGCCGCGCGGTAATCGGTTGCTGGCGGTTAAACGGCAGATGATCCATGTAACGACTGACCAGCAGCTGGGCGATCAGCCCCGGCCCGGCGATCCCGCCGGGGATTGGCGCCGGCGGCTTGGCCGCCGTGATCACGTTCTTCTCGTGCGGCGCAGTGCCGCTTTCTAAGCGTTGGTCCCGCCGAGCGTACTTCTTCTGAATATGCCGCACGAGGTACAAGCACGAGGGCTCCCACTCGTACAACTCGGTGATCTCCTGGCCGATTTCCACCAGGCCGCCCTCGCCGGCTAAGGCCTGTTTCTCGGCGTCCGTGAGATCGTGAACCACGTCGACCCGTTTCAGATGGTCGGGCTTCGGCCGCCTTCCATGGCCGTTGCGATTGAGCGACGACGAATCTTCTTTTTTTCGCCGCCGCCGGCGGTTCGGGCGCCGGCTCTTGAGGCGACGCTTCGAACAGCGTCAGCTGATCGGGATCGACCTTCTCGCTCGAGCGACCGCAGAGTTTGCGGAGCACGTGGTCCAGTCGATGCTCCAATTGCTCTCGCTGAGCGCGCGCGTCTTCGAGCGCCGCCAGCAATTGCAGCACCAGCGTGCGCAACGTCTGCGGGTCGTCCGGCAGTTCCGAAGGCTGCGGCAGCGGCAAAGCATCCGTGCTCATACAGCGACAATCTTAGCGCCTCGATCTGCCGACGCAAGAGCGGCCTGTCGTTCACTCTGGCCCGCGATAACGGGGCCGACGCGTGACGCTGGTCAACTCCACTCCGTCGAGCAACATCGCCAAATCGGTCGCCGAGATCGTCAAGCATGTCGCGTTCTCGTCGGCGCCAGCGGCCGGAAAGCGGAAAGTCCCGCGTTCCAATCGCGTGTACCACAGCGCATAGCCGTGCGTGTTCCAATACAAGATCTTCATCCGGTCGCCGCGTTTCGAACGAAACACGAACAGATGGCCCTGAGAGCGGGTTCTGTTGGAGCACGTCCTGCACCAGTGAGGCCAACGTGTCGAAGCTCTTACGATTATGCTGAGC
Organism: Vulcanimicrobiota bacterium; assembly: GCA_046732415.1. Lineage (GTDB taxonomy): Bacteria > Vulcanimicrobiota > Vulcanimicrobiia > Vulcanimicrobiales > Vulcanimicrobiaceae > DATGJX01. Next base: position 2,104 of record JBKPMZ010000360.1, read on the forward strand.
TCAGCATAAGCGGAATTATGCCGCGTTCCGCGCTATGCGGAGTTCTTCGCTGGTCTCGCGGAAAAACGCCGTGCTGCTGCAACTACAACTCCGCGTATTTTCGGCCACGATTCAATGGCGAATTTGAGGACAACGCGGATTCTTTATCGATGTTGTGCCGCGATTCTGCGTTCTGTTGCTCGCACAGGCATGGGCCGCTTCGAGCGCAACGGGCAAAGCTGCCCTTCGGAATATGTTGAGTTACGACGCAAAAAAAGGTCGCCAATTGGGCGGGATCGTCAGCTCTCGTTCCCAACTCTGCATAGCCCGAGTGATCTCGGCGGGCTACGCCAAGCCCCCGGTCCAAGACTAGGTTCGATCCGCTGCGCATCTCGGGCGCTGGATGGATT
>JBKPMZ010000361.1:0-4816 GCA_046732415.1 Vulcanimicrobiota bacterium
GAGGCCTTCGAGGCGCAAGGGCCCGGCGGGCCGTTCATGCTCGCGGTGCAATGGCACCCGGAATCTATGGACCTCGGATTGCCGCTAGGCGACGGGACGCTCGATGTGCTGCTCACTATCGAACATTAAGGTTTCACGGGAAACGATCAAGCGCGTATGGTTCCCCGAGAAACATTAAGAAAGACAGAGCGGGCGCTTCTCGGGAACGCCCGTGCGGCGGGGAAAGCGGTTCGGGGTTTCGCCGGTTTTGCGCACCAAGATTATGCGCCGCTCCCCATCGAGCGGAATCTCAGCCTCCACCTGCGCGCCCAGCATCGGAGCCGCATCGGCCAGCGCATTGCGCTCGCGCCCCGGAAGCCCTCCGCGCTGCAACACCGCGACACCCTCGACGCGCAGAAACGGCACAGTAAGTTCGAGCACGGTGGGGGCGCTCGAAACGGCGCGGGCCGTCGCGCAGGCAAATTGCTCGCGCAGCGCGGGATCGCGCCCGGCAAGTTCCGCACGCTGCGGCACCACCGTTCCCGCCAGGCCGAGCGTCCCCAGCGCCGCCTCGAGAAACGCTGCCTTCTTCGTTGTTGACTCGACGAGCGTGATCGGAATACCCGTCGCGATCGCCAGCGGAATCGCCGGCAACCCGCCGCCCGAACCCACGTCCACAAGCGGTCCCTGAACGTACGGCACGATACTCAGGCTATCCACGATATGCGGAACGAGCTCTTCGGCCGTGTCCGCGCCGCTGATATTAAAGCGGCGATTCGTCTCCAGCACCAGTGCGCCGTAGTGCGCGAGCCGCTCGATCAAGCGCGGCTCTGCGCCGGCCTCGCCGAGGAGCGCCGCGAGCGCGGCGCATTCATCGCTCACCCGGCAGCCACAATGGGCGGCCGGTGCACGTACAGACTCAAGATCGCAACGTCCGAAGGCGTCACGCCGGGAATACGGCTCGCGGCGCCCAGCGTGCGCGGCTGCTGGCGGCCGAGCTTCTCTCGCGCCTCACGCGAGAGCGCGGCGATCGACTCGTACGAAAAGCCGTCCGGTATGGCGACATTCTCGCTCTTCGCGGCTTTTTCGATGGCCTGTTGCTGGCGGCGCACGTAGCCCTCGTACTTCACCTCGATCGCGACGCGCTCGCCGATGGCCCGCTCGACCTGCGGCAGCAGGGGCGCCGCGTCCGCGAAACCGAGGGCCGGCCGCCGCAGGACGTCCGCCACCGTCGCGCCGCCTTCAAAAACTTCCGCGCCGACTTGCCGAACGCCGATACGCGTGGACTTCGCCGCCTCGATTCCCCGCGAGAGCGCTGCTTGCCGCTCCTCGAACGCCGCCCAATCCGAATCGCGCACCAATCCCAGCGCCCGGCCCACCGGCGTGAGCCGTGTGTCGGCGTTGTCGTGCCGCAGCATCATGCGGTGTTCCGCGCGCGAGGTCAGCATGCGGTACGGCTCGTCGACGCCCTTGGTCACCAGATCGTCGATCAGCACCCCGACGTACGCTTCGCTGCGCGCTAGGCGCAGCGGTTCTTCGCCTTTTGCCGCGCGAGCCGCGTTGATGCCCGCGACCAATCCTTGCGCCGCAGCTTCTTCGTAGCCCGACGTCCCGTTGAGCTGCCCGCAGTGATACAGCCCGGCAATGCGCCGCGTCTCGAGCGTATCGTGCAATTCGGTAGGCGAGACCATGTCGTATTCGACCGCGTAACCGGCGCGCAGCATGACGACGTTTTCCAATCCCGGCAGCGTGTGCAGCATCTCCAGCTGCACCTCCGCGGGAAGCGAGGTTGAAAAACCGCCGACGTACCACGTCGGTTCGTCCCAGCCTTCGGGTTCGATAAAGAGTTGATGCGTGGGATTGTGCGCGAACTTGATGACTTTATCTTCGATCGACGGACAGTACCGCGGTCCGATGCCTTCGATCAAATCCAAACCGTACAGCGGCGAACGATGCAAATTCTCACGCACGAGCGCATGCGTGCGCTCGTTGGTTTGCGTGATGTAACACGGTAATTGCGGACCCGCGAAAACCGCGTCGCTGCCATACGAAAACGGCAGCGGCACCGAACTCGGCGCCTGCACGTGCATTGCGCCGACGTCGACGCTGCTGCGATCTACGCGCGGCGGCGTACCGGTTTTTAATCGCTGCGTCGTAAAACCGAGCGCGCGCAGCGCGTGCGAGAGCCCAATGGCCGGCGCTTCGCCGAAACGCCCTTCGGCTTGCACGACATCGCCGCGAAACGTTTTGCCGCCTAAAAACGTTCCGGTCGCCAACACCACGCGGCGTGCATAATACCGGGATCCGTCCGCACAGACAACGCCGCGCACTTCACCGGACGAAACGATGAGTGCTTCTACGAGACCGCGCACGATCTGCAAATGCTTTTGCGCGCGCAGCGTTGCAATCGCGATGCGCGCGTACGCAGGTTTATCCGCTTGCGCGCGCAGCGCGCGCACCGCCGGGCCTTTTGATTCGTTCAAAAACCGCGAGTGCACGGAACACTGGTCGGTGATGCGCGCCATCTCGCCGCCGAGCGCGTCGATCTCGCGGACGAGTTGGCCTTTGGCGCTGCCGCCGATCGACGGATTGCAGGGCAGCGTGCAGATGCGCTCGGGGTCGCCCGTTACGAGCATCGTCGGCACGGCAAGCCGCGCGCTGGCCAGCGCGGCTTCGACGCCGGCATGGCCGCCGCCGACGATGATGACTCCCGCGTCGTCCGGGCGAAGGGGCTGGTTCACAACGCTCTATTCTAACAGCCCGGAGCAACGGCCGCCTCGAACGGGCAACATGGCACGCCGCGAGCCCACGCGAATAGTGTGCCGCATGAACCGCTACTTACCCGCCGTCACCGCCGCTCTGGCTGCCACCGTGCTGCTCGGGCAGATCACCGACAAAACCACGGGGCAGCCGCTGCGCGGCGTGCAGATTCAGGTCACCCAAGGCCACGCTATGCTGCGCGCCCGCTCCGATGGCGACGGGCGGTTCACCATCAAGGGCGTGAACCCCGGTACGCATACGCTGCGCTACGTTTCGGACGACGTGCCGCCGCGCACCATCTCCGTGAAGGTCCACGGCGCCAAGGACCGCATCAGCATCGCGGCTTGCAGCACAACGCTCGACTACAGCTGTGCTGGTCCCGGCGGCGGCTAACGCCGGAACGCCTTACTTGCCGATGCAGAAGCGCGCGAAGATGCCGGTCAGCAGCTCTTCGTTCGCGACCTCGCCCGTGAGGTGACCGAGCGCCGCGAAAGCGCGCTGCAGCTCTCCCACGATGAGATCGACGGGCTCCCCAAGGCGCAGCGTCCGGCGCGCGTGCGCGAGCGCGTCGAGCGCCTGCGCGACCGCGTCGAGCTCGGCGAGCGAGGCCAGGTGCGGGCGCTCCAGGTCCGGTGCGTTTTCACCCCACGCCGCCTCAGCCAGCGCCGTACGGATGCGCTCGAGTGATTCGTGCGCCCGCGTGCTTCCGGTGACGTGCGCGACGCCGTCCAGCGCAGCGGCGCCGGCATCGCCCAGATCCGACTTGTTCGCGAACACGATGCGCCGGCGGTGTGCCGTTTCATCGAGCAGCGCGCTCGCATCGGCACCGAGCGGCTGCGAACCATCGAGCACCACGAGCACGACGCGCGCGCCTGCCAGCGCCTTGCGCGTGCGCTCGATGCCTGCGGTTTCCAGCCGATCCGCGTGCTCGCGAATCCCGGCGGTATCGATCAGCCGCATTTGCACGCCATGCACCGTAATGGATTCCTCGATGGTATCGCGCGTCGTCCCGGCAATCTCCGAAACGAGCGCGCGCTCTTCTCCAAGCAGCGCGTTGAGCAGCGACGACTTGCCGGCGTTCGGTGGCCCCACGATCGCGACCGGCACGCCCTCGCGCACGAGACGTCCCGCTTCGCCTTCGCGCTGCAAGCGCTGCAATTCCACCGCGATAGCTTCGAGCTCATTCGCGAGCGCATCGCGATCGGGATCGGGCACTTCATCGGGAAAATCAACGGCACCGGCGAGTTCTTCCAGAACGGCCGCCAGGCGCGCCCGCAGTGCGCGTACTTCATTCGCAAGTCCGCCGCCGAGGTTCGCAAGCGCCGCGCGCGCCGCGGATCGCGTTTCGGCATCGATCAAATCCGCCACGGCTGCAGCCGCGTGCAAATCGAGCTTGCCATTCAAAAACGCGCGGCGCGTAAACTCGCCCGCGCCCGCGTAGCGCGCGCCGCACGCAATGAGGGCGCGCACCACTTCACGCGCAACCACAGGCGATCCGTGCACGTGCAATTCCAGCGTGTCTTCACCGGTGTAACTGTGCGGTGCAATCGAGAGTATCGCCAAACCCTTATCGATTGCCGCGCCGTTCTCGTCGACGATCGTACCGTACGTCGCGACGCGCTCGTGTAAGTCGCCCCGACAACGAAAGAGCCGCGAAGCCAGTATCCTGGCTTGCGGCCCGCTCACGCGCACGATCGCGATTGCGCCTTTTCCCGGCGGCGTCGCGATCGCGGCAATCGTATCCATGACAGATCAGTGCGGCACGAAATTATTTCGGGAAGATGACGACGCGGCGCTCCGGTTCCACGCCTTCGGATTCCGTGCGCACGTATTGATTGTCCGCTAGGGCGAGATGCACGATCTTGCGCTCCGACGGAAGCATCGGATCCAGTTTCTGCGGTTTTTTCTCGCGAATGCAGCGCTCGAGCGTAAGCAGGGCGAGATTCTTGAGTTGATCCGCTCGGCGCGCGCGGTAGCCTTCCGCATCGATCGTGTAGTACTTGCGATTGTTCTTCACGCCGGCGTTCAGAATGTTGTTGAACACCAGATTGAGCGCTTCGAGCGTGTTCCCGTGGCG
>JBKPMZ010000362.1:0-4988 GCA_046732415.1 Vulcanimicrobiota bacterium
GGCGGTAACAACAGCATCAGCCCGTGGATCATTACGATCTTTGCGGCGGTTGTCGTGATCATCGGCGGCTGGTTCTTGGGACAAGCGCTTGCGCGCATCTTCAACGGACCGCCGAAGACGCAGCAAGTTGCACAGGCGCCCACGCCGGAGCCGCTCGCGACGCCGCCGGTTTCGCCCTCGCCGCAGGCAACCGCCGAAGCAACGAACACCCCCGCGCCAACCGATACGCCAAAGCCGACTGCGACACCGCAACCGACCGATACGCCGCAACCGACCCCGCAGCCCACCCCGACTGCGACGCCGCAAGCAACGGTAGCGCCCGCAACGCCTTCACCCGCGCCTGCACCGACGGCTACGCCGGGGCTGCGTCACACGCAGCCGATAGCGCGCCGTCCGGAACCCAGCGCATCGTCGGCTCCGCCGGCGCAAACCGAAGGCGCCGCATCGCACGTCGTACGCGAATACATAGACGCGCTGCGACGAGGCGATCCCACGACGGCTTCCTCGTATTTGGGGAACGGCGTGCCGGACGAGTCGTTCATCGACTCGGGCACACATATCACGAGCATTAGTGAATCGCCCAACGGCGACGGCAGCTATAAGGTTTCCGTCGACATGCGCACGGGCAAGGGCGAATACTACGAAACGTTTACGGTCGCGTCAGGCAAGATCTTGGACAAAACCGCGATCAAACCGTAAAGCGTCCATCGAATAAAATACGGTTGCGCCCGCGCTTTCCAGCGCCGCGGCGCTTTCGTCCGCAGCGTAGCCGAACACCCGCATCCCGGCGGCACGTGCTGCCGCCACTCCGCTGGGCGAATCCTCGATAACGATCGCGCGTTCCGGCGGTACGTTCATGCGCCGCGCCGCGTGCAGAAACAGATCGGGCGCGGGTTTTGGGCGTTCCACCATTTGCGCGGTGAACACGTTCTCGCCAAAGTAACGTTCCAGGCCGGTGACGTGCAAACACAAGCGCACGCGCGGGAGCGGTGACTGTGACGCGACGCAGATTGCCGCTCCGGCTGCCTGTGCGCGTTCGATCGCCGCGATCACACCGGGAACCGGTTGCAATTCGCGTACGAGACCAAGGGCCGTGGTCATTGCCCACTGATATCCGAACTCGACCGACAGCGGGCGGCCGATGCGCGTTTCGAGCGCCGTCGCCACCTGTTCGACCGTTTTCCCTTTGAAGGCGTCCCACGCATCTTGCGCGCTCATCGGCGCGCCGAGTTCGGTGAAATACGCGGCTTCGATGCGGTTGACGAGCGGCTCGCTATCGACCAGAACGCCGTCGCAATCGAAGATGACCAGGTGCACCGCTACGTTTCGTCGGGCCAGCCGGCAAGTTCGCCGATGGCCGCGCTTTTCAACACTTTGAGGCCGAGCATCGCGCACTTCATGCGTGTCGCGCTTATGCCGATGCCGACGTTCTCGAGTACCGCTTCTTTCGGCAGGGTGGCGACTTCTTTGAGCGATTTGCCTTTGACCGATTCGGTGAGCATCGACATAGACGCTTGGCTGATCGCGCAGCCTTTGCCCGAGAAACGGACGTCGCTGACGTTGCCGCTCGGATCCACGTGCAGTTCGACGCGAATTTGATCGCCGCACAGCGGATTCATGTCTTCCGCATGTGCGTCAGGCTTTTCCAGATGTCCGAAGTTGCGCGGGTTGCGGTAGTGGTCGAGGATGAAGTCTCTGTAGAAGTCGTCCATGGCCTAGAGCTTGAATACGTCGGCGGCGCTGTGGAGCGCGGCGACCAGAGCATCCACGTCTTCTTCCGTGTTGTAGATATAGAACGACGCGCGGGTCGTCGCGGGCCAGCCCATCTTTTCCATCAGCGGCATCGTGCAATGATGCCCCGCTCGTACGCACACACCCTGCGTGTCGAGCAGCGAGGCCAAGTCGTGCGGATGGATGTCGCCCAAATTGAATGAGATGACGTCGGCAACGAGGCTCGGGTCTTGCGGCCCATAGATCGCCAAACCGCGTGCTTGCAGCGGCTGCAGCGCGTCGAAGGCGTAGCGCATGATGGAACGCTCGTGCTCGCGCACCCATTCCATGCCGATACCGCTCAAGTAGTCGATGGCCACGCCGAAAGCGATGGCATCGGCGATGTTGCTGGTGCCGGCCTCAAATTTCCACGGCAGATCGTTGAACGTGGCCGAGGCGTATTCGACTTTGCGGATCATATCGCCGCCCGTAAGGAACGGCGGCATGGCTTCCAGCAGCGCGCGTTTCCCGTACAGCACGCCGATGCCGGTAGGCCCGCACATTTTATGCGCGCTGAACGCGTAAAAGTCGGCGTCGAGTGCCTGCACGTCGACCGGCATGTTCGGTGCGGCTTGCGCGCCGTCCACGAGCACGATTGCTCCGGCGGCATGCGCCTTCGGAATGATGATTTCCAGCGGTGCAATCGTTCCGAGCGTGTTGCTCACATGCGAGAGCGCCACGAGTTTGCAGCCGGCGAGCAAGTCGTCGAGATCGTCCAGCACGTGGATGCCGCGATCGTCCACCGGAATGAACCGCAGCTGTGCTCCGGTTTTTTCGGCAAGTAGTTGCCACGGTACCAGATTTGAATGGTGTTCCAGTTGCGTCGTGAGGATGGCGTCGCCCGCTTTCAGGTTCGACAAGCCCCACGAGTACGAGACCAAGTTGATCGCTTCGGTGGTGTTGCGCGTCCAAATAATCTCTTGCGGCTGTGCGTTCAAAAACTGAGCGATCTTGCCTCGTGCGGCCTCGAACGCGTCGGTCGCGCGCGCCGCAATTTCGTAGACGCCGCGATGAATATTGGCGTTGTAGCACGAGTAGTACTCAACGAGCGCGTCGATGACGCATTGCGGCTTTTGCGAGGTGGCTGCGGAATCGAGAAACACCAAACGCTTGCCGCGGCTGGTGCGCTCGTGCAGGATCGGAAAGTCGGCGAGAATACGCTCGAGTTTTGCGTCGCCGGTGCGGATCATGAGCGGACCTTTTCTTCCAGTGCGGTGCGCAGCCGTCCGCGCAGCGCTTCGCTCGGAAAGCGTGCAATCGCAGGCTCGAAGAAACCCAGCGCGATCATCTTTTCCGCCGATTCCCGGTCGATGCCGCGGCTGGTCATGTAAAAGATCTGCTCCTCGTCTATTGCACCGACCGTCGCGCCGTGATACGCCTTCACGTCGTTGGCCGCAATCTCCAGCGCCGGCACGGAGTCGATGTGAGATTGTTTCGAGAGCAGCAGGGCGTCGTCACGAAGGTTCGCTTCGGTGCCTTGCGCGTGCTGCACGATACGAATGTTGCCCAGATAGCGCGCTTGTCCGCGGCCGGTTGCGGCCGACTTGACGAGCGTTTCGGAAAACGAATTGCCGACGTCGTGCGCGATATTCGAAATGAGATCGACGTGCTGCTCGTCTCGCGGGAAAAAGATGCACGCGAGGTCCGCCGTAACGCCTGAGTTTTCCACGGTAACGTCGACTGTCGTGACCGAAAGCCGTGCGCCCAATTCCGAGACCGCCCAGTTTACTCGCGAATCCTTCCCGGGCTTTGCTCCACGCGTGAAGAGCACGCGACCGTCGGCCGGCAGCTGTTGGTCGACCGCGTAGGTTACGGTAGCATTTTCCGCGGTAACGACTTCGGTGATACCGCACACGAAAGCATCTTGCGAGCCGGTTACGCGCTCGATGATGGTGCACTGCGCTCCGGCTTCGAGTACGACGAGCGTGTACGGAAAGATCGCGCCGGAAACGGCCTCGTACGTAATTTCGATTTCGCCGCTGACGGCCGCGTCGGCCGGCACGTATACGAACACGCCGCCGTTGCGCAGTGCCGTCGCCAAAGCGGCGAATTTGCTCGTCGCAAATTGTACGGCCGAACCGGCCGCGCGTTCGACGACGGGGCGGTGCGTGCGCAGCGCGGTCTGCAGGTCGCAAACGACTGCGCGCGCATTTTCCGGTACGTGCAATTTTACGGGAACGGACGTCGCGACGTTCAGCGAGCCATAGTCGAGCGCATCGACATCGATTTTCCAGAAGCGTCCGGCTTTCTCGCGTCCTGAACGCAGCTCGAACGAGCGCGCGAGAAGCTGCTCGCGCGTGTCGTGCGGCACGAGCGCGGCGTCCAGCCGCGAAATGACACCCTGCAGATTTTCGGGGATGCCGATAGTTGCAAGCGCGCTAGGCAAGTTGACCGATCTCCTCGCGGATCGTGTCGTACCCTTCGCGTTCGATGCGCAGTGCCAGCGATGCGTCGCCTTGCTTGACGATGCGGCCGTCCATCATGACGTGCACCACGTCGGCGGTGATGTGCTGCAGAATGCGCGGATAGTGCGTGATGATCAGGAAGCCCGTGTCTTTGCCTTCGTCGCTGTTGCGCAGCGCGTTCACCGATTCGCCGACCGCACGCAGCGCATCGACGTCGAGCCCGGAGTCGGTTTCATCGAGAATCGCATATTTTGGCCCCAGCACGGCCATCTGCAGCATTTCAAGCCGCTTTTTTTCGCCGCCCGAGAAACCGTCGTTAAGGTAGCGGCCCAAGAAACCGGGATCCATGTCGAGCAGTTCCATCTTTTCCATGAGCAGCGCTCGGAACTGCGCGGGTGTGAGTGCACCGGGACGCACCGCCTGGCGCGCGGCGAACATGAAGTTCGCAACTTTCACGCCCGGAATCGCGGAGGGATATTGAAAGGAAAGGAACAGGCCGGCTTTCGCGCGTTTGTCGGCGGCCATTTGCAATACGTCCTGGCCGTCGAGCGTAACGCTGCCCGACTCGATCTCGTAATTCGGATGACCGGTGAGCGAAAAGGCAAGCGTTGATTTTCCGCTGCCGTTCGGACCCATGAGTGCGTGCACGCGTCCCGGCTCGACCTCCAGGTCGATGCCTTTGAGGATGGAATTTCCGGCGACGTTCACGCGCAGGCCGCTGATGCGAAGCCCCCGATCTGACACTTGGCTGCTCCTTAAGAGATAGTGATGGACCCGGCGGATCCGCTTGTTATGCTACGCGCCGCCGAATAG
>JBKPMZ010000363.1:0-8533 GCA_046732415.1 Vulcanimicrobiota bacterium
GGACGGCAGCATCGAGCAAGCCGTGCCGCTGTCACCGGCGATGCTCGCGGAAGCGCGCGAAGTGCTGCGCGACGCTGAGGATGGTTGCCACCTGCACTTGCACGAGGGGGAAGAAACGTAGGTCGCTTTATTGCGCTCCTTATCCACAAGGTGTGCACCCTGGCGCACCACAAGTGAAGAACCGGCCACGATTTTCACGCGGCCGGTTCTTTTTTCTTTATGAAAAGGATTGCATATGAACCTACGCCTCATACTTTTCGCGGTGATGGCGGCCGTTTTGCTCGTGCCGTCATATGCGGGCGCCGCTGAAAACACGGGCACGATAACCGGCACCGTGCACGGCACGACCGGAGCACCGATTTCCGATGCGACGGTCATCGTGAGCGGTGCGGTCACGCAGAAAACGGCGAGCGATGCCTCCGGCAAGTTCACGTTGACGCTGCCGGCCGGTTTTTACCGGCTCGACGTTACCAAAGGCGGATTTTTGACGGCGACGCAGACCGATTTGGCGGTGCTCACCGGCGAGAATCTTCCGGTCGACGTTACGCTGCAGCCGGCGGACCTTTCGTCGCTCAAAACTATTGCGCGCGTCACGACGTCGGCGCGCAGTTCCATCAACACCGGCACCGCGGCAATCGCGATCGCCGGGCGGCAAGAATTCGCGAATCTCGCCTCGCCGCAGATCAACGACGTGGTTGAACGCATCCCCGGTGCCGACATCGAAAAAGGGTCGAGCTCACCGAACACCAGTTTCACGGTTGCCGGCGCGCAAGGCTACGAGACGCAAGTACTGGTCGAGGGCCATCCGGTTTCGATCGGCCGCTACGGCGTGTGGTTCTCGCAGTTCTTCAACTCGTTCTTGGTCGGCAACGTTGAAGCGCAGCTCGGGCCGGGCAACACGACGCCGTTCGCGGGTACTGCGGTTGGCGGTACGATGAACATCACGACGCCCGGATACACGAAGAATACGGCGTATCATGCGGTGACCGGTGAAGATTCACAGGGCGGCAGCTACTCGAATCTGTTGTACAGCGGAAGCGCCGGAAAGCTCTCCTACGTGCTTGGCGCCGGAATCGCCGGCGTCAACACGCCGTACACCGGAACGTACGGCTGCGTGCTCGACGCGACGAACAAGGCGACGTGGAACACCCCCGGCGCGCAAGGCGTCGTTTCGTTCTGCGGCGATCTCGGCGGCGGCCAGTCGAACAAAGGCGAGCTGATCAAGGCGAAGTGGGATTTCTCGCCCGCGACATCGCTCGAGTTCGGTTTTCTCGGTTCGCAAGGCGGCTACAATCCGCAGGGCAGCGCGTACGGTCTGCTGGCTCCGAATACGACTATCGTGAATTGCATGACTGTCGGCAGCGGGGCGTCGCAGCATCAGGAATGCACGAACCCGCAATTCGCCGGCATGGCGGGCCAGAAGATCAACGGCATGTTCTTCTATCCGGGATCGGTCGTCACGAACAACATGCCGCTCTTCACCGCACAGTTCCGTACCGCGATCGGCGGCAACACGCTGCTGGTGCGTCCGTACGGCGGGTCGATTACGCGCATCATCGACGGTTCCGGTGAAGCAAACTACGCAATCTGGTCTTTCCCGTCGACCGATACGGCGGCGGCGACTGCATGCGTGAAGTCGAGCTTCGGCGCAGTTATCAAGAGCAGCTCGAATCCCAACTACTGGACGTGCGAAGACACGCCGTACACGACGGTGGAAACCGACAAACTGCGCGGCGCGACGCTCTCGTTCATTCATCCGATGGGCCTGAGCCAACTCACGTTCAACTACGACTACCACAGCGACGAAACGTACGCCATTGCGGGTAACCCCACGCAGGCCGGCGGTTTGCCGCCAGCGGTTCCCGATACGATGACGAAATACAACGCGCTCTCCGTAACGGGCGATTTCGCGTTGAACGAACGGCTCACGCTCAAAGCCGGCGCGTATCAAAACTGGTGGTATCTCGACGGCTGGGCGCCTTCGGTGACGTCGGCCAATAAAGGCACGATCGTTCCGTTCAAACGCACCGTCGGATCGTTCGATCCGCACGTGGCGCTGACGTATCAGCCGCACGGCGGTGAATCGTTCCGGCTCGCACTCGGTACGTCGACCACGTTCCCGTACGCAGGTATCGTCAGCGGTACCGCTTACACCACGCCGGGCGCGACGGGAACCGTCGCCCTGAACGGCAAGAACCCGCTGCTTGCACCCGAGAAAGCGTACGAAGCCGATCTCGGCGTCGACAAACGCTTGGGCGACGGCAGCATCCTGAGTCTCGATCTCATCGACACGCAGGTGCACAACGTGTTCGAGAACTCCTCGACCGCGGTGACGGGCCAGCCGTACAGCGTGATCTATCAGCCGCTCAACGCCGCGAATCTCTCCAGCCAGCTCGCGATGCTGACATGGCGTAAAGAGCCGCTGGTGGGCTGGGGCTATCGCCTCTCGCTCACGGCGAACCGTTCGATTCCGACGGGTATTCCGATTCCGGCTTCGCAGAAGTCGTTTTCGGTGCCGGCAAACGGCGTGCAGCAGTGCAGCGACGGCGGCAGCGCCGTGTGTATTCCGTATCTAAAGGGATATGCCGCGCTGGACTACACGTTCGCGGATCGCACGTTCGCGCACATCGGCGTGAACTATCAAGGCAGAAACAACACGTACTTCCAGCCGCCGTTTGCGATCTGGGATCTGACGCTGCGCCGTCCGATTCCCAAGACGCCGCTCTCGGTGCAAGCTACCGTGTACAACCTGTTCGACACGAACACGTTCGGCGGACTGGTGACGCCAAATGCCGGTACGCCGCTCGTCGGCGAAAACGGTGCGGGCGGCTACGGGACGTATACGCAGTCGGTTCCGTTCCCGATGATCCCGGTCGCGCCGCGTACGCTGCGCGTGCAACTGGACTACAACGTGGGCGGCCGCTAAGCGGCGTTCACCGATAACGAGCAAAGCGCTCCGGTCATCCGGAGCGCTTTCTCATTTCTCGCACGTGCTGCACTTTCGATTCGAGCGTTTGCGCCGTGTCGATGCGGTCGTCGATTTTCAGCAAACTTCCCACACGCGCGGCGCCGCGTTCGTGGCAGCGCTGATGAATCAGCGCAAGCGCGCGGCAGATCGTTTCAACCTCGCCTTCCATGTTCGTCGCCATGGGCGTGAGCTCGTAACGGATGCCCATTTCGTCCAAGACGTCCAGAGCGAGTGCGACATACTCGCGAATTCCTTTGCCGGTTTCTGCGCTGATACTCAAACTTGCAGTGGCCATGGCGTCACCTCCGGCTGAAGGCTGTTCGTTATGCCGGGCGCAGCTGCATCTCGTTGGTCGGCGTGAAACCGAGTTTTTCGTAGATTGGGCGCCCGAACGGCGAAGCGTGCAGGCGAATTGCCCATGGTTTGCGTGCTTGCAAGAACGCGATGGCGCGCTGCGTGAGCTGCGTTCCGATGCCGCGGCCGCGATAGCGAGGATCGACGCGCACGCCGAACACGTATCCGTTGCGTATGCCGTGAATTGCGGCGGGGTAGCCGTCGGTGAGCAGCGCGCCGGCCGTTGCGACGATGCACGCGCCGTCGTGCGCAACGAAATAGCACGCATCGCCGCGCGCAATCTGGTCGCCGAAGTACCGAACGAACCGCTCGCGCCAGCCCGCCGCGAACTGGTGCTCGTGATGCTTTCCGACTTCTTCGAACATCGCGAGCCAGTGTTCGGCTATTTCCGAAAGTTCATGCGGCTGCGCTTCGCGCAGTGTGAGCGTTTCCTGCATGCCTTCTTCGTAGCACGTAGGGACAATAGCTACGCTCGCGCGCTGCGGAAGAAGTGCTCGGCCTTGTTGGAAATCAGCGCGTAGTATTCGCGAAACGTTGCGGCCGCAACGGTTCCCGGCCAATGCGCCGGAAGCAGCGTGCTCGGCAAACCGGGATCGAGATACGTGAACTTGCGATAGTCGTGCACCAGCCACATGCGCTCGACGAACGCGTCGTCGTCGCGCAACGCATGCTGCGCGCGTTCGTCGTGCAGCCGCGGTTCGTATCGCGTGATGAACTCGCGGTACTGCTCGGCGATGGCGGGCAAATCCCAACAGCGTTCGAGCAATTCGCGGTCGGTGTGCGGTCCGCGGTACTCGCCTACGAAAAGGTCGACGTTTTCGAGCACGCCGTTTGCTTCGGCGGCGGCGCGCGCCGCGTCCAGCGCGTCGTTCGGGGAGAGCCAGGTCGATGCCGAGAGTGGTGCCCAGCCCAGTACGGTGAGGTCCTTGCGCAAGCCGTCGCGGCCTTCGCGCCGGCTTTCGGCGACGGAATACGTGAGCATCCGCCAGCGGCCGTCCCATTCGACGACCGGGCCGTAGATGCGCGGGCTGATCGCTTCGACGCGGCGGCGGCCGCGTTCCGTGAGGGTGTAGTAGGAGCGGTTGCCCCGCTTGGCGGCCCCGAGCCAGCCCTGCCGCGACATTCGGGAGACCGCCTGACGAACCGCCGCTTCGGAGATGCCGAACTCCCCCATCAACCGAATCAGACCGCCGACCCACAGCTCGCCGTGTGCGGTGGGGTCGCGGTGCACGAAGTCGCCGAAGAGGGTGTATATAAACGAGTTCGGCCGGGTCACCGTCCGGCGGTCCGCCATTATAGCCACGTGGTCGCCTCCTTGACATCAGGCGTCTTATATGACAGTATTCTCACGGTACGGCGAATTTCCGTCACACGAGCGCTCCCTCGACACCTCGGGGGACAGTACCGTGACACACGCGAGGAGTTTCCATGGCGCGGATATCCACCTTCGACGACTGGATTGACCTGCTCGAGGAATGGCAGAAGGACATCGGTTTGAACCGCGAGCTGATCGAACGGTACATGCCCGGTTACACCTTCGAGGCCAAGTACGGCGAGTTGCCCAAGGCGGAGATCTACTTCGGCGACTTCAAGGGTGAGCGCCGCTGGGAGAAGATCCTCGAGATTCCCGACCAGCGCATGCGCGACGCGCTGCTCAACATGATCGTATTTCAGGGTGACACCGAGTTTGCCTCAAACGAGCAGCAGCGCTTCCTCGTGAACAACGCGCCCAGCGAGTACGATCTCGCCTCGCTCGTTCGTATCATGGTGGAAGAAACGCGCCATGGCTATCAGATGTGCCATCTGCTCGTGAACCATTTCGGGCACGACGGAAAAATCGAAGCGCAGAAGATGCTCGAACGCCGCGCCTTCGGGAAGAAGAACCGCCTGCTCAACGCGTTCAACGACGACGTGACGCACTGGCTGGATTTCTTTGCGTACACCAACTTCATGGATCGCGACGGAAAATTCCAACTCACGATGCTCTCGCACTCGGGTTTTGCGCCACTCGCGCAATCGATGGGTCCGATGCTGCGTGAGGAATCGTTCCACATGGGCACGGGCATCTCGGGATTGCGGCGCATCGTGCAGGCCAACGTCATCCCGGTGGAACTGCAGCAGAAATACTACAACAAGTGGGTCAGCGGTTCGCTCGACCTGTTCGGCACGGACCATTCCGGATCGGCGCAGTGGGCGTACACGTGGGGCATCAAGGGACGTGTCGACGAAGACAAAGCCGCCGGCGAAGACGTCGACAAGGAGCATCTGAACGAACGCGCGCGCGGGCAATTCTACGACGAATGCGGCAAGACGATCGAACGCGTGAACGCGGTCAATCCGTCGGAAACCAAACTGTATCTGCCCGACAGCCGCTTCAACCGCAAGATCGGTGCGTATGCCGGACAATATTGGACGGTCGACGGGCGTGAACTGACCAAAGAGCAGTGGGACGCGTATGCACCCAGCGTGCTGCCCTCCGCACAAGACGAGGAGCGGCTCAAAGAGTTTTTCAAAGATCCGAACTGGATCACACCCAAAGGCAAGAGTGAGGCAGCGTAAATGAGCACGACAGTAAATGGTTCGGCGGCCCAGCAAACGCCGTTCGGCCGCGAGCAGCGTCCGTTCGACGGCAAACGCGTCATCAATTATTCGAAAGACGGCCACGTGGCCGTCATTGAGATGGACGATCCGCCGGCGAACACGTACACGCACGAGATGATGCGCCAACTGGACGAGGCGATTTTGGATGCGCGCTTCGACCAGGACGTCGAGGTGATTCTCCTGACCGGCAAGGGCGAAAAGTTTTTCTCCGCGGGCGCGAACATCGGCATGCTCAACAGCGTGACGCCGGAGTTCAAATACAATTTCTGCCTGCACGCCAACGAAACGCTCTCAAGACTGGAGCAAACGCCGAAACTCGTCATCGCAGCGCTCAACGGACATTGTGTGGGCGGCGGACTTGAAATTGCGATGGCTTGCGATATCCGCATCGCGCGCCAGGACGCGGGCAAAATCGGCTTGCCGGAAGTCGCGCTCGGCGTGCTTCCGGGAACCGGCGGCACGCAGCGCCTGGCACGTTTGGTCGGCAAGTCGCGCGCGATCGAACTGATGTGCACCGGCCGCACGTACAGCTTCGAGCAAGCGATGGAATGGGGCATCGTCAGCGACATCTTCGAGGGCGACGCGCAGAGCTTCCGCGATCAAATGCTGACGTACGCCAAGCAGTTCACGACGCCGAACAAGGCGCCGATGGCCGTGGGACACATCAAACGCAGCGTGCAGACCGGCATGGAACTGCCGCTCAACGATGCGCTGGCACTCGAACGCGAACTGCAATCGCTGCTGTTCAAGAGCGAAGACGCCAAAGAAGGTATCGCCGCCTACAACGAAAAGCGCGTCGCGAAGTTCAAAAACAAATAGCCGCGCGCCCGCATCAACCGTAAAAGAGCCTGCTTTCGGCAGGCTCTTTTGCTTGCCCAGCGTGTTCTTGAGTTTTTCCCGAGGGGTACCCGCATCGGCGCTACGCTGCGAGCATGTTCAGACACATCCTCGTGCCCATCGACGGGTCCGATTGCTCCTATCACGCGCTCGATATCGCTGCCGAATTTGCGAAAGAGCAGCGCGCGGTGCTGAGTATTTGCACGGTTGTCGACCCCGCGAAAGCGGCGGCGATGGCATTCGGCGAAGCGGCAATGACTTCCGCATGCTTGGACGCGCTCGATGACGAGGGCAAGACGTTGGTACGGGACGCCATGCAGCGCGTGCTGCCGATTTGGCCGGCGGACACCGCGGTTTTGGACGGGGCGCCTGTCGAGGGCATCGTCGAGCATGCAAAGGCCAGCGGCGCCGACCTCATCGTCATCGGAAGCCACGGCCGCAGCGGGCTCCCGCGGCTGCTGCTGGGCAGTGTCGCCGAAGGCGTGATTCGCAACGCGGCATCACCGGTGCTGGTCGTACGCCAGACTGCGGTCGCGGCGAACGATGCACGCCCCGCGGCGAAAGCACAAGCGGGCGCGTAGTCGAAGCACCGTCGTATGCAGAGCATACGACGTATTCTGGCTGCGGTCGCACTGATTGGCCTCATCGGTGCGTTGCCGGCGCCTTCGGCTGCCCGCACAGCGGGCGCGGACGCACGGTTTAAAGCGCTCGCGCACGACTTTTTCTACTGGGGCTTTCGGGAATCACCGGTTCAGGCAACGGCCGTCGGCGTTCACACGTACGACGCGCGGCTCGATGACATGTCGGCCGCTGCCGTCGCGCGCCGCGACGCGGCGATGAACGCGTATTTGGCGAAATTTGAAGCGATCCGTCCGGCGGCGCTGACGCGCGGCGATGCGCTCGACCGCACCCTCATCATCGACGCCATCAAGGACAGCCTGCTCTCTTCGCAGACGGTGCAAGACTGGAAGCACAATCCGGATATGTACAGCGGTCTTGCGAGCGGCAGCGTGTTCCTATTGATATCGCGAGAATTCGCGCCGCTGCAAACGCGTATGCGCGACGCCATTGCGCGAGAAAACGCGATTCCGGCAATGCTCGAGCAGGCTAAGAAGAACATCGTCTCAGTCGACGCGATGACGCAGCAAATTGCGGCGGAACAAACGCAGGGCGGCGTCGGCTTCTTTGCGCAAACCGTACCGTTGGCATTCGCTTCCGTCGAAGACGCAGCGCTGCAGGCACAGCTCAAGAATGCGAACACGCGTGCAATGCAGGCGCTCGCGAGCTATGCGAAGTGGATTGAATCACTCAAGCCCCAAGGCACGTTTGCGATTGGGCGCGACGCGTACGAAAAGAAACTGCAGTACGAAGACGCGCTGGACATGCCCGTCGACCAATACCTGTCCTACGGTGAAAAGGCGCTGGCGCAAACACGTGCGCAGTTCATCGCGACCGCGAAAAACATCGATCCGGATAAAACGCCGCAGCAAGTGTACTCGTCGCTTGCAAAGGACTATCCGCCGCCATCGCAACTGCTCGCGACGGCGACGAGCGATCTCAAAGAGCTGCGCGCGTTCGTCATATCGCATCACATCATCACCATGCCGGCGGATGCGAATATCAAAGTCATCGAAACGCCGCCGTTCGAACGCGCGTTCATCACGGCGGCGGAAGATTCACCGGGTGCACTGGAAACCGTCGCGACGCAAGCCTACTACTACGTGACGCCGCCGGACCCGAAATGGCCGGCAGAGCGCACGGCGAGTTTCATGG
>JBKPMZ010000364.1:0-6459 GCA_046732415.1 Vulcanimicrobiota bacterium
GTGCATCGGCAGCGCGAACGCAGCGCTCGTTCCCGCCGCAATGAGTACGGCGAAGGACGCCCAGAACCGCACGTACCGCATGCGGGAAGGTCCGTACAGCGAGAGTTCGATCGCGAGCGCTTGTGCGAAATACAGAATCGCTACGATGGCCGTCAAAAATATCGCGTCGCGCAAACTTTGCGACGACGCGTCGAGCGCGAGGCCGAGCTGCACGAACGGAAAGAACCAAATCATATAGCGCGGACCGTTCCCGCTGCTGTCGGCGTTAAAATGCAAGCCGAGCGGCACGCGATCCGGCAAAGCATCGTAGCGAGCGATCGTCGTAATGCAGGTCACGGCAACAATCGCAAAAGCGGCAGCAAGCAAAAGCAAGTGCACCATAGGCGAATATTTCGCGCGCCTTGGTATGTTCCCCGCCCGTTCCGCAACGCTTCACGTAAGGGAACTATACAGAAGCTGTGTTACTCGGGCAGATCCTCGTCCACACGAACGCGCACCCATACCACATCCAACTGATCTCGTTCTTCGTTTCGCTGGGTCCCATCGTCGCCATCATCGCGCTCATCATCTTCGTACAGTATTGGCGCATACGCCGAAACAGGAAAAGCAGGCGCTCCGTTCGCTGACTCGCGAATTGTCGGGCATGCGACTTCGTCCGGCGCCCATACTCGGGGCGCTTTTGTGCGTGCTTTGCGCTTGCTCGGGCCGCGGCGGCGGTGAACGCCTGCTCCCGTTATCCGGCGGAGCAAGTGGCGTCGGCGTATTCGACGCCTCCACCTCGCAGTGCGAAGTGAGTTATGACGGATTCGTGTGGTACACCGTAAACGCCGGAGCGTTCGCCCCAATCGACGTGGCGCACGAGAAATGCGCTTCGGATGCGCTGCAAACCAAAGGCACGCCGATCATTCCGGCATGGGCCAAGCCGACAGGTCCGACGCAAACGGTGTTCGTCGCGGCGTCGCTGCAGGAAAAACTTCCGCTCGGCGGCATGCCGATTTTGGAAAACGTGGCGAAGGCGCATCATGTACCCCTCACTTGGCTCGTCGGTTCGACCGCATATCTCACCGACGTCACGCCGTACGATGCAGAACACGCGCAAAATGGCGACGACGTGCAGGGCGAACCCGGTTTTGAATCGCTGCTTGCCAAAAATTTCGCATGGTACAAACCGCGCGTGCTCGTGCAAATCGACGACGGCCGTAATCCGCAAGGTCCCGCGGCGTCGATGCCGCTTGGTGAAACCGCTTTCTGGGGCATCACCTGGAATAACCTCGGCGTCGATACGCTCGAAGATTACGGCTCGCCGTGGGGTTCGTATTGTGCCGATGTTTCGTCGTTCAAACGGCCCGCGCCCAACGGTTCCTGTGCGCTGCTCGGATTCGAATGGACCGCGCGCGATCTGGATCGTGCATACTTTACCGGCCAAGTCGCTTCGTTCAGCACCGATCCTGACGACTTGCTGCAGCGCGCCGGTTTTACCGCCCAAACCGCCGTGCCGTATGTCGACGCGGTTATAGACGCGTACGCCGCTGCCGGGCAAGGACAGCCGATCGCGATCGTGTCCCAGCAGGAAAGCCAGGAAATGTTTAACGCCGGCGATCCGCAGATCATGGACGCGCTGTACGCGCGCGCCGTTGCCGACGGCATGAAGATCGAAACGCTCGCGCAGGCCTCCGTTGACGCGCGTACCTTTTCTGCGAATCCGCGCGCGGTGGCGTTTCCATTTATCGCCGGCGGGAAGAACGTTGCTTCCGCGCTCGTCGGCAATGCAACTGTTTTTCCGTCGACGATCGACTACGTCGATTCCGCGAGCGGCATGACGTTCATCGGCGGCCATACGCTGCCGTCGCGCGTGTTCCGGTACTCCGACTATCCTGTTTCCAGCGACGGCACGCCGATGCCCACGGTACCGCCGTCGCAACTTCCTTCGCTCACGAACGTGGCGGCAGGCAACGGCAGCATCAGTTTCCAGTTCAACGCGCCGGCAGCGCTGCATTACGGCGTAGCATTATGGACCGATCCGGCGACGCTTGGCATAACCGGTAGCGGCGTGCATTCCGCCGGACGTGCGGGCGTCGTACTGACCTTCGATCTGCAGCCCGGCGCAAATCAAATTACGTTCGCGTGCAGCGGATGCAGTACTACGACGTTTCCGTACGCTACGTGATGTCGGTTTCGGCGGCGACGTAAAGATCTTCGTCTTCGGTCGCCATTCGAGCCTCGATCGCCTCGCGAAACAGCCGCCATTGATGTTGCCACGCATCGAAACCAGCGGCAACTGCACCGTCTGCAGACCAGGCATTCCACAAGGTTTCGAATTGTTCGCGTAATCCGCCCATTTCGCGGCGGTAGCGCTCGGCTTTGCCGCGAACGATGCCGTTCGCGCTTTGTGAAAGCCTCGGGTACAGCCAGTCGTCTTCCAATTTGAGATGGGCCAGGAGCACCGTGCGCAGCCGGCGCAGCAGCGGCCCGATGTTGCCGGGGCGCTCTTCGCGGCTCAATTCGTCGGCCAGATAGCGCAGTACGACGTGATGATCGCGGCACGTCTGAACGTCGATGCGATCGTTGATGCGCGATATCGTACGCGTTGTGCGATAGCGTTCGGGCAGCGGCGTGTGCGCGACGAACTGTGCGACGAGGCGTTCTATCCCGTGAGCGTCTCGTTGCGTGAAGCGCCCGATCAGCGGACTATCGATGTCGAAGACGCCGTACACTGAGTCTTCGCTAAGAATGGGAGCCACCAGTTCCGCGCGCGACGCCGGATCGCAGGCAATATGCCCGGCAAACGCTCCGACGTCGTCGACGATTACGGTTTTGCCGGAATCGAACGCGCGATTGCACACGCCTTGCCCTTTGGGCAGACGAGTACATGCGGGTTTTCCGCCGAAGGGACCGAGAACCAAACCGCGCTCGTCCGGAAAGTAGAAGCCGGCCCAATTCACGTCGGGCAGCGAGTGGTACACGAACGCCGCGAAATTCGAGGCGTTGGCGAGAAAATCTCCGACGTCTTCGAGCAGCGAGGACGCCTGGCGTTCTAGCAGATCGTAGTCCGCCGCCTCCGCTTGTCCGGGTTTTCCAACTCCGTGCACGCTGCCCATTGTACCGCATTTATTTGCGTGCGGCCTGCGGGAACGCGGGAAGTCGGCTGCGCGGGCGGAAAACGAACAAGACGCAGCGGAGGGACCTCTTGGCGGCAGACGACCTCGTCGTTTCGGAACGTACGCGCGAGCAGCGCGACCGGGCGCTCGTACGCCAGGCGGCGACGCTGCTGGCCGCGGACCTTTCCTTGGGCGAGCTGTTCGAACGCCTATGTGAAGTGCTCGCCGATTACATCGACGCGTCCGTCGTTTTCATCGCGCTCGAGCAGCACGACGGCAGCCACACCATCGAGTATTTTCACGACCACGGCGTGATCAAGCGCGCGCCGCATATCCGCCTCGAGGAAGAGTCGCGTTCGCTCGAAGTGATTCGCACGGGCAAGATTATCTGGGGCAATCGTCCGGAGCAATGGGTTGGTGCGCAGCGCATTCCGATCAATCTGGACCGGCCCGAAACCGACGACACGATGGCCGCGATATTCGTGCCGCTGCGCACGTCGGCGAAAGTCATCGGCTGTCTCTCCGTACAGAGCACGCAGCCTGATGCGTACGATCAAAGCGAAGTCGAACTGATTGCCGCCATTGGCCATTATCTTGCGGTGGCGGTCGAAAATCAGCGCATGTACCGCGCGCTGCTGCGCACCGCCGATTTCGATCCGCTCACGGGTCTTGTAAGCCATTCGCGCCTGCTGCGCGAATTGGACGGACTCATCGCGCGAACCACGTCGAGCAAACCGGCTGCCGCGGTAATGCTCAACGTCACGAATTTTGCGATGTTCAACGACACGTATGGATATCCCGAGGGGGACGGCGTTCTTCGCACTATCGCCGGTGCGTTGAACGAGTTCAGCAACGAAGTGACGTCGATCGGACGAGTCGGCGGCGACGTTTTCATGATGCTGCTCGCGGCGCGTCCAAAAGAACAAAGTATCGACGTCGTGCGGCGCATTGAACACCGCTGCCGGCGACTCTCGTATCGCGGACACGGCCAGACGATTCCGATTTCGGTAGCCTGCGGATACGCGTTCGCACCGCTGGACGCGTCTTCGCGAAGCGAACTGCTGGCGCTCTGCGAACATCGCACGCGGCTGAGCCGCAAGCAAGGCGGGCACCCGGTCGGAGAAGACGACATCGACGCATACCAACTGCACGGCGTCTATTCCGGTATTGAAACTATCGTGGACAGTCTGCTGGATCGCGATCCGTTTACGCGCGTGCATTTGGTACACGTCAATTCGATGGCGAAACATTGGGCGGAGTTCAACCTGGATCTCGGCGGCGACGATCTCGCGAAAATATTACAGGCAAGTTTGCTGCACGACGTTGGAAAGTTGCTCATCTCCGATCGCATTCTGGTCAAACCCAGCAGTTTGACGGCCGACGAGTACCGTGCAATTCAATATCACGCCGAGTTCGGAAAGAACATTCTTTCGCGATACGACGCGTTCGCGGAAGTTGCCGACATCGTTGGGCAGCATCACGAGCGCTGGGACGGTCTGGGCTATCCGGCCGGGCTTCGAGGCGAGCAGATCCACCCGCTGGCGCGAGCAATCAGCATTTTGGACGCGTTCTCCGCGATGGTGATGGATCGGCCGTACCATCGCGGCATCGACGAGGGCGCCGCGCTCACGGAGGTCGAGCGCTGCTCGGGAACCCAGTTCGACCCGCATTTTGTGGAGCGCTTCGTGGCCTACCGCCGCAAGGGGTGAACGGCGGCCGCGGGCTATACCCACAGGTCCGGCATCGCGCGCCCGTAGCTCAATTGGATAGAGCAAGGCACTCCTAAGGCCGAGGTTGGCGGTTCGATTCCGCCCGGGCGCGGGGTTTGGCTTACCGGGTACTGTGCCTGCGATCGGCGTGCTCCGCCATCCATGGCGCGCCCGCCTCGCGTCTCGCCTCTCGGGGTCCTCCCTGCGGGGCTCGACCAGCGTCGCCGGCACAGTACCCGGTAAGCCCATCGAAAATGGCAGACCAGCGTCGGTGAACCAGCATCCGGCCACGCCCCTTGGGGCAGTAGACAGCGTCGCCGGCACAGTACCCGGTAAGCCCATCGAAAATGGCAGACGAGCGTCGGTGAACCAGCATCCGGCCACGCCTCTTGGGGCAGTAGACAGCGTCGCCGGCACAGTACCCGGTAAGCCCATCGAAAATGGCAGACCAGCGTCGGTGAACCAGCATCCGGCCACGCCCATTCGGAGGCGAGCGGCGGCGAAGTTTGGGGTGGCGGTTGCGGGGGCAATCTCCGCTGTGCTATACTGGGTTGTCAAACGGACCGCCGGTCCGTTTTATTTACGTTGTGTGGTAGAGGAACGTGGCGAAGAAAGAGAATCGCGTGATGGTGGTCATGGCTTGCACTGAGTGCAAACGCCGCAATTACAACACGCAAAAAAACAAGCAGAAGACCACTGAACGGCTCGAGCTGAGCAAGTACTGCCGGTTTTGCCGCAGCCATAAGCCGCACCGCGAAACCAAGTAAGCAGCAACTCGGAACAACCCGGCGTCATCGCACATGCGCGTCGCGCTGCGATGCTAACGGGACGCACTATAGGGCGGTAGCTCAATTGGTAGAGTCCTCGTCTCCAAAACGAGTTGTTGCAGGTTCGAGTCCTGTCCGCCCTGCCAATCTCTCCTAGGAGAAACCTCGTGATGAACAAAGCCCCCGGCTCCTCGCCGGATGGTGGAAAGAAGAAGCCCGCGCCAGCCGCCGCTGCGCCGGTGCGCGCCGCCGGTAATCAGAGCGCGCAAGAGTTCGTGCGCGGCGTTTGGGTAGAGCTCAAGCGCGTTACGTGGCCCACGCGCGAAGAGTGGGTTTCCGCGACGGTGCTGACGATCGTACTGGTCGTGGCTATCGGGCTGTTCACTTTCGGGGCCGACCAGTTGTTCGGCTGGCTCTTCACCTTCGTTCATCCCCCGATCTCACAATGACCGATTTTTCTTTGGATCAAGATCGCGACCAGTTCGCGATAACGCAAGAGACGCACGAGTCGGAAGCGCAGGCGCTCAGTGAGTCCGCGCACGACGACGAACTGCACGAAGCCGCGGTTATCGCCGACGAAATCGAAGGCTCGGCCGATGCCGACGATTCGCTGCAGGACGAGCGCAAAGAAGTGCGCACGCGCGGCGGCAAAGACGACCGCAAGCACTGGTACGTGATCCACACGTATTCGGGCTACGAGAATAAAGTCAAGGCGAATCTCGAGCGCCGCATCCATTCGATGAACATGCAGGACAAAATTTTCCGCGTGCTCGTTCCGATGGAAGACGAAGTCGAGTTTAAAGACGGCAAGCGCAAGATCACGCCCAAGAAGGTGTTTCCGGGCTATGTTCTGGTCGAAATGGATATGGACGACCAGTCGTGGTA
>JBKPMZ010000365.1:0-1504 GCA_046732415.1 Vulcanimicrobiota bacterium
ATCTCACTGTTCGAACAAGCCAAGGCGTTTCTCCAGTCGCACACATTTGCGGTGAGCGATCGTGACGAGTTTTTCGAGAAGTGCCGCAGCCGAGCCGGGATGATCGACATTTCGTGGTGCGGACGCGCCGAGTGCGAAGCGAACGTCAAGGCGCAAACCAGCGCGACGACTCGCAATACGCGGCCGCTGCAAAAAGCGGGCGCCGCGTGCGTTGCGTGCGGCGAGCCCGCCAAGGTGAACGCGTACTTTGCTCAAAGCTATTAGCGCGCTCGTTCTCGTTGCGCAGGTGCTGTTTCCGACGGCGCGTCCAGGCGTTGACCGCAGCGACGCCTACGCGCGCGCGGCCGGAAATCGCAAACCGATTGCGGTAAAGATCGGCCGCGCGTTGTTCGCCACGCAGTGGCCGGCGCAGGTTCTCAACGTGTATGCGGACGGCATAGCCGGGCACGACGTGGCCGGTTTACACGTCTCGGGAATGCACTTCCACCACGCGCTCACGCGCACGGAATTTCTCGACGAAATCTCCGGCCTAGTGCAGCGCACGTTTGCCGTGGCTCGGGTCGAAGAGGTCGACGTATGGACGAGCGTCCCGCTCAGCGTCGGCAAGGGCGTGGTCGTCGCGGGCGATTTGGCCAAGCCCACGTACCGCCTCGTGTTCACGGTCACCGTACGCCGCGGCGAGAGAGCGCAATCGCTGCTCCGGCGCTTGCGGCGAGGGAACGGCGTCTTTTGGGACCAGGACTGGGAACGTGGAGCTTTTAACACAACTGCGGCGCCCAAGGGGAGCAATCATGTCAGCAATCACATATAGGCGCCGGAGCACCATTCATGTATCGTAAGAGCGTCCTCACCAACGGCGTGCGCATCGTCACCGAATCTATGCCCGCCTTCCGGTCCGCCTCGCTCGGAATCTGGGCCGATGTCGGCTCCGCCGCCGAAGAAGCGGAGCGCCGCGGCGTCTCGCATTTGGTCGAGCACATGCTCTTCAAAGGAACGCAGCGCCGCACGGCGCGGCAGATTGCCGAAGAGATGGACGGCGTCGGCGGCAATTTGAATGCGTTCACCGATAAAGAGACGACCTGCTACTACGCCAAAGTAATGGACCAGCACGTTCCGCTGGCGGTCGACGTGTTGACGGATATGTTCCTGAACTCGACGTTCGACCCGCAGGAACTGGCCAAAGAGCAAAAGGTCGTCCTCGAAGAGATCAAGATGTACGAAGACTCGCCGGACGAGTTGATCCACGATCTCTTCATTCAAACGATGTGGCACGGCAGCGATCTCGGTTCGCCGACGATCGGTTTTGCCGACACGGTGAGCAAACTCACGCCCGACGATCTGCGCGCGCACATGCGCAAACACTATGCGCCCAACTCGGTGGTCGTCGCCGCCGCCGGCAACGTGGATCACGATCGCATCGTCGAACTTTTCGACAAAGCTTTCACCGGTTTCAAGGGCAGTTGCGATCTGCCCGTTCCGGAGACGCCGCAAACCACGCCGAATA
>JBKPMZ010000366.1:0-2943 GCA_046732415.1 Vulcanimicrobiota bacterium
GCATACGTGAACGTCTCCATAAAGGCAGCCATTCGCGCTTTTCCGTAGAGGCGTTCCAATTTCGCCGCCTCCCCTTTCGCATGCGGTCCCGCCAGCGTTTTGAAGAGGCGATTGCTATCGAAATGCCGCGGACCGCCGCCCGCCTGAACGATCGCAAGCGTCAGGCCGAGGTCGGGCTTGCCGCGATAACTGTGCTCGGTATAGTTCGCCGGTGCGGTAATCGTCATCGTGTTGCGCGACTGTTGCGCCGGCGCGCTGTGCGAACCCGATCCGCACGCACTCAGCACGAACATCGCGGTCAACGCAGATACGCAAAAACGCAGAAACGGCAGCATAACGCTTCTCCCTATTGGTGATGCACGACTTCAACGTCGTCGATATTCACGTACGCGCGATGCGTGCCCGGCGACGGCAACTTCACCACAAGCCCAAGTGTATGCGTGCCTTCGGGCAGCGGCGGGCTGCTGAAGACCAGCACGTGCGCTTGCTTTTTCGGTGAGTAGAACGCCGCATCGCCGTAGTACTGTCCGTCGATGCCGACGGCGGCCGAACCGCCATTCGGTCCGCGCACGCCGAAGATGCGCACGACGGAACCGTCGAACGGCAGCGTGACGCTGTCTCCCGAATGATGGCTGCGCGTGCTCGTGGCGGCGTATCGTCCGTCCGCATGCGCGGATTGGTGTTCCCACCGCCCCGCGTACGCAAAATGATCGAGCGATTGGCCAACGCGTGCGTCGTCGACGAATTGCACGCCGCGTTGAAGCGGGTGCGCCGCACACGCCGCCAGCAGTCCCAGGGTGGTCGCGACGAGGCTTTTGTTCATGGCATGCTCGCGTGGCAGACTATATGCCCGCGTGCGGCCGTTTTCCATCATCGCGCGCAGTTGCTCGCCGGGAAGGCGAGCTTACAAGTTCGCTTCGCGAATTGCCTGAAGCGGCACGGCATACACCGAACCGGTCAGGCTGCCAATCACGAGCGTCTTACCGACGA
Organism: Vulcanimicrobiota bacterium; assembly: GCA_046732415.1. Classification (GTDB taxonomy): domain Bacteria; phylum Vulcanimicrobiota; class Vulcanimicrobiia; order Vulcanimicrobiales; family Vulcanimicrobiaceae; genus DATGJX01. The sequence continues at coordinate 991 of JBKPMZ010000366.1, forward strand.
TAATCGGCGAGCCGACGTTGAAACTGGTCGACATCGGTTTGACGCCGAGTTTTTTGCCGGTGCGTGCATCCAGCGCCCACAAGTAACCGGCGAAGTCGCCGAAGTATAGTGCAGCGCGCTTGAGTGCAAACGCACCCTTCACCGGCCCGTAAATCTGCTTCTTCCATAGTAGGTGCCCGGTCTTTGCGTCGATGGCATTCACCCACGGTGCGGCGGCGCCGCCGACGTACAGCACGCCGTTATGCACCACCGGAATGCCGGACTCATTGCGAATCGGCAGCGGTCCGGATTCAAGCGCGACGTCCCACAACAGTTTCCCGGTTTGCGCATCGAGCGCGTAGGCGTGTTCGCGCACGTTTTCGCCGATCTCGGCCTGTGCGCTTGACGTCTCCGAAACGACGTATTCTCCATAGACGCGGCGGCCGTCCGTTGCGGGCGGACAATCGCCGATTCCCGACGCGTGTTCGGGAAACGGATTGCTGCGCCACATCACCGCGCCGGTTTTTGCGTCGATCTTCAGCACGGCATTATGAAGAACGCCCGCGGTAATGAAGCGCGTTTTTTCGATCGGCACGGCCGCCGACATCGACGCAACCGAATGCACGCGGCGTTCGTACAATAAGCGGCCGGTCATCGGATCCATCCCGGTGATGCGGCCGGAACCATCGTGATGCACGAGCACTCCCGACACAATCGCCGGCGTCGGCATGCCGCTGCCGTGCAGCAGCGCGCGCCAGCGAATCGCTCCCGATTTTTCGTCGAAGGCGATGAGCGCGCTTTCGCCCGAACCAACGTGCGCCGGCCCCACGCCGTGTCCGTACGGACTTCCCGCATTGCCTTCTCCGACGATAACCAAGCCGCGGTACACCAGCGGCGCGCTCATCAGCGCATTTGCGACGTGATGCTTCCACACGATCTGTCCGCTTGCCGCGTGAATCGCGTAGAGCGTCCCGGCGTTGGTCCCGATGAACAGCGTGCCGTGCGCGAAGGTCGGACTGGCGGAAATCCGTCCGTCGGTGACGACTTCCCACTGCACCTTGAGATTGCCGCCGATAACCGCGTTGTTCGATGCGCGCGCGCGAAACTGCGTCCAATGTTCCTGCGCGCCGAGAACCGGCGTGCGCGTCAACGCAATGCACGCCGCGCACGCCGCGGCAACGATGATCGCCTTCATGCCGGTTTACGTATCGTGGCTCGTGCGGATGCTCTGCAGGGGGACCGCGTACACCGTGCCCGTCTTACTGCCGATGATCAGCGTGCTTCCGACGATGATCGGCGAGCCGACGTTAAAGCCGCTCGACATTGCTTTCTTGCCGATCTGAGCACCGCTGCGCGCATCCAGCGCCCACAGATAGCCGGCAAAATCGCCAAAATACAGCGCTCCGCCGCTGAGCGCGAAGCCGCCCTTCACCGGACCATGCGTCTTCTTGCGCCAGATCAAGCGCCCGTTGCGCACGTCGAGCGCGTTCGCCCACGGCGCGACCGCACCGCCGATATAGAGCAGCCCGTTCGAAACCAGTGGAATGCCCGACTCGTTGCGCGGCACCAATATGCCATCTTCCAACGGCACGTCCCACGCGAGCGCGCCCGTTTTTGCGTTGAGCGCATACGCATGCTCGCGCACGCTGTGCCCGACGATACTGTGCGTATATGGCGGCAATGACAGCACGTAATCGCCGAATACGCGCGCGCCGTCGCTCGCGAGCGGACAATCGCCGATGCCCGAAGCGTTCGCCGGAAACGGACTCGCACGCCAATACACATGACCGGTGCGCGCGTCGATTTGCCAGACGGCATTGTCCATCACGCCGGCCGTCACGTACCGGCCCCCAAATAAGGGCAGCGCCGCGGTCATCGACGCAATCGAATGCAAGTCGCGAATGTAGAGCACGTGTCCGGTAATGGGATCGATTGCGGTGATGTGTCCCGACCCGTCGTGATGCACCAGGATGC
>JBKPMZ010000367.1:0-2772 GCA_046732415.1 Vulcanimicrobiota bacterium
GCGTCGTGTATGCGGTCGGCACGAGCGACCAGCCTAGCGTCAGTTGGACGTACGATGCCAACGACAACCCGGCGACCTACACGGATGAACTCAACCGTGTGACCAACTTCACATACGACGCTTTGGATCGGCTGGTGCAGCAGCAAGACCCGCCGCCCGATCCCAACCAGCCCAACGTGCGGCCGGTCACGAGCCAAGTCTGGGACCCTCGCGGCAATCTGATGCAAGTGACCGATCCGCTTGCGTACGTCACCAGCTACGCCTACGATCCTGGCAGCGACGGCGACAATCCGCAGCTCAACAGGCTGACCGAACCCGACCCGACGGGCGGCACGAACTACACGATCACCACCTTTGGGCACGACAATGCTGGCAACCTGACAACCATCACCGACCCGATGAGCCGGCTGACGACGCTCGGGTACGACGCCGACAATCAGCAGACGAGCACGCAGCTGCCCAATTCAGTCGGCGGGGGAACAGGCGGGGCCGAGCAGTTCGGTCCAGTACGACGCTCTGGGCGATGTGATCAAGTCGTTCGAATTCAAGGGGAACGAGACCGATTACACAACAAGATCAAACTATCGTCGATCTGCGGCTGGCTTCCGCTAAATTAAACGCCCCTACGGGGCGTCAGCCATAAAAAAACCGTCCCCGCATGGCGGCCTGCTGGAGTTCAGGCGCAGGGACGGTGTGGCAGCAACCAAAGGCTTGCTAATGGCGGCAAATGGAGTGCTGAAGTACTTATCGGCTAGAAAACTTGGTCTATTGAGCGGCGGATTGTCGAGTTGTCGCCGGTGGGGGCCGGCGATTCGAGCGGTAACTCCACCGGCTGACCGCTCGAATCATTGGGCCTTCACTGAGAAAGCAGTGGTCATTCAGCTCATTTGCCCGGCGGCCAGCTCGCGTGCAGTGAACAACACTTCTATGTCGCCGACTCGGCCGGCCGACCCTGGCTGGCAGTGCGCCTTAACCGGCGACTTGCCGGCCGGCTGCTGATCGTCAGACGCGGCTCGCGTTAAGTGCCCGCGCTGCACGCATATACGTTCCTTGCGCTGATGAAGATTGCTTGCCAATTTCACTCAAGCTAGACTCCATGTATGCCCTGCATCATGCATTCAGTCATTGCGTTGCTAGCCTTCACCGCAACTTGGACCCGCGGGGCGGTTACTGAACGAAGCTTGATCGCGTCCGCAATCGCGCCGGCTTTGGATGCGGTTTCAGAAACGACGTTCCCAACAGCGCCCGAGTCCGACGGGAACAGCGCCGGCTTTTTGCGAGCCGAGATGCCCACGCCGCCGGGGCCGCCGAAGAAAGGAAGCGGCGCTCGTCTTACAAAGCGTTCACGCGATGGCATAGTGCGGGCGGTCCTGCTAAGCATTGGAATCGCCCCCCGGCCTGTTTGCAACGATGATTCATTCGCTGTACTGTGGGTTCAAGCAGTCGCCTCATCTCTCCAATTGCAGCACGTATTGCTGCAAATCTGATTCGCGATCGGCGTCCCGATCAGCCTGCTGCGACGTAGTCTAAACTCGCGGTGGCGGGTAACTTATGTTGATTAAGTCTGCACCTTTCTCGGCGCAGCATTACGCCGGAAGCCGTCAGCGCTTCCTGGATTGAATGCGAATCCGACAACTGACCACAACGCGCCGCTGGCGGCGTTTATCAGAGGAGGCATACCATGAAAACTGCAAGCCAAACGGCGCGAGAAATTGGCCGAACTGAATCCCAACCTCGAATTAAGATGCCAGCCGGTTCCAATCCGTCTATACGCACGATTCAGAACGCAACGAGAGAAAGTGAAGACGCCATTGCTTCACGGAACTCCCTGTGGCGGACCTTCGGCGAAGTATGGGCCGATATTGTCACAGGCCTGTCGATCGCAGTTTGTGTTTGGTTTTTGGCAGAAATGGTCTACCAAGTCTTGCACGAATGATTGAGCAAAGCGCCATTCGTGCGAATCGCCTTACCAACGCGCTGAAAAACCGGCTCCCGTAAACGTGTCGTTCACGCGGTCACTGACGCGCTTGCCAATGCGGGCGTCGAATTGAACGTTGGGCGTCATGTAAATATATGTTCCCATATCGAAAAAATGCTGGGCGCGCGTATCACCCGATCCCGTGTTCTGGATCATGAACCACTCGTGGAAGGCGCCGACGCGCTTGGTCCATTGCGAGAGGAAACAGAACGACTGGTGCCAGGAATCCTGTGCCGTGCGTTCCACCACAAAGCCTGGCACCACGGATGATATGACGGTAACGGGTGAGTTGCTGACCTTGAGGAAGTCGACGCCCGATTGGCCCTTGAGATACAGCCAACGGCGAAGCCCCCAGCCGTACACGAGGTTGATATGCGGCTCTACGCCATTGGCCGATACGCCGCGCGTACCTGTCGGCACGAGTATGCCGCTTACGACGCTGAACATCGGCCGCCAGCCGCTCTGCTGGATCAGTTCCCACTTGAAACCAAGGTCAAGGTCTTCGCCGCCGAACTGCGTCAAGTGCGCGCCGTTGGTCAGGTCTTCGAAGTCTGTCATTAAGTAGCCGTTCCACTTCATGCGCAGCTCGAACTCATTGGTCAGGCCGTGTCGCAACAATGACTCGGGGAGTTGCCGCGTGCTGAGATGCGTTTGCGCATCGTTGATCTTGTGGAATGTGTAGCCGTTCTCCAGATACGTCACGCCCTTGCCCACGGAGTAAACGGCATCGGTGAAGTCGGGTCGATCCTGTCTCTTATACACATCTGACGCTGCCGACGAATATAATCCGGTGT
>JBKPMZ010000368.1:0-2327 GCA_046732415.1 Vulcanimicrobiota bacterium
GCGAACGGCTGCGAGAACTCGCCCCGCACCGGTATACCCGACACGATGATGCGATCTCGCGGAACGCCCCGCGCAATCAGCGTAGCGCGCATCTCCGGCGTCGCGACCGCATACATTTCAATATTCGTGTGAATCCAAAACGCGTGCACGGCAAAATCGGTAACCACACCAACGACCGGCGGCGCGTCCGCAAACTGCTTTTTGTATTCCGCCATGACACCGCACGGGAACGCATGCGTGCAAATCACGACGTCTGGCCGCCACTCCTGCAGCAGCGGACGCAGATTTGCCGCGGTAAACTGATGCGCCCACGCGCGAAACGGCCCGACCTCGGTCGCTAATTCGGCACGGTTATACAGGAAGCGGTACATCTGCGGAATGGTTTTGACCATGCGCAGATAGCCTTCGGAAACGACGCGCGAAACGACCGACGCCGCGTACTTGTATGAGTCGACGACCGTCGATTCGAGATGTGGATCGAGCTCCGCCAGCGCGCCGCGCAGCGCGTTCGCCGCGGACGTATGTCCGACGCCGACGTTCGCCGAAAGAAAGAGCGCGCGAATTACTCGGCGGCCCCCTCTCCGCCGGACTCTTCCGCAAGCACGAAAAAGTCGTCCAGAATCTCCTGTGCGAGATCGTCGTCTTCGAGCAGATTGCCTTTATCGTCGGTCACAACGAACTCGTCTTCTTTCTCGCAGTACAGCACGGCATACGCGTTGTTCTCTTCGTCCTCCACCAAACCGACGACTTCGAACTCGAGTTGTTTTTCGTCAGTGGTCTGAATCACGAGTACGTCGCGCAGTTCCAACGTTTGGGGTTTGCCGGCGTCGCCGTTGCTTGACATGAGGCTCTCCTACTTCAAATACTTAGCGATGTTCGCGTTCTGCTCGGCGAGCGTTCGCGCGAAGGCGTGATGGCCGTTGCCTTTGTAGACGTAGTAGAGATACGGCGACGGCTGGGGATTGAAGGCGGCCCGCAGCGAGGGTTCGCCTGGATTGGCGATGGGCGTTGGCGGCAACCCTTCATGCAGGTAGGTGTTGTACGGCGAATCGATCTTGAGGTCCCCGTACGTGATGACGTCATGGTGCTCAGGTAGAGCGTACTCTATCGTGGCGTCGACTTCCAGCGGCATGCCCAGGCGCAGCCGATTGTAGTAAACGCCGGCCATGAGCGCGCGCTCGTCGTCCGCCTTGGCCTCACGCTCGATGAGCGAGGCCAGCGTGACGACCTGCGGAACCGTCAAACCGTGCGCGCGCGCTTTACGTGCGGCGTCCTTGGGAAGTTCCTTGCGAAACTGCGCGGTCAGAATGTCTTCCACCGTTTTGGGTGAGGCGTCGTTCGGAATCAGGTAGGTACTCGGGAACAAAAAGCCTTCCAGATTTTTCGTGCGCGTGCCGCCGACGACAATCGAATCATGAAGAAACGCTTGCGTGAACGTTTGCGCGCTGCCGATGCCTTCGTCTTGCAAGCGCTGTGCGATTTGCTTGGCGGTAAAGCCTTCGGGAATCGTGACCCACTTTGCCACTTGCGCGCCGCCGCTTTCGAGTTGCGCGAGCACTTGCGCGGGCGTCTGACGGGGCGGAAAACGGAACTCGCCCGCGTGCGCGTTCGTATCGGCGTGCCGGAATTTCGCGTACACACGAAATGCCGTAGGGTTGGCGATGATTCCCGCATCCGCGAGTTGCGCGGTGATGTCGTGGAAGGTCGAACCGCGCGCGACGACGATGTCCTTGGTGGTGTTTGGATGCGAGCGATCTCCCCAAATCGCGTACGCGAACCACGCTGCGCCGGCAAGTATTGCAAGCGCGACGAGCGTGGCGATGATTTTGATCGCGCGCATCACTGAGGCGCGCCGCTCCGGCGGCGCGTCAGAAACGTTTCCAGGATGAGCGCGGCCGCCATCTTGTCGACGACCGTTTTTCGCTTGGAACGGCTCACGTCGGCTGCGATGAGGCTTTTGGTCGCTTGCGCCGTCGTCATGCGCTCGTCGACGCGATGAATGTGCCCGCCGAACACGCGCGCGAGCTGTTCGACGAAACGATCGATATTTTCGGCGGCCGGTCCGCGCGCTCCCGAAAGCGTGACGGGATCTCCTACAACCATCTCCTTGGCGTTATACTCGGCCGCGAGCTCCGAGATTCGCTGCAAGTCCGCTTTGAGATTCGTCCGGTCGATGACGGTGAGCGGCAGCGCGAACGTGCCGGTGGGATCGGCGACGGCAACGCCGATACGCTTGCTGCCGACGTCCAGGGCCAACAATGACATGCTAGGCGCCCCTTACGAACTCCAGCGCGTGCACTCCCGCCTTCGGACGGCGTCCCAGGTGG
>JBKPMZ010000369.1:0-4911 GCA_046732415.1 Vulcanimicrobiota bacterium
CCCAACCGTAGCGCCCAATGTAGTACAAGATCGACGGATCGTAGTGGCCCATGACGATGATCGCGTTCGGTGCGAGTAACTGGTTAAGCGCGATCGCGTAGCGGTAGACCGATTTGTTGTAGCGATAGTACGGCTGAATGATGCGGCGGTTTTGGTACACCACGCCGCCCAGCACGAGAACCGCCGCGGCCGCCGCGCCGATCTTTATCGAGCGTTCCAGCGTGCTTTGCCGAACCGCGGTAGCCAGGCGGTCGAAGAAGCCCGCGGCGGTAAGCGCCGCGAGCGGCAGCAGCAAGAACATGTAGTAATCGACGCGCTCGACCGTAACCACGACGTACGTATAGAGTAAACCACCGATGAGCCAGCCCCACAGGAGCGTGCGCGTTCGCACCGTTACCGGCATAAGGAAGAAACCGAGGATCGCGATCGCGCTGATGGCGGGGCCAATCATGACGTGCATCAGCAAACCCAGCACGGTCTTGAAACGCAAAAGTTTGATGCCGAGCGCCAGAGCGTTCGTGAGCGAGGTGTACAGTGCCGGAAGCACGTGCAGCCGCGTAATGCCCGAAGCCCAATGCCACTCCGCATGCGCCGCGACGGCGCGGTCGTACCCGTACAAAAGCGCGAGCGGCACGACGAGCAATACGGCGATGGCGGGCCATCGGAAAGTACGCCCGCTCACCGCGCGCTCGACGATGAGCGCGCCGATTGGAATGAGCGCGCACAGCGAAACCGGTTTTGCAAGAAACGCGAGCGCGAGCAGCGCGGTCGCTAGCGCGGTCGTGCGGGCGGACCAGCGTTCCTGCTCGACCAGCATGCGCGCGGTAACGTACAGAGCGGCCGTAAGGAAGAACACCATGGTCGCGTCGGGTGTGAAGGTGCGGCCATAGTAAATGCTGCCCGGCATGATCGCGTAAAACAGCGCCGCGAACAGTCCGGCGAGTTCGCTCGCGAACAGCCAGCGGCCGAAAAATGCGAGTATGGCGACCGTTCCCAAACTGAACGCGATCGTCGTGAGCCGGCCGATGACTTCATGCACGCCGGCGATCTTGTAGAACGTCGCCGCAATGATGGGAACGATCTGCAGTTCGAGTTCGACGTAGTTGGGCGGCGGGCCGTTATAGTCGGTCTGCGGATAGAGAACGTTGTATTGCAGCGTCGCAAAGTTGCGCGCAATGGATGCGGTGTCGCCCTGCCGCCAGCCGGGATGATCCAGCAACGGATTGTGAATGCCTTCCAGACGCAGCGCAAGGCCGAGCAGCAGAATTGCCGCCAGCGCGACGTTCCAGACTACGCGGCGTTTCTGAACGTCCAATACTTGTTGAGGAAGAAGTTGACGAAGATGCCGGCGCCGGTGGCGGCTGCCCACGTGAACGAGAAGTGGTTGCCGAACGGGCGCCACCAGTAGAACACTTCACCGACCAGCAGCGAGATGCCGGAAACGAAGAGAAATTGCACGCTTTCAATCGCGGCGTTCGCGCTCGAGCGGAACGTCCATACGCGGTTCAAGTACCAGTTCGAAATACCGCCGGCCAAATAGCCGATGGCGAAATCCCCGGCCCACGGAAAACCCGGCGCACCGCGCTGTATGCCGTGCGAGATGACGAAGTTCACGACCAGCCCCGTACTGCCGACGATGCCGAACTTGACGAACTGCCGGAGTCCCCGGCGTTGCGTGATGTTGTTCACTCTATCCAACCCAATACCAATCGGCGAAGAGCACGGTAAACAGTCCAAGAAGCGGAAGGAAAAATGCGACGATCGCGTTGTTGACCGACGGCCGCCGGCCCCACAGCGCGAGAATCGCGAACATCGGGAAGAGCACGAGCGCGAATCGCTGCATGCTCATCAAACTCGAAGTGGACATCGGCACGAGAATCGACAGACCCATGTACGCGATGTATGAGGGTTTGAGTTTGCGCCAGCCGCCGATCAGCACGCCGATCATCAGTGCCGTAAAACCAAGTTCGATGGCTTGGTTGGCAATCGTTTGGCCGTTCGCCGCGGTCGCAATCTTATGCAGACTCGTCAGCACGGACGTCCACGGCGCGGCCAGCTGGCGGTTCCAGTGCGACTGCACGTGCGAGAAGTACAGCGTGTCACCATTGAGCACCCACAAGTACGCCATGTATACCGCGATGCCGAGTGCGATGAAGACTAGCGGAATGAGGTCGATGAGCGCGCGTTTGGTCGGCTTCCAATTCGCGGTGGCCCATTCGATGACGAACGGTACGATGAGCAGCACGCCTTCGACGCGCGTCATCGCCGCGAAGAATCCGACGATGCCCGCGACCCAAAAACGCCGTTCGCGCATGTAGTAAAACGACGCTACGGTGAGCATGAGGAACAGCGACTCGGTGTAGACGGCCGAGAAAAAGACGGCGGTCGGGAAAATCGAGATGTAGAAGATGGCGCGTCTGGCTACGCCCCGGTCGAATTCGTGTTCGACGAGTTTGTAGAGGAAGAGCAGTGCGAAAAAGAGCGCGGCGTTCGAAATAATCAGCCCCGCCACCAAATGATTGCCCAGGGCGGAACCGAGCCCCGCGATGAGCAGCGGATACAACGGGAAGAACGCCATGTCGGTGCCGTGATAACCGATCGTCGCGATCTCGATATAGTGCACGGCGTCCCAGCGGCCCCACACCGCGAGCAGCAGGTTTTGAGATTCTTGGTAATGGTCGCCCGGGCGCTGACCGATGATGACCGCCGCGAGTTCGGCAACGACGATGATCGCGAAGCGGCTGAGGATGAGATCGACGGTGACTTCGCGCACCGTTTGATTGAAGCGCACCGCGACCGCCCACTTCGCGATGCAAAATAACGCGAAGCAATACACGAACAGCCGCGCGCCGCCATGCGTGAACGAAACCGGCAGCACGAACGCAAGCCACAAGAGTATGAACGGCAGCCACGAGATCGCATCGTACTGCAGCGAGCGCTGATACAGCACGCCCGCGCGTGACGAAAAGTAGCGGCTGTATGCAACCCACGCCCACGCGGTCAGCGCGGCGCCCACGATGAGCGCAATCGGCAAACCGGCCTGAATGAGCGTCGGCCGGTGCGTCGGAACGATGAAACTGAACCAGCCGAAGAAGCCGAGCGTCAGCCCGGCAAAGAGCACCGCCGCAATCGGTCCCCATCCGGCGACCAGTAGCGCATCCGCCTGCGCGAGTTGCAGGCGCGGCGCGGAACGGGTTTCCTCGACTTGGGCGGATGGCGCGGACACGAGAAACCTCAGTTTGAGGAACCTCCGGCAAAGTCCCGCGTGCCGCATCGCCGGTCGCTTTTTTCCGATTTCGTCGGCGCTGCGGTGGCCACAATGCGCTGCATTGCGTCCATCCTCGCTTCTCGAACTCGACAAAAACCGCCGCGGCGCTACGGCACGGAGACTTCGCCGAAGGTCCCTAAAGGAATCGTGCACGATACCTTGTAGGTGCTAGCACCATGGCGACGATGATTTCACGCACGCAAACGACCCCTGTCGACACCCTCGATTTCGTAAAGGTTACCGAGAGCGCCGCGCTGGCCGCCTCGCGTTGGATGGGCCGCGGCGAGCGCGACATTGCCGACGGCGCCGCCGTCGAGCGGATGCGCGAAGCGCTGGGCGCCATGGACATTTCCGGGCGCATCGTCATCGGCGAGGGCGAGCGCGACGAGGCGCCGATGCTGTTCATCGGCGAGGAGCTCGGCCGCGGCGGATTCGAGGTGGACATCGCCGTCGACCCGGTCGAAGGAACGAATCTGGTCGCCAACGGTTTGCCCAACTCCATTGCCGTCATGGCGATCGCCGAGCGCGGCGGACTGCTCAACGCGCCCGACACGTATATGAAGAAACTCGCCGTCGGCCCGAAAGCCGCTCCCTACGTGCACATAGATGCGCCCACACGAGAGAATTTGGAAGCGGTCGCCAACGCGCTCGAGAAACCGATCAACGAGGTTACCGTCGTCATCTTGGATCGTCCGCGCCACGCCGAACTCATCAAGGAAGTACGCGAATCCGGTGCGCGCATCAAACTCATTTCCGACGGCGACGTTGACGCGTGCATCGCGACGGCAGTGCAAGGAACCGGGATTCATGTTGCAATGGGGACGGGCGGCGCACCCGAAGGCGTTCTTGCCGCCGCCGCGCTCAAGTGTTTGGGCGGACAGTTCATGGGCAAATTGCAGCCGCGCAACAGCGAAGAAGTGGAACGCGCGAAGGCCATGGGCTTTGGCGACATCAATCGCGTGCTTTCGATCAACGATCTCGTGAAGGGCGAAAATCTGGTCTTTTGCGCCACCGGCATTACCGACGGCGACCTCACGCGCGGCGTGCGCTTCTTCGGAAACAACGCGCGCACGCACTCCATCGTCATGCACGGGAACGGAACGGTGCGTTTTATCGAATCGGTGCATCCTTTGGGCGCCCGCCCGGTGTCACTAGGATAATGAAGCAAAATTTTGGCGCGCCCTCGGGGAGCGCTCTGAGGGGTAGTACAATTGCGCGCGCCTTGGTTGGGGGGCCCCACGCTGTCGGGTGGGGGGCGCCCTTCGACGATGCTCAGGACAGGCTGCGGCTAGGCCGGAGCGCCGCTAAGAAATGAAACGGATAAAACATGACCTCGTGGTCGTTGGAGCGGGCTCCGGCGGCTTCGCGGCAGCGCGTACTGCGCGCGATCTTCAAGCCGACGTTGCGCTGGTGGACCACGGGCCGCTCGGCGGACTGTGTATTCTGCGCGGCTGCATGCCGAGCAAAACGCTGCTCGCGTCGAGCGACGCGATTTACGATATGCGCGAGGCGGCGGAACTCGGCATTCACGCCAAAGACATCACCATTGATTTTCCGCACATCATGCGGCGCAAGCACCGGCTCATCAAAGAGTTCGCGGACTACCGCATCGAGGGCATCGAAAAGTTTCCGCTGTACGAGGG
>JBKPMZ010000370.1:0-4917 GCA_046732415.1 Vulcanimicrobiota bacterium
TCGCCACTTCCGCGTGAACGGCAAACTGGTCAACATTCCGTCGTTCATCGTAAAGGCGGGCGACGTGATCACGATCGGCGAGCGCAGCAAGAAGTCGCCGGTGTTCGAAGCCAACTTCGAAGTGGCCAAGAACCGCCGCGCGCCCGAGTGGCTGGAATGGAACGAAGCCGAAGCATCGGCAAAAGTTCTGCAGCTCCCGAGCCGCGAGCAAATCGATACACCGGTGGACGAACAACTCATCGTCGAATATTACTCTCGCTAATCTTTCCGTGTCAGGCGTCGTTGCTCGGTGCCTCGTTTACCGAAGTAAACTTCGGCATCGAGCGCCTCGCCTAACAGCGAAAACATTGAGCGAGAGCCCGATCTAACTACAAGCCGCTTCTAGGCGTACGATCGCCGCACTGCGCGGCAGTGCGACGGATAACGTAAGAAGCAACAAAGGACCAACGAAAACCAATGACCGTTCTGGATACGCCCCAAGGCGCGAGCATCGAAGTTCGCGAGCGCCGCGATAACTACGCGAAATTCGTCATCGAACCGCTCGAGCGCGGGTTCGGTATTACGCTGGGTAATGCGCTGCGCCGCATTCTGCTCAGTTCGATTCCGGGCGCTGCCGTCACGTACATGAAGATCGACGGCGTGCTGCACGAGTTCTCGACCATTCCCGGCATCGTCGAAGACACGATTGCGCTGATGCTCAACCTCAAGGGCCTGCCGGTGAAACTCAACACCGACGAACCCAAAGTGCTCACGCTGAGCGCGACGGGCCCCAAAGACGTCACCGCCGCGGATTTCGCGCCGGATGCCGACATCGAAATTCTCGATCCGAACTACCGCATCGCGACGCTCTCGGCCAAGACCGCGAAGCTCTCGATGGAAGTCGGCGTCGAGAAGGGGCGCGGCTACGTGACCGCCGATCGCCAGCGTAACGTCGAGCACATGATCGGGCTCATTCCGCTCGATTCGATCTTCTCGCCGATTCGCAAGGTGAACTTCACCGTCGACGATACGCGCGTCGGTCAGAACGTGGACTTCGATCGTTTGACGATCGAGATCGAAACCAACGGTTCCGTAACGCCGGACGAGGCACTCTCGACCGCCGCGACGATCATGCAAGAGCAGCTCGATCTCTTCGTCAACTTCACGAACGAAGAGAAGCCGCTGCCCGCAGCGCCCGCGAGCGAATGGGACATTCCCGTCGAGACACTCAACCTCTCCGTCCGCTCGTTCAACTGCCTCAAGCGCGCCGGCATCTCGAAGGTTTCCGAACTGCTCGATATGAGCGAAGACGAGATCATCAAGATGCGCAACTTCGGCAAGAAGTCGCTGGACGAGATCAAGCAAGTTCTGGAAGAACGCGGCCTCTCGCTGCGTCAGTCGTAAGGAAGCTAGCATGCCGCATCAAATCGCCTATAAGAGACTTTCCCGTACGGACGGCCACCGCAAGGCGCTCCTGCGCAACATGGCGACGTCGTTCTTCAAGCACGAGAAGATCGAAACGACCTCGACCAAAGCCAAGGAAATCAGCCGCGTCGTGGAGCGCCTCATCACGCAGGCCTCGCGAGGCGATCTGCATTCCCGCCGCCTCATCGCCGAATACATCACCGAACCCGCGGTCGTGAAGAAGCTCGTGGAGCAGATCGCTCCGGCGCTCAAGGACCGCACCGGCGGATACACGCGCATCACCAAAACGCGCGTGCGCCAAGGCGACGCAGCGGAGATGTCGCTGCTCGAACTCGTTCGATAAATCGAACCGTTGAACAGGCGTATCCGCGCTGCGCGCTCCACGCCCCCCGTCGGCAAAGCCGCCGGGGCCCCCGGCCTTCGGCCCACTTCGAATAGTCGTGTGCCAAAAACCTAACGGTGCTAAAGGAGCATACCCGTAGTGGAGTATGCTCCTTTACTACGCAGGCTCATTGCCGGCGAGCATCTTTCCGAAGCCGAAGCGGCATCCATGATGGGCGCCATTATGGATGCTGCGTTCACGCCGGTTCAGTCTGCCGGCCTGCTGACCGCACTCGCCATGACTGGCGAGCAGACAGCCGAAGTCGTCGGCGCGGCGCGCGCAATGCGCGATCGCAGCCTTCACGTCGATCACCAGTTGCCGATGGTCGTCGACGTGGTCGGCACCGGCGGTGACGGCGCAAACACCATCAACATTTCCACCATGACCTCACTCGTCGTTGCGGCGTCCGGCATTCCCGTGGCAAAGCACGGCAACCGCGCCGCTTCGAGCGCATGCGGAAGCGCCGACGTCCTGGAAGCGCAGGGTATGGCCATCGACGTGGATCCCGAACGCGCGGCGCAGATGCTGCGCGAGGCGGGCTTTACCTTTATGTACGCACCGCGTTACCACCCGGCGATGAAGAACGTCGCGCCGGTACGCCGCGAATTGGGTGTGCGTACCATCTTCAACGTGCTCGGACCGCTCACGAATCCCGCGCGCGCGACGCACCAAGTCGTCGGCGTGGCGCGCCCGGAGCTCATCGGGCTCATGGGCGACGTGCTGCGCGGGCTCGGCGTACGCTGCGGGGCGGTGGTGCACGCGTCCAGCGGTATCGACGAAGTCGGCGGCGAAGGCCCGACCACCGTGTACACGTTCGACGAGGGCGAGAGTAGACGCTGGACCCTTGAACCGGAGGCCTATGGCATCCGCGTGCCGCTGGAGCAGATCCGCGGCGGTTCCGTCGACGCCTGCAAAGACGCATTCGAACGCATTCTGTCCGGAGAACAATCGCCGCGAGCCGACGTCGTCGCGCTCAATGCCGGACTGGTTTTCACCGTGTGCAAACGCACACCGGACTTGAAGGAGGGCATCGAACTGGCTCGCACGCTCCTGAAGGAAGGCCGCGCGGCGGCGGTCTTCGAGCGCGCAAAGCAGTTCTCGCATGGTTGACATTCTACATCGCATCTATGATGCGAAAGCCGCGGCGAGCGCGCAAGAAGAAGCGCGTGAACCGTATGACGTCGTCCGCGCGCACGCACTCGCGCGCAGACGGGAACGGCGTCCGTTTCTTCAAGCCATTCGCGGCGCGCAAGGCCCCGCGATCGTCGGCGAAATCAAACGCGCCTCACCTTCGGCGGGCCTTATCGCGCGCAACTTCGATCCTGCGGCGATTGCTCGCACGTACGATGCCTCGCACGTCGACTGCATCAGCGTCCTGACCGAAGCCGATCACTTTCTCGGCGAACTCGAGTATCTGGAAACCGCACGTAACCATTCGTCGCGGCCGCTGCTGCGTAAGGACTTCTTGAGTACGCCGTATCAAATCGCGCAATCCGCCGCCTACGGGGCTGACGCTGTGCTGCTCATCGTCGCGGGTTTGAGCGACGAGCAGTTGCGCGCATGCACCGAAGAAGCGGAAAAGTACGACTTGGACGTGCTGGTCGAAGTCCACGACGTAGCCGAACTCCGGCGCGCCTGCGCGTTGAACGTACGGCTCATCGGCATCAACAACCGCAATCTGCGTACGTTCGAAACCGATCTTGCGGTCAGCGAACATTTGCTGCCGCACGTCCCGCAAGGCGTTACGGCGATAGCTGAGAGCGGCATGCAAGGGCCCGAGGATATTTTGCGGCTGCACAGCGCGGGCGCGCGGGGATTCTTGGTCGGCGAAGCGCTGATGCGCGCGGATGACCCCGGAACGCTCATTCGCGAGCTCAAGTCCGCGGTGCATGCAACGGCAATGCATTGAGAACGCGGATCAAGTTCTGCGGTTGCGTCGACATGCACGACGTCATGATGGCGGTCGAGACGGGTGCCGACGCGATCGGCATGATCTTCGCTCCCTCGCCGCGCCGCATAACTGAGAGCGCAGCAAAACACATTGCCGAGCGGCTCCCCCCCTTTATCACGCCGGTCGGCGTTTTTGTCGATCCAGCGCGCGACGACGTCGCGCGCGCACGCGACATTTTCCCCGATCTCGTTATTCAGTTGCACGGCGATGAAACGCCAAGTTTCGCCTCGTCGATCGACGGCAAGGTGATAAAGACGATTCACGTCGCGCAGGATGCCTCTGATTCCGCCGCCGTCGAGATGGCCGGCAACGAGCACCCGCGAGCCATCCTGCTCTTCGACACGGTGGTGAACGGCCAGCGCGGCGGTACCGGCATGACGTTCCCGTGGAGAACGATCGCGCCGATCGCGCGACAGCGGCAGGTCATCGTGGGCGGCGGCCTAACGCCGGAAAACGTTTCCAATTGCGTGCGCACGATACGCCCATTCGGCGTCGACGTGCGCAGCGGTATCGAAACCGGCGGCCGCAAAGACCTGCTGAAAATGCGCGCATTCGTTCAAGCAGTGAAAGAAACCGATGCTTCCTGATCCCCGCGGGTATTTCGGCGAGTTCGGCGGGCGGTACGTTCCCGAAGTGCTGATTGCGGCGCTCGCAGAGCTCGAGCGCGAAGTGGAGAGCGCCTTTAAATCGCCGGCGTTCTGGTCTGAATACGAAGCCATACTGGCCACGTTCGTCGGGCGGCCGTCGCCGGTCTACCGTGCGCAGCGTTATCTGAGCGGTACATCGAGCGCGACGCTCGCGCTCAAACGCGAAGATCTCAATCATACCGGCGCGCACAAGATCAACAACACCGTGGGGCAGGCGCTGCTCGCGCGGCGCATGGGCAAAAAACGGATCATCGCAGAAACCGGTGCGGGACAGCACGGCGTCGCCACGGCAACCGTTGGCGCGAAGTTCGGTATCCCCGTCGACGTGTATATGGGCGCGCTCGACGTGGAGCGTCAGGCGCTCAACGTTTACATCATGAAGTTACTCGGCGCACACGTGCATCCCGTGACCGGCGGAACGCAGACGCTCAAAGATGCGACCAACGAGGCGTTTCGTCAGTGGGCTGCTCGCGTGGACGACACGTTCTACGTTATCGGAAGCGTCGTCGGCGCGCATCCGTATCCATACATGG
>JBKPMZ010000371.1:0-2126 GCA_046732415.1 Vulcanimicrobiota bacterium
ATCGTTTGCGGCCCGCGCATCGCGACCGCGACGTTGATCGCCCAGAAAACCAGAAACGCGATGCCGAGGTGCATGGAGATGCTTTGCCATGAAGGAACGACGTGCGACAGAATTGCGTCGAGCGCTTGTCCGCCAAACCACGAGTTGATGCCGAACCATCCGGCGGCAATCACCGCGCGCGCAAGCGCCGGGAGATGCGCGCCGCGCGTACCGAACCAGAGCCGCGCGAACACCGGGTACGGGATACCGTATTTCGTGCCGGCGTGCGAAACGAGTAAGATCGCGCCGAGCACGATGCAGCTTCCGGCAAACACGGTAAGCACGGACTCCCACCAGTTCATGCCCATCGCGATCATGCTGCTGGCCAGCGAATACGTCGGCAAACACAGGCACATGCCGACCCACAAGGCGGCGAATTTCGAACCGGGCCACGAATGCTCGGCGAGCGTACACGGGCGCAGATCTTCGTTCCACATCGTCTCGTTTTTGGACAGCCGCTCCTGCGCTTGCGGGCTGAGCACCACGATGTCGCTCATCGCTACACCTCCACGAGGTCGTCGTACGTTTCGGGTCGCCGGTCGCGGTAGAATTGCCACGTGTTGCGCACTTGCGTGATGATCTCGCGATCCATGACGCCGATTACGACTTCGTCTTTATCGCGTGCGCCCATTGCGACGAACTGGCCGCGCGGATCGACCAAGTATGATTGGCCGTAAAATTCGCCCATGTTCCAGGGCGTTTCGTGGCCGACTCGGTTGATTGCGCCCAAGTAGTATCCATTAGCCACCGCGTGCGCGGGCTGCTCGAGCTTCCAGAGATACTCGGAAAGCCCGGCGACGGTCGCCGACGGGTTGAACACGATCTCCGCGCCGTGCAAACCGAGCATGCGCGCGCCTTCGGGAAAGTGGCGGTCGTAGCAAATATACACGCCGACCTTTGCAAACGCCGTGTCGAATACCGGATACCCGAGATTGCCCGGGCGGAAGTAATACTTTTCCCAGAAGCCGCATCCGGCCGGACCGGCTTGCACTTGAGGAATATGATGCTTACGGTATTTGCCCAGATACGTGCCGTCGGCGTCGATAACGGCCGCGGTGTTGTAATAGACGCCGGAAAACTCTTCTTCGTACATGGGCACGACGAGCACGACGCCCAGTTCTTTCGCGAGGTCTTGCATGAGACGCGTCGTCGGCCCGTCCGGGATCGGCTCGACGGCGCCGTACCATTTCGTCGTCTGTTCCGTGCAGAAGTACGGGCCGTAAAACAATTCCTGGAGACACACGATCTGCGCGCCGCGCTGCTTGGCCTCGCGGATCATGCGCACGTGCTTGTCGATGGCGTTCTTCTTGTGGACGTCGACCGGTTCGCTGCCGTCGGTGTCGTGATGCGCCTGAATGAGCCCGATGGTGACCTTGCTGTCCAACTCTCGCTCCTTATAATGCAACCGGGTAGAAGCGGTCGCTCTTGACGTGCTTGCCGGCGCCTTTGGCGCCCAGAAATGTGTCGCCGTCCACGACTTTGCGGCCGCGCGAGAACACGTAGCGCGGACGTCCCTCAATGGTCATGCCGTCGAAGACGTTGTTGTCCACGTTCATATGGTGCGTACTCGCCGAGATCGTGCGCTTCGCGCGCGGGTCCCACACGACGATGTCGGCGTCGCTGCCGACCGCAATCGCGCCCTTGCGGGGGAAGAGGCCGAAAAGTTTCGCCGGATTGGTGCTGCCGAGCGCGACGAAATTGTTTAGCCCGAGCACTTGGCGGTTCACGCCCACTTCGTACAGGATCGACAAACGGTCCTCGATAGTGGGCGCGCCGTTCGGAATCTTCGAAAAATCGTTCTTGCCGAGTTCCTTTTGCCCGCACAGATTGAACGAGCAGTGATCTGAACCGAACGAGTGCAGTTCGAGATTCTTTAATTTGCGCAGCAGGACGTTCTGGTTCCACTTGTCGCGAATCGGCGGTGAAAGCACGTATTTCGCGCCCTGAAAATCGGGGCGTTCGTAGTCCGAAAAATCGCAGACCAGATACTGCGGACAGGTTTCTCCGTAGATGTTCAACCCGCGCTTACGTCCGTCGGAGATGGCGTCTGCCGCCATCGCACTCGAAACGTGCACCACGTACAGCGG
>JBKPMZ010000372.1:0-2587 GCA_046732415.1 Vulcanimicrobiota bacterium
GTACGTGGTCGATGCTATCGTACTCCGGTCGTCCAACGCCGACGCGGATGCGCGGAAAACGGTCGCCCATCGTCGCGATGATGGAACGCATGCCGTTGTGTCCGCCGTGCCCGCCGAACGGACGCATGCGGATGCGGCCGAACGGCAAATCCATGTCGTCGTAGATCACGAGCAGAGCTTCGGGCGGCGTGCGAAACCACGACGCGAGGATCCGAACCGGCACACCGCTGTTGTTCATGTACGATTGGGGCTGCACCAAGACGATCTTGCGCGCCGAATCGTACGCTTGCCGCGCCGCGTCCTTGGTTTTCCAGTTCTCGATGTTCAAACGGCGCGACAACTCGTCGATGGCCAAGAAGCCGACGTTGTGGCGAGTGCGTTCGTATTTTGGGCCGGGATTGCCGAGGCCGGCCACCATGCGGACGGCCCCGGCTACTGTTTCCGCTATTCCGGCGCTCCCGCTTCGGGCTTGCCGACGAGTTCAGGCTGCGCCTGCTCCGCCGCCGTTCCCGCTTCGGCTTCCTCGAGCGCGCGCGCGGTCTTGGACGATTCCACCGTGACGATGATCGTGTCGGGCGTCGTGAGCAACTTCAGGCCGTCGGGCAATTTCACGTCGCCCGCGCTCAAGTGTTGATGAATGCCCAGCGGCGTGACGTCGATTTCCAGATGATCGGGAAGTTTGTTCGCGGGGCCTTCGATCTCGAGTTCGTGTACGACGACGTCCATGACGCCGCCCATGTTTCTCACGCCGTCCGCCGTGCCGACCGTTACGAGCGGAAGTTTCGTATGCACCTTCTCCGTCGCGGAGACGCGCTGCAAATCGACGTGAACCGGTTTGCGCGTGACCGGATCGATCTGGATCTCGCGAACCAGCGCGGTGTCGAGTTTTTTGCCGCCGAGTTTGAGTTCGATGAGTCCCGTGCGTCCGCCGTGATGCAGGAGATCGGAAAGCGCGCGGCCTTCGACCGCGATCGTTTCGCTGGATCCGTGCCCGTAGAGGACGCCGGGGACTTTGCCGTCGCGGCGCAGGGAACGCGCTTTGGTAGAGCCGCCGCCGTCGCGGCGTTCGATGGTCAGAGAGAGTTGTTGTGCCATGAATCTTCCTTATGGTTCAGACGACGATCACCGGTTCGGGAACCGGCGGCGCGTCACTCATTTTTTTTTCCGGCTCCTCGGTGAACAGTTCCGAAACGGACCGGTTGGTGGTGATGCGGTTGATGGCATCGGCAAATGTTTGCGCGATGGAGAGTTGCACGAATTTCGGATGCTCGATGACGTCCGGGAACGGAATCGTGTTCGTGACGACCACGCGTTCGATTGGCGATTCTTCCAGCACGCGAATCGCGTCGCCCGCGAAGATGCCGTGCGAGGCGACCGTGTACACTTTCGTCGCGCCGCGCGCGAGAATTGCTTCCGCAGCCTTGGCCAGCGTGCCGCCGGTCGAAATCATGTCGTCCACGACAACCGCAACGCGTCCCGCGACGTCGCCGACGATGTCGGTCACCTCCGAAATGTCCGGTTCCGGGCGGCGCTTGAAGACGATCGCCAACGAGCTGTTCAGACGCTTGGCAAAAAGTTCGGCGCGGTGCACGCCGCCCGCGTCCGGAGAAACGACGACGATGCGGTCGTCGCTGAGCCCCTCTTTCTTGAGGTAGTTGCACAGCGTGGGAAGCGCCATCAAGTTGTCCACGGGACCGTCGAAAAAGCCTTGAATTTGCGCGGCGTGCAGATCCATCGTCACCATGCGTTTGGCGCCGGCGATCTTGAGCATGTTGGCAACGACCTTGGCCGAGATCGGCTCGCGCCCGGTCGTCTTCTTGTCTTGCTTGGCGTAGCCGTAGTACGGAATGACCGCGGTGATGCGCGAAGCGGACGCGCGCTTGAGCGCGTCGATCATGAGCAGCAGTTCCATCAGCGCGTCGTTCACGC
This sequence comes from Vulcanimicrobiota bacterium, assembly GCA_046732415.1. Taxonomy (GTDB): domain Bacteria; phylum Vulcanimicrobiota; class Vulcanimicrobiia; order Vulcanimicrobiales; family Vulcanimicrobiaceae; genus DATGJX01. The sequence goes on from JBKPMZ010000372.1 coordinate 1,930, forward strand.
CGTTGCCGTTGGGCGCTTTGCAAATAGACTGCACGACGAACACCTCGGAGCCGCGCACGTTTTCACCGATCTGCACGCGCGTTTCTTCGTTCTTGAACCGCGAAACGAGCGCTTTGCCCACATGCAGCTTCAGGCGCTTGGCGATCTCCTCGGCCAGCGCGTGATTCGAATTGCCGCTAAACAGTAACGGGTTGTGGCTCAACGGGCGTTCTCCAGGGAAGGCAGACGGCTGTGTGTTCACGCCGCCCTTATCCTGAGCCTGTCGCAACCCTACCCCTCCGGGCCGGGTACCCAAGTGTGATGGTTTTGCAAGAAGGGAATCGCTGCATCGTAATGCAGCGATTCCTTACCGCCTACCGGACCCCAGGGGGGCCCCACGCAGTGGGGGGCGCCCTTCGATTCCTCAGGATAAACTACGGCTGGGCGGAGCGCCGTTCCAAATGAAATTCCAGCTCGTCGCCCCCTTCGCGCTCGCAGGAGACCAGCCCAAGGCGACGGAGGCGCTCGGCGAGGGCGTGGCGCGCGGCGACCGGGCGCAGACGCTGCTCGGCGTAACCGGCAGCGGCAAGACGCTTGCCAAGGCGCGCGTCGTCGAGATAACGCAGAAGCCCACGCTGGTGTTGTGCCATAACAAGACGCTCGCGGCGCAGCTGTGTGC
>JBKPMZ010000373.1:0-1170 GCA_046732415.1 Vulcanimicrobiota bacterium
CAACGCGACGACGTTGACCAAACAATTGTCGTCGAAACGCTCGTCGAAATACGCGTCGCCCGCAATGTTCGGAACGCCGATCGCGTTGCCGTACGCGGCGATGCCGTCGACCACGCCTTGCGCAACATACCGCTGATGCGATTCCGCGTTCTCAACGCGCCCGAAACGCAGCGGATCGGCTACGGCGATGACTTCCGCGCCCATGCAGAGCACGTCGCGAACGATACCGCCGACACCCGTTGCCGCACCCTCGAACGGAACGACTTGCGAGGGATGATTGTGCGACTCGTGCGCGATGACGACGCCCCAATTCGCTCCGTGCGCCTGCCCCAAATGCAAAATGCCGGCGTCTTCGGCCGGCCCTTGCATGACCGTCGGCCCGTCGGTCGGCAGCGCTCGCAGCAGATGGCGGCTGCTCTTGTAGGAACAATGTTCGCTCCACTGCGCGTCGAACGCGTGCACTTCCACGATACTGGGATCGCGTCCGAGCGTCTGCGCGATGCGGCGCAACTCGTCCACGCGCAGCGCGAGCCCGGCCCGCCCCGCGCGCTCGCGCAGTTCGTCGTCGGAAAGCCCGTTGACGGGGAAATGAGGAGCCTTAAGCAAGGGTACCGGATGCAGCCGGAATCTGCTGCGCGTTGAGCTGCGCGTCGGATTGCAGAACGGCGGATCGCGCGTTGGTCTGCACCAGCAGCGTGCGTCCGAACAGCACCGTGTCCTCCAGCGCCAGCACTTTCGCGCAGTGCAGCGCCACGGCGTTCGGATCACCGCCGCCGTCGACGACGGGATTGCTGGTGGCGTTGTCGATGATCGCGTGCAGCGCGCCGTCGAGCCCCGAAAACGTCACGTACATCAGGCGCGCGAACGTCGCGTCGTGCTGCTGCAGCAACTGCAAGACGAATCCCGGCGTTTTGGACGCGCTCGATATATGGCGCACGACCGGCAGGCCGAGTTGTCCCAGTGCCTGCGCAACGCCGTTGAGCTGCGGAACGAAATCCGTCGACTCCGCGAACAGCGCAATCATGCCCGGGCGCATGACGGGAAATGCGCCGACCATATCGGCCACCTCTTCGTACGCGCTTTTTACGCGCGCCAGCGCGGCATCGTCGACCGTTTCCAGATTGCGGTACATCTGTTTGTCGAGCATGCGATCTTCGCGGCCCTGCGGAC
>JBKPMZ010000374.1:0-24682 GCA_046732415.1 Vulcanimicrobiota bacterium
CGTTTATACACACCGGATCGAATCAGGCTCGACGCGACAGTGAGGCCGTAGATGAAGCCGCTGCACGCGATCTCGATGTCGAACGCCGCTTTGTCGGCGGCGCCGAGTTTGGATGCAACGATGCAGGCGGTCGCGGGAAACGGAAAGTCGGGCGTGACGGTGGCGACGACGTAGCAATCGATGTCGGCCGGCTGCAGGCCCGCGTGCGAGAGCGCCATGCGGGCGGCGGCGATTGCCAAATCGCTCGTCGCTTGTTCGGGTGCGGAAACGTGACGGCGCTTCATCCCCGTGCGCGTGGTAATCCACTCGTCGGAGGTGTCGAGCACCTTTTCGAGATCCTCGTTCGTCAGAATCGACGACGGCGCGTGATGCCCCACCGCGAGGATCCGGACACCGGCCTGACTCAACGCCTAGCCGTGAGAGTGTCCGGCGTGTTCGTCCTTTATCTCGATGACCTGGCGGCCGCCGTACGTACCGCAATGCTCGCACACGAAATGCGGGCGCTTGGGTGCGTGACATTGCGGACACTCGACGGTCGTCACCGCATTGAGTTTCCAGTTTGCCGCGCGACGGCTGCGCGTCTTGCTGCGCGGAGTTTTCCACTTCAGGTTCGCCACTGTTCTATTGCTCCGTGGGCTCGCAGTTACACGCGCCCGTGTTTTTGTTCTCGCCGCAGACGGGGCAGATGCCCTTGCAGTCTTGCACGCAGAGCAGTCCGATAGGAACCGCGCTGCACACGAGCTGCGTCGTCAGATCTTTTACGTCCAGACGATCACCCGTCAGGACGTTGCTCTCGCCGAACGGATCGGCTTGCGCGTCACCTTCGATCGAGAACTGTTCGTCGACGTCGACGTGCATCGCACGATCGACCTCACCCAAACACCTGTCACACTCGCCATGAATTCCGACGTCGATATTGCCGGCGATTTCCAGCATGTCTCCGGACGAACGCAAGTCCAGATGCACGCGGGCCGGCTCCGGGAACGTCACGCCCTCGAACGGTTCCAGGGGCACCTCTTGCTCGACGGAGAGCCGTTGCCGTCCGCCGGCGAGCAGAGCGCCGATATCGACCTTGTACGAAGAACCCATAACATAGAGGAAGGCCGCCCGTTTTTGGGGGCCTTCTAAACTCGACACATTGTAGACTCCGCGAGAGCGCGTTGTCAAACGCCCACGTCGCGGCACGCCGGCGCCCGCTTACCTGTAAAGTCCCACGGCCGCCTCACCGAATGTCTCAGAGACTGCCGCCCGCCCGGCACGAAGGGCGCCCCGCGATGAGCCGGCTGCCCACATTCCTTGTTCTGGCGTTCACGCTGTGCGCGTGCGGCGGCGGCGGAGCCTCGGCTCCCATGCCGTCGGGCGGGGGGCCTGCGCCACAGCCGTCCGGCGCACCGCAGCCGCGCGGGCCGGCGTCCTTCGCCGATACGACCGGCCGCGTCGGCCTTTTCCAGGAATTCGACCGCTTGATGACCCCGCAGCAGATTCAGGCGGATGCTCCGCGCTACGACGCGGTATGGGGCGCCTCGCAGGCGGCGCCCTGGCTCGACCTGCATCCCGGCATGCTCGTGTCGCGCTATTTCATTCCGCAGGAAGATCGCTCGCAGCTCTCCGGCCACGACCTTTCGTGGTGGCAAGCCAATCACCCGGACTGGATTTTATACGCGTGCGATGCGAGCGGCGCGCCGACGCACGATCTAGCCTACTGGTCCGGCGTCACGCGCGCCGACGTACCGCTGGATTTCCACAATCCGGACGTCATCGATTACCAAGTGCGGCAGCTCAACGGTGCCAGTGCGATTGCCAACGGCCACAACGCGCTGGCGATCGATCAAATCACCTTCGTCGATGCGATGGTCGGCGGCAATCCCAACTTCGGGCAGACCGTCAAACCCGGCGAATACGCGTGCGGCATCTGGCAGAACGGCACGTTTGTACGCCGGTACAACGGCTATAACGATCCCGCGTGGACGAACGACATGGTGGCGTTCGTCAAAACCGCGCACCAAATCGTCACGATCGACCCGGTGCTCGCGCCATATCATCTAAAGATCCTCATCAACCATCCGCTTACGAGTCTGTCGAACGCAACCGAACAAGCGTTGCTGGCAAACATCGACGGCATATTGGACGAAGCGGGATACACGAACGGCGGGCATTACACGTCGGCGACGTACGCGAACGTTTTCCGTTCGGCCACCGACTACTTCATCCACGTACAGAAAATGGGACTGGCCGGCTTCATCATCGATCAGTTCGGCGCGAGCGACATCACGCCGCAGCAGCGCGAATACGCCGTCGCCGCCTACTTCATGGCAAACGAAGGACGGCTGTACATGTACATGTCGCCATCGGTCGGCGGCACCGACTACAACTATCCGGAGTATTCCGCCAAACTCGGCACGCCGTGCGCCGACTACTCCGGCGGGCCGTACATCTACTATCGCAAGTACAGCGGCGGACTGGTCGTGCTCAATTCTGGTTCGCTGCCCGCCGCAACGCAGAGCGCAGCGCTTCCGCCGGGCCACACGTATACCGACATCGACGGCCGCAAGATAACCAACCCGCTCAGCATCGCCTCGAACGACGGCTACGTACTGCTCACGACCAACGGCTGTTCGTAACGGCGCGTTGCCATTGCGCGCGCAGCGCGTGATGGCAGCGTATCATGAGTACGATATCGAGCCTCGCGCAGCGCGGCGTAGCGTTCGCGCCGCAGATTGCCTCGGCCGCATCCAGATACGGCGTCGATCCGGCATTACTCGCGGCGGTTGCGGCGCAAGAAACCGGTGGTCCCGGCAGTAACGCCGGACGCAACATCGTCGGCGACGGCGGACACGGCCACGGCATTTTTCAAATCGACGACCGCTATCATGCGTTCGCGAAGACTTCGGCGGCGATGGACCCGCAAGCGAACGCCGATTATGCGGCCCACATGATCTCCGGCTTGCTGCAACGCTACGGCGGCGACGTACACAAAGCGCTCTCCGCCTATAACGCCGGCGACCCAAGCGCACGCGGCACGGTGACGACGTGGCAAGACGGCAAGCGCCTTGGTTACGCCGATTCGGTGCTGCGGCATTACACCGAACTTGCCGGCGCCGAAAGCCAAACGGAGCAGCAAAACGTCAACGCACTTTCCGCGTTTGCATCGTTGCAGTTGCCGCCCCCGGTGCCGACACCGCAGATGCAGAGCCGTTCGTTTCGCGAGAACGAAGTCGACTTCGGATCGCTGATCTTTTCGGACGACTCTAGCGATTCATAATCCCGCGCGTGATAGCGAAATGAACCTCTTCCAAAGGAGCAAGCAATGCACTTGAACTTGGGAGGCATCGTGAAAGGCATCACGACGGGCCTCGAAACGCTGGTTGAAACCGGCAATCCCATCGCAGCCGCCGGCGCGGGCGCCGTCGCGTGTTTCTCCGGCGGTAATTGCTCCGGCGCGCAGGCACCGCAGCTCGACCCGCAGTTCAGCCCGTTGTTCGACGAAATGCGTGCGGAGAATCCGTTCGAACAGCAAAACGTCAACACGCTCTCCGACTACGCGGATCTAATCGCGGCGTAAAGGAGGCGAGTATGGGACTGAATTTGGGAGCCGCGGCAAGCACCGGTGCGCAAGCGTTCATGCTCACGGAGAATCCGCTCATCGCCGGCATTGCCGCGCTTGCGGGCGGCGTCTTCGGCGGCGGCGGCGGAAATATCGTGGGCGGAATCGGCAACACCGGTCTTGCGAACCTGAACAACTTCGATGAAGGCTTTCAGTTGTCCATGTACGCGCAGCAGATGCAGCACCAAGAGCAGATGCAAGTACAGTCGGAAGCGTTCAACGAGATGATGGACGAGAAATCGGAACAAATGCGCGAAGTGAACACGCTGCGCGACGTGCAGATGGCACAACGCAAAGCGGACAACTCAATTACCAAGAAGTTCATCGAGTCGATCACCGAGTGATGCTGGAAACCATCGCGAAGGGCCGCCCGGTCACCGGGCGGCCTGCCGGCACGCAACGCAAACCCGCGGCAAAAGAGCCGGAGGACCGATCCACCGCTCAACTCGCCGACATGCTTCAGGCACAGCGCGAGGAGCAGGTGCGCGAGCAGGTCATGCTCGAGCGGCAGCGCCAACAGTACGACTTCGACACAGCCGAGCGCGCCGAGATCGATCGCGAGTACAACAACTCACGCGACCTGACCCTGGCGCAGATGAAAGCCGACGACGAGGTCGTCAAGAAGTACATCTCCATGATCTAGCGTCCCCGACAGGTGCGGCAGGGGGGTCTTGCGCCGTGTGGTAACATTAGGACTTGTTCGGGCCATTAGCTCAGTTGGTTAGAGCGCATGCTTGATAAGCATGAGGTCCCAAGTTCGAGCCTTGGATGGCCCACCATTTGGAAGCCCCGATGTACATCGGGGCTTTCGCTTTTGCCCCTAGCGCACGCCGGGTTCGACGTCGAGCGAGTTGTCGTTCACCCAGTGCATACGGCAGTATGCGCTTCCCGGATGCATCACCGCGTGCCAGCGATAGTGGAACGCCCGGTGGTTTTCTTTTACAACGTTGAGCTCGCACGTACGCGCCAGCGCGCCGTACATCGTCTTCAAATGGATTTTGTGCCAGTAATACACCGTCGCGCCATCCTGGTCGGTGCAGATCATTCTATCGCCGTCGTGGGCGGTGCGAATGGTCAACTCGCAGCCTCCCGCGAGCTGCTTGTCCTCGACCCGTAACTGCTTGAGGGTGATGTAGAGATTCTGCGCGCTGGCCGCAACGGGCATCACGAACGCAAATATGAGCCCGGCAATGAGCAGCTTTTTCATCTTCGTACGCTTGGCTGCCTATCCAAATCGGCCTCTGCGCGGCTTGGACTACCCGCGTTTCTGCGGGGCGTTTTGCTACTTGAGGGCGGCGGTCGCCTCACCGAAGTGCCACGCGGGCAACTCGGACGGAAAATCGTACGCGCTATACGTGTATTCGCCGAAGTAGTTCGCTCGCTGCGAGTATTCCGTGCGGCTGTACGACCACACGACGTGATTGACGACTAGATACGGGCCCCAATAGCCAAGTTCGACTTGAAATTCCGCAAGCGAATTGCGCCCTTGCGGATCGTCCCAAAACCCGATCGGCCCCGTGACGATGAGTTTCCAAACATCGTGCGAGCGAGTATCGACCCACAGGCCCTTGAGCGTGGGCCGGCCCGTGGGCGCGCCAACGAACGCGAGATGATAGGTGTCGTGGCCTTTGTACCACTCCTCATCGGCGATGCGGCATTGCACGTTGCCAAGCGTGCGCACGGTCGCGATGATCGGCATTCCATCATCGTCGTCGAGCCACATGGCTCTTCCCTTCCCGTACGGACCGAGTTCGGGCGGCCCCGGTTCGACGCGCCGCGTGACGAACGGCTGATAACTGAAGCGTTCGTCTGACACGCGCGCGAGACCATCGTCGCGATATTCCACGTGCGCGGTGCTGCGGATGAGCGGCGTACCGTCTTCCGAAACCACGATGCGTTCGCTATAGGTTACATACGGCGGATGCGCAGCGTTTGCACTGCGCCGCAACGCAGCATCGAAGACGTCCCAACACGGCGGCATCGCTCCCAAGGCGGCCAAGAGCAGCGCGTGGATCATCGTCTTCGCCTCCGATCTTCATTATCGGTTTTCCGACGATAGAGAGAAGTGATGAAAGGAATCTGAAGATTAGGACCTGCGTCCGGGAAGGTACGGCCGCGGCGCCCTGCGAACGTGCGGCGGTTGTCCATCGCGGGGATGTAGCTCAGCTGGTAGAGCACCTGCTTTGCAAGCAGGGGGTCAGGAGTTCGAGCCTCCTCATCTCCAGGATGTTCGCGGCCCGCCCGGAAACTTTGCGGGTCGCTTTGGGGGCATAGCTCAGTTGGTAGAGCATTACGCTGGCAGCGTAAGGGTCAGGAGTTCGAGTCTCCTTGCCTCCACTTTTTTGAGAATGGCCGCGTTGTACACGCGGCCATTTGCTTTTCCCGCACAGCGCGTAATCGAGCTCTTGCAACGTGTGTGCTCGGTGCCGACGTGGTAGAAAGCGCGAGGCCCACAATCGCTCAAAAAGGACACAACCACACATGCGCTTTTTCACGCACCCGAAAGCCGGCGTGCATCTCGCGCTGGCGGCGGGCATCGTCGCGCTCGCCGGCAGTCTTGCGGGATGCAACAGCGGTTCCGGAAATGCTCTCGGCCCCATCGGCGGACTTGGGCCCGGTGCCAACAATGCCACGGTTCGTTTCGTCAACGGTTCGCCCGACGCGGGATCGGTGCAAGTTTTCATCGACAATCAGCAGCAGTTCTGTACGAATGGTTCTACCGGAACGGCGTGCTCCGTTGCGTATGGGCAGGTCACGACGTACGCGGTGAACCTCGGCGCCGGACAGCACGCAATCGTACTGAAAGATCAAAGCGGCAACACGCTCACCATTCCGAGCGGATCGATTTCCGTGAATGGCGGCGGACGCTACAGCATCGTGCTGACGGGCGAATTGCATCCGTCGTACACGGCATCGCCGAATCTTACCCTGACCACGTTTACCGATCAGCCGTTCAACACGCCGTCCGGTGGTGCAGCGGCAAATATCCATTACGCGTCCGAGTACATGGCGAACACGAACCCATCGCCGCTGCAGTTCGGGTACTTCGTGAACAACAATCCGGCGGCGACGACGAACGTGGGACAAACGGTTTCGTTCGGCGCTGCGACGACGGTACAAGGCATCGCGTCCAGCGGACTCAACGTGCCGATCACGTTCTTCGCGGGTTCACCGACCGGTCCGACTGTAACGCCGAGTCAAATCGACTCGTCGAAATGCGCGTCCAATGCGCTGCCGTGCTCGACCGGAAATCTCTCACTGTATCTCATCGACGGTCCGGCGGCATCGACCTCGCCGGTGACGCCGCCGAGCAACATCAGCGCATCGGCGAACAGCGTTTTCGTCGGCGTGTTCGACTAAGCGCACAAGTCGTGATAGACTGACACGCGCGGAGTACGCCGGGCGGCCGCGGCGCAGGTGTGTCGAGGAAAGTCCGGGCTTCACAGGGCAGGGTGCAGGATAACGTCCTGTCGGGGCGACTCGAAGGAAAGTGCCACAGAAACATACCGGCGCGCACCGCGGGTTTACACCCGCGGCGCGTGCTAAGGGTGAAATCGTGAGGTAAGAGCTCACGGAGCTGCACGGTGACGTGCGCTCGGGTAAACCCCACCTGAAGCAAGACCGCTCGATTACTCCGGGAAACTGGAGCGGACGGCCCGTCCGAACGAGCCAAGTCGCATCGAGGTGCGCGGTAACGCGCGCCCCAGAGAGATGGCCGTCACCCGCTCTAGCGGGGACAGAATCCGGCTTACAGGCGTACTCCGCACTGCGTATTCCGTAAACGGCGTGCGCAGTTTACTTCACTTCAAAAATCTCGACCGTGTTTGGCCCTTTCCAACGGAAACCGCATTTCATCGAGGTGTTCGGCTGAATGTTGACGTGCCAGATATCGCCCTTAAATGTACTGCCCACGTTCCAGGCCGTTATCGCGCAGATCGCGTGGCGCGATTCGTATTCCCCTACCCTCTTCCAGCCGATGCCCATATCCTTACCGTATGCCAAGTTGCAGCGCACGCGGCCGATGGGCTGAACGTGTGTGTCCAGCATTTGGCATCCCGAAAAGTTGTTGCGAATCAAGACGGGGTAGAGGTGGATTCCGTAAATCCAAAGATCCGCGCGCGCGGCAATAGGAAACGCCGCGAGCAGCAAAGCGGCAAGTGCCGCGCCAAGCAGACTTCTCATGCCTGCAGTATACACCCTGAAACCCATGGCCTGGGCGCGTTTTCATCCGGCTTACAGGCGTACTCCGCTTCCTGCGTTACGGCGCTTCTTGGACGGAGCGGGTTCTGCTAGATGCAAGATGTCGCCGACGGTGCGGTGTCCCTCGACCTTATGGCGTAAATTCACGTTGCGATTTATTTCGTAGACGTTGCGACGTCCGCTGCGTCGCCGTTTGAGCACGCCGGCAGCCTGCAAATCTGTAAGAATCTGCGCCACGGCGCGTTCCGTAATACCAATCTCACCAGCCAAGTCGCGGATGCGCATGTCGGCATCTTTCGCAAGCGCAATGAGCACGTGCGAATGATTGCTCAAAAATGTCCAGTTCGATCGCGCCTCCACACATCGTGCTTATATGGCCGTACTCCAATACCTGCATCGAGATACTTGAAATGCAATTCAGGTTAACGAAAAAGTGTTTATGTGTTCTGGAAAAGCAAGCGGGCTTAATTCCTGAGCGCGACCCATGATAGTCTGAGCCCAATGCCTCTCATCCCAACGAATTTCCCCGACCAGGTGTGGGCACGCTTAAAGGCGTGGGCGAAGCTTCGTGCTGCCGACGGCGACCAACCGACCCCGGAGGAGTGCGCCGAAGAAGTACTGCGTGCGAGCGCGCACATCACCGGGCACCGGGACTCGCTTCGCGCGGAAGTTGTGAAGTTTTACGCAGCCGAGACTGCGGAAATGGTTGAAAAATTCCGCGCGCAGTTGCTGGACGGCGTTGCGCATGGCGAGCGCCGGGGCCCTGATGACGCGACGGAAACGGACCTAGAGTCGGCCGTCTAGACGCGGCCCTTACGTATCGCCCTACGTGGCGACGGCTTACAGGCGTACTCCTCAAACTACTGTAACTCTCACGCATGAAACCCGCGGTATGGCGGACGGCCGCGCTCGCGCTCATTGTTGCGGCGATCGGCTTTGCGTTGTATCAGCCGTTTTTGCGGCAGCAAGACGATTTTGGCATCACGTTTATCGTGCCGCGCGAACATCCCGGAGACATCGTCGTCACGCGCGTCGAGCCGAATTCTCCTGCGGCGCGTGTGGGAATCCGCGCCGGTGATCGTATCGCGTACGGGCAGACGGCAATGCAGCGCGCGCAAGTTGCTTATGCGTTACCGGGCACGCGCGTTACACTTCTCGTCAACAATTCGAAACGCGTGGTACTGACCGCGCGAACGATGCCGCCCGTCGGGGATTGGAACGCCACGATCCTTCGACTGGCGTTTCTTTTGGTCGCGGGGCTGCTTGCGTGGCGGCGTCCCGAGGATCGCGCAACGCGCTGGCTCGTCTTCTTCTTGTGGTGCTATGGCCTGGCGATCGGACTTGCCAATGGTCTGCTGCCAACGCCGCTGCTCTCGTTCATTTTCCTGCGAATGCTCGCAGGCATTCTGTATTTGCTCGGCACCGGCGCGGTAGCGGGGTTCGCCGCGAATTTTCCGGTGCCGGTGCGCGGCGACGCGCCGAGAATCATGGCGATCGCCGCGCAAGCAATTGCGATATTTTTCGCGTGCGCGATCGCCGTCGTGGAATGGCTGCCGCGTACGAGCGCGGCGATTTCGCTGCTCAATGCCGGCGTCATTGCGGCGTTTGCCGCCATCGCGTTGCTCGTCGTGGCGACGTTCGTCACAACGTATCTGCAAGGCGCGCCAACCGAACGCCAGCGCCGGCGTTGGGTGTTCTTGATTGTCGGCTTCGGGCTGTTCGGGCTCGTAACGGATATCCTGGTTTCTATGGTAGCGGGCTATCAGGCGTGGCTCGACATGCTCGCGCTGATTCCGCTCGGCTTATTGCCGATCGGACTTTCGTACGTAATTTTGCGCCATCGCGTCATCGATGTGGGCTTCGTACTCAATCGCGCCGTCGTGTACACCGGCGTATCGCTCATCGTCGTCGGCATCTTCGTGATCCTCGAAACGCTGCTCGGCAAATTCGTCGAGAGCACCAGTCACGTGACCAGCATCGCCGTGCAACTGGCGGTCGCTCTCGTCCTCGGTTTTTCGATCCGCTACGTCCACGAGCGCGTCGATCGCTTCGTCGACAACGTGCTGTTTCGCGAACGCCATCTCGCCGAGGCCGCGATCCGCGAGTTTTCGCACGATGCGGGATACATCACCGATACCGGCGTGCTCTTGACGCGCACCGTGGAAGTCGTCGAGCGGTACACGACCGCGCATGGCGCCGGCGTCTGGCTCGCGGACGGCGCCCGGTACCGGCCCGGCGCGAACACCTTCGCCATCGCGCCGGAGGTCACCGAAAACGACCCGGCGGTGGTGGCGATGCGCGCACGGCGCGTCAACGTCCACGTGCGTGATTGCGGGTCCGCGCTTCCGGGCTTTCTGGCCTTTCCAATGATCGTGCGCGGCGAACTGTTGGGCATACTCGTATGCGGGCAGAAGCTCGACGACGAGACGTTCGCGCCGGACGAGGAGAGCGCGCTTGCCTCGCTCGCCTCCAGCGTGGGGCATGCGCTCGATGCCATCGAGGTTCGCGAGCTCCGGCAGCGCCTGGAGGCGCTGACCGCAACCGGCGGGGTTCCGCGCGCGTTCTAGGCGAAGGATATGAGTATGACCGAGCAACGTTTCACCCCTGAAATGACCGTCGACCAGGCGTTCAAAATGCACGCTGGCGCCCGCCGCGTATTCGCCCGCTTCCATCTGGGCGGCTGTTCCAATTGCGCCATCAGCGAATCGCACACCATCGGCGCCGTCAGCGAGGACTACGGCATTCCGCTTCCGATGCTGCTCGAGTCGCTCAATGCGCTGTGGGATCAAGGCAAGCTCTCGGTCGGCGACAAGGTTCGCATTCCCGACGAGATCCGCTCGAAAGTTCCGCAACTCGCGAACGTGCCGGAAATCGGCGAAATAAAAAGCGCGGAAGCCGGCGCCTACACGGCCGAGTTCGGCGACGTGCGCTTGCAGGGACTAGCGGAAGATTTTATTCCGGTTGAGGCGACCGTAACGACCCCTTAGGGCCTCGATACCTCGGCCGCTTTCGATACCTTTGGGTGACAAAACTCAAGCCCGCGCGGAGCGGGCTTTTCTTTATTCCAGGGGTTTGCGTTCGGAGAAGCCTTCGTCCATGCCATGCCAGTGCGTAATGGCCTCTTCGCCGGCCTTCCAACACAGGTACACCGCGCGACCCTCACGCATCGAGGGAAAGTCGATGAGGCCCAGGTCGATGTCTTTGACGATGCATCCGTAGGCTTCGATGCGATTGATGATACGCACGATCTCGGCTTTTTGTTCGCTGAAGCGTCCAGGCGTAAACGGTGAGCGCGGTGTCGCCATGCGCGAGTGCGGCGTCGGCTCGGTGCCGCGCAGGACGGGATCGGTTTCGAGCAGGCGGATCGCCAAGTCACGCCGCTTCGTCCAGAGCTCGTCCACCAGCGGGCCGAGCTTGGGGATGAGGGCGTTGGCCTTTTCAGGCGAAAACAGTTTCATGACGTTTGCACGCTCCGGGTGCGTTACATGGCTTTAGAACGGCTCGTCTTCGTGACGGGGCTCTCGGGCGCCGGGAAGAGTCAGGCGATGAAGACGCTTGAAGACTTGGGCTTTTACTGTGTAGATAACCTTCCGCCGAAGCTCGTTTCGCAAACCCTCTCGCTCCTTAAGGACGCACAGGTGCGCGAGGTCGCTTTGGCGCTTGACGTGCGCAGTGGCGGAACGTTGGGTGACGCGGTGCCGCTGATGCGGCAGTTTTCCGCCGACGGCGTAAAGCCTCAGCTGCTGTTCATGGACGCGCGAGACGACGTGCTCGTGCGCCGCTACAGCGAAACGCGGCGGCGTCATCCGTTCGCGTCGGCGGGTTCGGTTCGCGAGGCGATTTCCGTAGAGCGCGCGGCGCTCGCACCGCTTCGCGCACTAGCAACGCACGTCATCGACACGACGACGCTCACGCACGCGGATCTCAAAGAGCGCTTGGGCGCCTCGTTCAGCCCCGAGCGTGCCGAACGCCCGCTTTCCGCAACCGTCGTCGCGTTCGGATTCAAGTACGGCATCCCGCTCGACTTGGATATGCTGTTCGACGTACGCTTTCTGCACAACCCGAACTACGTAGAGAGCCTGCGCCCGCTTACGGGCGCGGACCCGGCGGTCGGTGAATACATCGAAACGGACCCGGCCACGCAACCGTTCCTGGATCGGCTTTTCGACATGATGGACTTTTTGATGCCGCGTTATCTGGCCGAGGGCAAATCGCAACTCACGATCGGCATCGCCTGCACGGGCGGACGTCACCGCTCCGTGTACGTGGCGCGCAAACTGTTCGAACATTTAGAAGCACAAGCGCTCGCCGACGTGTATCTGGACGTGAGGGACCTCAAGCGATGACGCTCAATCGCGTTCCGCCGGTGCTGCGCTGGGCATATCCGGGTCTGGGCATCAAACGCTGGCTCATCGTCGCGATCGCCGGCATTCTTCTGCTCGTAAACGGCATCGATCGTTATCTGGTCGCAATCGGTTTCGATCTGCACGCCAACGAACTGGTCGACAGTTTCGTCACGGATTACTTCCCGCCGGGATACCTGGCGTGGATCTTCATCATTGTGGGCGTCGCGCTGATCTTTCTGGGGATCCGGCAGTGGCTGCTGGCGATTCTACGCGCAAGTGCGATGGGCGGCCACGATCATATTCTGGACACGCTGTACGCGATGCGTTTGCGCCATGGCTACAAAGTTGTAGCAATCGGCGGCGGTACGGGTCTTTCAACGCTGCTGCGCGGCCTGAAAAGCAAGACGACGAATCTCACTGCGATCGTTACCGTGAGCGACGACGGCGGCAGTTCCGGACGATTACAAAAAGAACTCGGCGTACTGCCGCCGGGTGACGTACGCAACTGTCTGGTCGCGCTTGCCGACGACGAAGCGATGGTCACGGATCTCTTCCGCTATCGCTTTCACGAAGGCGAAGGGCTCACCGGTCATTCTTTCGGCAATCTGTTTTTGGCCGCGATGACGGGCATTACGGGCAACTTCGATCGCGCGATCAAGGAATCGAGCCGTGTGCTCAACATCAAGGGCCGCGTGCTGCCTGCGACGCTCGGCATCGCGCACTTGTGCGCGCGGTTGGAAGACGGCACGGTAATCGAAGGCGAGAGCAATATCTCCAAGTCGCACAAGCGCATCAAGCAAGTCTTTTTCGATCCGCCGTACGCCGCGCCGCTCGGCGAAGCGATCGCCGCGATTCGTGAAGCGGATGCCATCGTGCTCGGCCCGGGCAGTCTCTTCACCTCGATTCTGCCGAACTTTCTGGTGGATCGCATCGCGCGCGAAGTTGCATCGTCGCCCGCGGTCAAGATGTACGTGTGCAACGTGATGACGCAGCCGGGCGAAACCGACGCGATGAGCGCCGCCGATCACGTCGAGGCGCTGATCGAAAATGCGGGCGAACGCGTGTGCGATTACGTGATCGTCAACGACGAACCGCCCAGCAAACTGCTTGAAGCGTACGCCGAGGAAGGGCAGATTCCGGTAGCGCCCGACATCGATCGCATCCGCGCGATGGGTCTGACGCCACTGCAAGCGCACGTCATCAGCGAAACGGCGACGGTGCGGCACGATCCGGAGAAACTGGCGCAGGTCGTGCTCGGCGTCATCGACCGCGCGATCGCGCAGCGCGCCTCATATATGCGGCCTGCCGAAGTCTACGAACAGCGCTCCAACTCGCCGGCATAAAAAAGAAGGGTTGGCGAACGGAGCCTATCTCGCCAACCCGACCTCGTGCTGCACCAAATATGGAGCCCTTTCACGCTATGGCGAGGGCATGAAAAAAGTCTGAAGAGCCTTCATGGTTCTTTCATCGTTTGCGCCTACCGTGGGCCCATGACAAAGCTCTTATCGGCACTTGCCATCGGCTTATCGGTGGTGTTGCTCGGCGCACAGACGGCCCAGCCCTCGCCCAAACCCGCCGTCGTGCACATGAAAGACTTCGCGTTCCAACCCAGCTCGCTCACCGTGCAAGCCGGAGATACCGTCACGTTCGAAAACGACGATGACGTGACGCACAACGTCACCGCGGATACGTTTAAATCGGGCGACGTCGACGGCGGCAAATCGTGGAAGTACACGTTTTCAAAAGCCGGGACGTACAACTACGTCTGCACGTACCATCCAGGCATGAACGGTACGATTACGGTCACCGGCACGCAATAACGGGCGAACGGCTCCCTGCCCGGCTGCAGGGCGAAGGGTATACCGTCTGCATGACCCTTCGAACAATCCTCTCCGCCGGGCTGGCCTCGGCCCTCGTGCTCCTCCCGGTCACGGCGCTCGCCGATCTGCAGGTGAACGCGTCAGGATTTGCGCGAATCGTTGCATCTTCCACACAGGGCGATTCGTGCGAGGTGCAGCAATCGCCGGGCGGGACCGCCGCGACGTGCCCCAACGGTTCGCGCGGCACGATCGTCCTGTATCGCGAACGCGGCGCGCCGCCGGTTTGCGAATTGGATTTCTGGTACGCAGGTAATGGCTCGGGCATGGAGCGCTGGAGAGCGCAACTCTCGCATCAAAACACCGATCGAGGCGGATGCGTGATGCACTGGGACGGCTCGAACGCGCTTACCGTCAGCGCGGAATAGCGAGAACTCTAGCGTTTGCCGAGATGCTGCGCGAAATCGCGCGCGGCGCTCTCCAGCATGCTCGAATCGGCTTGACGCACAGTGATGCCGCGCTCTTCCAATTCTTGCTTGGCATGCGGTTCGACGATGCCCGCGAACGCAACGACCGGAACGTGCTGCGCTCGGGCGAGCGCCGCCACGCCGCTCACGGCTTTGCCGTGCAGCGTCTGATCGTCGATCTTCCCCTCGCCGGTCACGCAGAGCGCGGCGCCGTGCAGCGCCGTACCCAGATCCAATTCTTCCGCGATGACTTGGACGCCGCGTTCCATACGAGCGTGCAGAAACTGCAGCAGCGCGTAACCCAACCCGCCGGCGGCGCCGGCGCCCGGCGTCATGCGCTCGTCACGCGCCAGCCCCTGCGCCGCAACGTCGGCAATGTGATCGAGCGTGGAATCGAGCAACGCAATTTGCGCGGGGTTCGCGCCTTTCTGTGCGGCATACGTGCGCGCCGCGCCGCTGGGCCCGCACAGCGGATTGTCGACGTCGCTCGCAATCGTGATCGGCACGTGTAATACGCGTGAATCGAAACCGGTGAGATCGATCTCGTCCAAGCGCGCATAACGCGCTATCGCCCGATCGAGCACCTCGCCCGTTTCGTCGATGAAGCGCGCGCCGAGCGCGCGCAGCATGCCGGTTCCCGCATCGTTGGTCGCGCTGCCGCCCAGTCCCAGAATGATGCGTGTCGCACCGGCGTCGATAGCGGCGCGCAACAGTTGACCGGTTCCGTAGGTGTCGGCGTGCAGCACATCGCGCTTATCGTGCGGCACGAGCTGCAAGCCCGACGCGGCGGCCATTTCCAACACCGCCGTTGCGTTGAGCATCGCGAACGCCGCATCCACGGGCGCGCCGAGCGGACCGCGCACGTTTGCGACGAGCCGCTGCGCACCGGCGCGCAAAAACGCGTCGACGGTCCCTTCGCCGCCGTCGGCCATCGGCGCAACGACGAACTCCGCATCGTGTAAAACTGCGCGCATGCCGCGCTCGATGGCGTCCGCGGCTTGCGCCGCGCTCAAATGGCCTTTGAACTTGTCGGGAGCGATAACGATTCTAGCCACAGTCGCGGCGCATGTCGCGTCAATGCGAGAGGGTTATCGTCAGCGCCAGCGGCTTGTCCGGGGCCAGATGCGCGCTGCTGGTGTACGCCCGATACGAACCGTCGGGCATCGTGACTTGATAATCGATGTCACCGACGGGAACTTTGGCGAACGAAAACTTGCCGGCCGGGTCGGTCGTCGTCGTGAGCACCGTATCGACGGTCACCGTCGCTCCGGCGATCGGTTTTTGCGTTGCGGCATCGAGCACGACGCCCGAAACGGCCTGATAGGTGCCGCCCGGCGGCAACGCGGAATCGTCGCACGCCGCCAGCGCAAAAACGCCGACGAGTGCGAGGAGCAGCCCAAGGGCTCGTGCGCGTTTCATTGTGCCTCCCTCTTCTATAACATCATACCCGCCCCGGGCAATGTGACCGAGCAGAGGGGCCTTCCGCGCGAGCGCGGAAGGCGCAGGACATTCCCACGACCTTCCTGGAGGCCACAACCTTGACGACCACGGCGTCGGACACGCGTACCGGCATGCACTATTTCAACGATGCGCTCGAAGCCATCGGCGACACCCCGCTCGTTCGCCTGAATAAAGTAACGGACGGCGCGCAGTGCCTGGTTTTGGCCAAGGTCGAGTACATGAACCCCGGCGGCAGCGTGAAAGATCGCCCCGCCGTAGCGATGCTCGACGCCGCCGAAAAAGCGGGACTGCTCAAACCAGGCGGCACGATTGTCGAGCCTACCAGCGGTAACACCGGTTCGGGTTTGGCGATGGCCGCGGCGATTCGCGGTTACCGCTGCATTCTGGTGATGCCGGATAAAATGGCCAAGGAGAAAGTCGACTTGCTGCGCGCATACGGTGCGGAAGTCGTCGTCACGCCGACCAACGTTCCGAACGATTCACCCGAATCGTATTACGGCGTGGCCAACCGGCTCGCCGCGGAGATTCCCGGCGCGTTTCAACCGAACCAATTCCACAATCATCACAATCCCGAAGCGCACTATCACACGACCGGCCCGGAAATATGGAAGCAGACCGCCGGTGCCATTACGCACTTCGTTGCGGGCATCGGAACGGGTGGAACCATTTCGGGTACGGCGCGCTATTTGAAAGAACAGAATCCGAAGATCCATGTGATCGGTGCGGATCCGGAAGGTTCGATTTACTCGGGCGATACGCCGAAGTCGTATGCGGTCGAAGGCATCGGCATGTCGTATCTGCCCGAAACGGTCGACATGAAAGTGATCGACGAAATGGTGCGCGTTTCCGATCGCGAGTCGTTCCTGATGGCACGCCGCATTACGCGCGAAGAGGGCCTGCTGGTCGGCGGTTCGAGCGGTACGGCTGCGGTCGCCGCGATGAAACTCGCGAAAACGCTGCCGCCGGATGCCGTGCTGGTCGTGCTCTTTCCCGACTCCGGGCGCGGCTACATGTCGAAGATATTCAACGACGAGTGGATGATCGCCAACGGGTTCTTGTCCGAAGGTAAACGCCGCGCAACGGTGGGCGACGTGCTGCGCAGCAAACGTCCGCTGCCGCCGATGATCACGGTGAAAGACAGCGACCCGGTGCGTACGGCGCTCGACTTGCTGCGCCAATACGAAATCTCGCAGATTCCGGTGATGCGCGGCACCGAGCAGATCGGCAGCATCAACGACGTTGCCGTCATGCAGGCGGTGTTCGATCAAGCCGACATCATTCACAAACCGGTGAGCGAGGTGATGGGCCGACCGTTCCCAGTGCTCGATCAAAGCGAAGAGATCGAACGCGCTTATAAACTGCTCACGCTCGCCAATCACGCCGTCGTAGTCACGGACGAAGACGAACCGATCGGCGTCGTCACGCGCCAAGACATCATCAGTTATCTGTCGGCGTCCAGCGACGCGAAGGCACGGCACTAATGAAACCCTTGCAAGCAAAGAATTGCTGCATCGTCATGCAGCAATTCTCTACCGCCTACCGGACCCAATGGGGGCCCCACGAAGTGGGGGGCGCGGAAGCTCGGCTGGAGCGCCGTTCAAAATGAAATTTTCGACGAAAGCCATTCACGTCGGGCAAGGCGCGGACCCGGCGACAGGCGCAACCATCGTGCCGGTCTATCAAACCTCGACGTACACGCAGGAAGCGGTCGGCGTTCACAAAGGTTTCGACTACAGCCGTACCGTGAATCCGACGCGCGTCGCGCTGGAAGCACAGCTCGCCGCGCTGGAAAACGCCGACTACGGCAGCGCGTTCGCGAGCGGCATGGCTGCGACGGCGGCCGTGCTCAATCTGCTCTCCGCTGGCGATCACGTCGTGGTGACCGACGACCTCTACGGCGGCACGTACCGTCTGTTCTCACGCGTTCTCACGCGGTATGGCTTGGAATTTTCGTACGTCGACATGGCGGATACCGACGCGGTGCGCGCCGCGATCAAGCCAAACACGAAGATGTTCTGGGTAGAAACGCCGACGAATCCGCTGCTGAAACTGATCGATATTCGGGAGATGGTTCGACTGGCGCATGGCGCGATCGTCGTGGTCGACAACACGTTTGCGTCACCCTATTTTCAGCAGCCGCTTTCGCTCGGCGCGGACATCGTCGTGCATTCGACGACAAAATACATCGGCGGCCACAGCGACGTCGTCGGCGGTGCCGCACTCACGAACAACAAAGAGTATCACGAGATCATCAAGTTCCATCAGAACGCGGTGGGCGGCGTGCCGGGCCCGCATGACGCGTGGCTGACGATGCGCGGCGCGAAAACGCTGGCGATTCGCATGCGCGAGCACGCGAAGAACGCGCAAGCCGTTGCCGAGTTTCTCGAAGCTCATGCGGAGGTCGATCGCGTCTACTATCCGGGCTTGCCGTCACACCCGCAGCACGAACTGGCGAAACGGCAGATGACCGGCTTTGGCGGCATGGTGTCGTTCACGCTCAAAGGGCCCGAACAGCGCGCGATCGATTTCGCGAACCGCATG
Organism: Vulcanimicrobiota bacterium; assembly: GCA_046732415.1. Lineage (GTDB taxonomy): Bacteria > Vulcanimicrobiota > Vulcanimicrobiia > Vulcanimicrobiales > Vulcanimicrobiaceae > DATGJX01. The sequence continues at coordinate 18,437 of JBKPMZ010000374.1, forward strand.
CATTACTTCAGTTTAGCGGAGAGCCTTGGCGGCGTCGAATCGCTCATCTGCCATCCCGCGCGCATGACGCACGGTTCGATTCCGAAGGAAGAGCGCGAAAAGCGCGGCGTAACCGACGGCTTACTGCGCCTGTCGGTCGGCATCGAAGATGTGGACGATTTGATCGACGACTTGCGCCAGGCGTTAGTAGCGGTTGATCGGGAACGCGACCGCGCTGGCGTCGGCTAGCATCTTCTTTGCCTTGTCGGCGTCGATCTCGCCGTAGCGGCCGGTAGCGGAAAGCACGATGCCGCGCACGCCGTCGATCCACACGTATTCGTAACGCTTGGCGGTTTGAAAGCCGCTGCCAATCGTGATTTCTTGCCAATATGCGGGCATGCCGTTGGCGAGCTTGGTGAGCGTCTTGTTTTTGATGAACACGCCGTCGGCCTGATTGCGCAGTTCGTTTTCGGTGACCATTTCAAAGCCTTCGAGCGTGCCTTGAAAGTTTTCCATTTGGATTTGAATGACGGCTTTGCCGTCGCGTGATGCGAACATCGCGACGACCGTCGGCTGATCGAACTGCGTTGGATCGTGCGGCGGCAGATTCGCCTTCAAAAATCCGGCCGGCGCGTTGAACGTCATGCCGGGATCGGTGAACTGATTCGGCGCGGGCGTCGCCGTTGCAGACGCCTGCGGCTGTTCCTGTGCGGCGGCCGGCATGGCTGATGCCGCCAGCCCGCACAGGACCAGACTCAAAACGAACCGGTTCATGATCTCTCCAAGACGCCGGCGAGCGCCGGCAGCGATACGTCGTAACGGTATCCCACGTTTCGATGGTCGTCGTCAAATTCTTCGTGCCGCACGTCCAGCCCCATCTCGCGCATGCGGGCCGCGAGCACGCGCGCTCCGACGTCGAGCGCATATTCATCGCGACGGCCGCAGTCTAAGTAACGCAAGCGCAGGCGGGACAGTTCCGGCTGCTTGCGCGTGCAGATCTCCGCCGGATCGAACGAAAGCCAGCGCGCCCATACGTCATCGCGAATCTCACCGCTCTTGCGGTCGAACGGCAAATCAAAGTCGAACAGCGTCGCGCTGCGTGGTGAATACGCGGACGTATACCCGAGAAATTCCATGGTGGAGTAATCGCTTTGCGGGCGTTTGTTCGCGTTTTCGAACTGCTCGACGAACTTGGCGACGTCCCACTGGTACTTTTCGAGCGTACGCTGCGCCGCAACGAACAGCGGCGGGTCGGCATACCGGAAATACGAATCGCCGCTGTGCGAGGCGAACGCGGAAAAGAACCCCGGATAATTCATGCACAAATGCAGCGATCCGAAACCGCCCGACGATTTACCGAATACCGCTCGCCCGCCTTCGGACGCAACCGTGCGGTACTCGCGATCCACGTGCGCGATGACGTCGCGCGTGACGTACGTCGCGTAGTTGCCGTTGTGAATCGAATCCACGTACTGCGAGCCGCCCAGCCGCGTGAAGCCGTCTACGATAACCAGCAGCACCGGCGGCATCTGCTGCCGCGTGATGAGCCGGTCCATGCGCTGCACCACGTTCAGCTCCCACGGACGCGTAGCCAGCAACCCCGCCACATCGCCCGTGTAACCGTGCAAGCAGTACAGCACGGGATAACGCTTGGACCCCTGCGGATCGTAGTGCGGCGGCAGATAGACCGCCAGCGGCCGTTGCGCGGGATCACCCAGCGCGTTGCCTTCGAGCGCCGGGCTCGTGATGAAATCGACGCGCACGTCGCCGTGCAAGTGCATCAGACGCGCGAGTATGCTCTGCTTCGGGTTCATATGCGGCCCCCGTTCGCCGCCAGGGCCCCCAGCCACTACAGAGAACGCCCCGTTGAATGATCCGCGGTATCAATCTCCGTGGTGCGATCGCGCTCAACGTGATCACGATGATCGGCATCGGCCCGCTCATCACGATTCCACTGGTGCTCGCGCAGCTCGCCGGTCCGCTGGCACTCACCGGATGGGTAGCGGGCGCGCTCGTTGCGCTGTGCGACGGCCTGGTGTGGGCCGAACTTGGTTCGCGCTATCCGGGCGCGGGTGGAACGTATGCGTATCTGCGCGACGTGTTCGGCGCAAACGGCTGGGGACGGCTGCTCGCGTTCTTGTACAACTGGCAGTATTTTTTGAGCAGCGGTCTGGTGATTGCGACCGGCTACATCGGCTTCGCGCAGTACGCTGGATATTTGTACGCGCCGGCGGCGGCAAATTCGAACGTGACGCATGTAATCGCAGTCGGCATCGGCCTCGTCAGCATCGCGTTCGTCTACCGGCGTATTACCGCGGTGGCGCGCCTGGGAACGTATCTCGGCCTTGCCGCGATCGTCACGCTGCTCGTCGTCGGAATCGCCGGTTTTGCGCACGGCGACGTGCATCGCGCGTTCACGCTGCCGGCGAACGGATCGCTCGGTTGGGGATTCGTCGCGGGCCTTGGAAGCGCGCTCTTCGTCACGTTGTACGATTACGCGGGATACGCGCAGATCGCGCTGGTCGGCGAAGAAGTCGAACGTCCGCAGCGCACGCTGCCGCTCGCGATTATCGCGGCAATCTTCATCGTGCTCGCGCTCTATCTGTTCTTGCAGATCGGCGTGCTCTCGGGCATACCTTGGCAATCGCTATTGGATCGCACTGGCCATCCGACGCCGCAATCGCAATACGTTGCGGCGACGGTCGTGCAGCACGCATGGGGCACGAGCGCGGCGGTAGTCGTCACCGCACTCATTCTCGTTACCGCGTTTGCCTCGCTGTACGGCAATCTGGTCGGTGCGGCGCGCGTTCCGTTTGCCGCCGCGCGCGACGGCGCGTTCTTGCCGGTGTTCGCGCGGCTGCATCCGACAAAACAATTTCCGCACGTCGCGCTGCTCGGCATCGGCGCTATTTCTCTTGCGGCGTGTTTCCTACATTTAGCCGACGTCATCGCGCTGCTGAGCGCGGCGGGCATTCTGACCGGCAACATCGCGCAGATCGGCGCGTTGTTCGCGCTTCGCATGCGCGGCGAGCGCGCGCCGTTTCGCATGTGGCTGTATCCGCTGCCCGCAATCGTGGCGCTGGCCGGATGGTGCTACGCGTTCGCCAGCACGGGCCCCAGGCCCATTGCACTCGGCACGGCGTGGCTTGCGGCGGGCGTGCTCGTCTATCTTTTCATCGCGCGCAGACAACGCGCGTGGCCGTTCGCCGCGCGTGCCGTGGCCGGCATATTCGCCGTACTGCTGTTCTGCAGCGCCGCGCCAGCGCGCGCGCAGCAGCAACCGTTCTTTTTATACGGCGCGACGTTTTTCTACGAGCGCGTTCCGCGCGACCAGTGGGCCGATGCGCTGCGGCAGTACCGCGCGATGGGCATCAACACGATCGATCTCTACGTGATGTGGAACTGGCACGAGATTTCGGACGGCGATTTTGACTTCACCGGACGTACGAATCCGCGCCGCGACTTGCTGGGGTTGCTCAAACTCATCGACGCGGACGGATTCAAACTCGTACTGCGGCCGGGACCGGTGATTCGCAACGAGTGGCGCAACGGGGGCTATCCGGCGTGGCTGCTCGAGCGCCCGCAATACGCGATGCCGCTCCGCGATGTGCTGCAGGGCCGCTATCCGGCAACGGCGACGCTGCAGAACGCGCATTCAGATACGGCGGCACGCGAATGGATGAACAATCCGGTACACATGCGCTACGCGACGCGCTGGCTGCAAACCGTACTGCGCGCGGCTGCGCCGTGGCGGCGCGACATCGTGGCAATCGCGCTCGACGACGACCAAGGCGCGTACATCGACAACGACACGTGGCCCGGCCCGCATTTTCACGAGTACATTCAGTATCTTGCGTGGGTCGTGCGCAAATGGGCGCCGGGCATTCCAACCTTCATCAACACGTACGAGATGAAAGTAACGGCGTCCGCGCCGGCGTGGGCATGGGGTAACTGGTATCAGAGCGATGCGTACAGCATCGGCGAGCACGATCGCACGCAGCTGGAGTTCAGTACAGGCCTGTTGCAAACGCAGCGCCGCCCCATCATGATTAGCGAGTTTCAGGCCGGCTGGCTGCAAGATGCCGATCAGCCCGCACCGCGGCCCGCCGATCCCACCAACACGACGCTCGCACTGCACACGCTGCTGCAAATGGGCGCGCACGGCATCGTTAACTTTCCGGTGCAAGATACGCTCAACCCGGCGGGCTGGGAAGCGCCGTGGACGAACGCGTTTTATTCGTGGGACGCAGCGCTGTCGGTGCAACTCACGCCGCAGGCGCGGTGGAAACCGACGGCGGCCTTCGGTTCGCTCGTGTCGCAATATGGCGCGCAGTTGGCGCGTACGCATCGCGCGGCGGATGCCGCGGTCGCCTATCTCACCAGCGCGTACGATCCGTCGAGCATTTCGAACGACGGCATCGCGCATATCGCGCAAGTGACGATGGACGCGCAGCGCGGGTGCCGCATTATGCGTATCAGTTGTTCGCTCGTGGATTTGCGCTACGTACCGCTGCGCGATTTGCAGCGGTACGCCGTACTCATCGTTCCGCCAGGCGGTCTGCACGGTTCGTTCATTCCGAGCGTGCGGCAAAAACTCGCGGCGTATCGCTTGGGCGGCGGGAAAATCGTTTCAACCGCGCGCCTGGCGCACATCGCGACACCGGTCGCCGGCGGCATTCCGAATGCGGCGCTGCTGGTTTCCGACGATCGCCGTTTCGCGTTCGTCGACATCGTGAATTACGCGCGCACGCCGCTGCACGTCACGGCGGCGCGCGTGCACGAGGGGTCGTTCAGCGCGCAAGTACCCGCGCAAACCGTACCTGCGCGCGGCGCGGTGCTTCTTCCGCTGGGTGGCGTGGCGCCGCATGAAATGCCCCTCACTATCGTTCGGGGTGCTTCGACGCCTCAGCATGACAACAGCACTGTTCCGTTGAGGGTGGGAAGTTGGGTTAGCGTGCGTGCGCCGTTGCGCGACGGGGTGTATGCAAGCGACGTGTACCGCGACGGCTATCCGGCAGTCGTGATGCAGAACCACGCCGTTCGGCTCATCGTTTCGCCGTGCGCCGGCGCGCGGGCGTTCGTCTTCGAAGATCTCGCAACGCACCAGAATCTATTCACGACGGTCGGCGGCCTGCGCGATGCGTGGAAGAACCAACTGCCGCCGTCCGCGCGCGACTACATCGCGAAATATACGCATCCGATTGCCACCGGCACGTTCAATCGCTGCTATTCCGTTCGCGTGAACGGCGCCGCGCGGAGCGCAGCGTTTTCGTACGCCGCGCCCGATGCGCCACCCGATGGCGCGCGTTTTCGTAAAACAATCGCGCTCGGCCCCCACGGTTTCACCGAAACGCTGGACACCGTATTTGCGCATTCGCCGACGCAGCGCGCGCAGACCTTAACCTCGTTCGCGCTCGACGACGCGGCGACGCTACTTCGCGTACCGGGAGGTATCGGAGTGTACGACCGGTCCAGGCAACGGCTTGTCGCACTTATCTGGCCGCGAGCTGCCGTTGAAGGCGTGGACGTGCAGCGCCACGCGGCCGACGCCCTCGTCACGCTTACCCTTGCGCCCGGCTCTGCCCGGATGCAGTACCATATCGTCGCGGCGCATTCGCCGGGCAGCGCGCAGGCCGAGCTCAAGGCCCTCGCGAATCGGCCGTAGTTCTTTCGGGGAAGTGGCGGAATGGCAGACGCAGCCGCCTCAAAAGCGGCCGGGTATCACCCATGAGGGTTCGAGTCCCTCCTTCCCCACCAAATACGCACTGAGGCCACATGCACGACCCTAGCGGGGGAGGGATCATGGTAATCGCGCTAGTAGCGGCCTTTCTCGCTGCCACGCCTACCGCCGGCCATTACGCCGGGAGTTCGTCGACCTGTTGTGCGATCAGCTATCATCTTGAAGTGCAACCGCAGGAACCCGTAGGAATCCCGCCCTTTCCAATCGCCTATGGGTTATCTGTTCTTACGCTTGCGCCCGAACAGTCAGAAACCGCGAACACACTCCTCGTTCGCGCTACAATCGGCCAGTACTCCGACGACATAGTTTACGATGCAGAGGGACGAGAATCGGGATTCGGGCCACCGTCAGAAATGCCGCTCGCGAGGTTCCGTTACCCATCGCCCCAAGCGAGTGAGAACGGCGCTGCAACGTCTGTATTCATCGGCGATCGGCAGCTCATAATGAACAGCACTATCCTCGAGGACCGCGCTGCGCACGAGCTATCGATTTCCGGTCAGGTCCATCCGATCGATACGTCAATAAAT
>JBKPMZ010000375.1:0-5490 GCA_046732415.1 Vulcanimicrobiota bacterium
GCTTTGCACTTCTCGCACACGTACTGGAGCGCCGAGATGGGAAGCGGCGCTTCCTTCTCGAGAATCCCGCAGGTTTGAGCAACGCCGCCCATGTTCTGCTGCTGCGTACCCTGCTTGGTGTGTCGTTTGACGATGTTCAGACCTTCGACCGTCGCCATGCCCGATTTCGGGAACACGGCCTTGACCGTACCGCGTTTGCCTTTTTCTTTGCCGCGGCGGATCATCACGGTGTCGCCTTTGATGATATTCATTGCCATTTGAGTTAGAGCACCTCGGGCGCGAGCGAGGCGATCTTCAGAAAACCGCGGTCGCGCAGTTCGCGCATGACCGGACCGAAGACGCGCGTGCCGCGCGGATCCAAATTGTCCTTGTCGCCCTTGATGATGACGCAGGCGTTGTCGTCGGATTTGACGACCGAGCCGTCGGCGCGGCGAATCGGCGCGGACGTGCGCACGATGACGGCCTTGACGACTTGGCCCTTCTTGACGGCCGCGCCCGGAATCGCGCTCTTGACCGTGCCGACGACGATGTCGCCGACGTGCGCGTACGGGTGACGGCTGCCGCCGCTCACGTGAATGACGAGCAGTTCGCGAGCGCCCGAATTGTCGGCCACTTTGAGCCGTGTTTCTTGCTGAATCATGTTACTTCGCGCGCTCCACGATCTCGACCAGGCGCCAGCGCTTGTCTTTGGACACCGGACGGCATTCCATGATGCGGACCGTATCGCCCATCTTGGCGTCGTTTTGCTCGTCGTGCGCTTTAAACTTGACCGACTTGCGGACGATCTTGCCGTAGACCGGGTGCGGCACGCGCGTTTCGGAAACGACGACGATCGTCTTGTCCATCTTGTCGGAAACGACGCGCCCCTGCTTCATGCGCCGTGCGTGGCGGCGCTCGGTGGTGTTAAGCTGCTCCATTCTTAGCCTCGGCGATCCGTTTCTCAGAGATGACGGTTTGAATTTGCGCGTAGGTGCGGCGCATGGCGCGCACTTTGCTGAAGTCCGACAGATGGCCGGTGCGCAGCGCAAAGCGAAGGTTGAAAAGCTCTTCCTTCGTTTCTTTGGCTTTCTGCTGCAGCTCGGCGATCGTCAGATTGCGAAGCTCTTTGAAATCGTGAGTCTTCATGCTTGCTGCGCTGCCTCCTCACGCGAAATGATCTTGGTCGCGATCGGCAGTTTCGAAGCCGCGAGTTCGAGCGCGCGCTTGCCGACCGACGGCTCGACGCCGGAGAGTTCGAACAGCACGCGTCCCGGGCGCACGACGGCGACCCAGAACTCGGGATTACCTTTACCGGCGCCCATGCGGACTTCGGCCGGTTTCTTGGTGACCGACTTGTCCGGAAACACTTTGATCCAGACCTTGCCGCCGCGTTTGATGTGACGCGTCATCGCAATACGCGCCGCTTCGATCTGACGGTTGGTCATCCAGCACGGCTCCAGCGCCTGCAGACCGAACTCGCCGAACGTCAGCGTGCTGCCGCGCAGCGACTTGCCGGTCATGCGGCCGCGATGGACCTTACGCCATTTGACTCGCTTGGGGGTTAACATTACTCGGCCACCTCGGGCGTTGGGTTCTCAGGAACGATGACTTGCGCTTCGGCACTGTCGGCAACGGGCAGCGCTTCCGCAGCCGGTGCCGGAGCAGCTTCGGTGCGCGGTGCGCCGCCGCGGCGGCCACGTCCGCCGCGGTCGCGGCGATCGCGGAACTGCGGGCGCTCGCCACGGCCGTCGCGATCTCCGCGGGCATGATCGGGCAGCACTTCGCCGCGATAGATCCAGACCTTGACGCCGATGCGTCCGAACGTCGTGAACGCTTCGACATGCGCGTAGTCGATGTCGGCGCGCAGCGTGTGCAGCGGCACTTTACCGTCGTGGTTGCGCTCCGTGCGTGCGATTTCCGCGCCGCCCAGGCGACCCGAAACCTGCACCTTCACACCGCGCGCGCCGGCCTTCATGGTGCGCATGATGGCTTGCTTCATCGCACGGCGGAAAGCGATGCGCTTCTCGAGCTGATCGACGATGTTCTGGCCGACCAGACGCGCATCCAATTCCGGATGCTTGATCTCCATCACGTTGACTTGCACGGATTTGCCGGTCAGTTTTTCGAGGTTCTTGCGAATCTCTTCGATGCCGACGCCGCGCTTACCGATGATGATGCCCGGTTTGCCGGTGTTGACGATCACGCGCGCTTGGTTGGCGCGGCGTTCGATCTCGATTTTGCTGATCGCTGCCGGACGCATCCACCGAGTGAAATACTTGCGGATCTTGTGGTCCTCGTGCAGCCAATCCTTATAGTGTTTTTTCTCGAACCAGCGGCTGTCCCACGTACGCGTGATGCCCAGGCGCAGGCCGACCGGATGAATTTTCTGTCCCATGTTTACTCCGCAGCTCCTGCGCTCTTCTTACGCGTGGTGGTTTTGCGCGTCGAGGCTTTGCGCGTCGAAGTCTTGCGCTTCGACGGCGCCTTGCTCGCACCGGCGCCAGCCGTGGCCGTGGTCTTGCGCGTTGCGCGCTTCAGACCGATCGACGCACCGCCACGCACGCGGCGCTTCTTCACCGGAGGCTTTTCGCCGACGGCAACGGTGACGTGCGACATACGCTTGCGCTTGAAATTCGCGCGGCCTTGCGCACGCGGATCCAGGCGTTTGGTGAAACGGCCGCCCGGGCCGCCGTCCACGGTGATCCGCGTGACGTACAGCTCGTCGGTGTTCATGTCGTGATTGTTCTCGGCGTTCGCGACCGCGCTGCGCAGCAGCTTCTCGATCGGCTCGGCCGCGAATACGCCGGCGAATTGCAGCAGCACGAGCGCTTCTTTCACGCTCTTGCCGCGAATCGCGTCGGCAACGCGGCGCAGTTTGCGCGGACCCATGCGCGCGAACTTCAGATGTGCAACGGCTTCCATTACTTCACCGCCGCCTTGTCGCCGCCGTGACCGCGGAAGTTGCGCGTGGGCGCGAACTCGCCGAGTTTGTGGCCGACCATGTTCTCGGTGACGAATACCGGAACGTGCGCTTTGCCGTTGTGCACGCCGATCGTGTGTCCGACCATTGCCGGAACGATCGTCGACGCGCGGCTCCACGTCTTGACGACGCGCTTTTCGCGCCGCTCGTTCATCGCTTCGATCTTCGCAATCAGATGATCCGCTACGAACGGACCTTTCTTCAAACTACGTCCCATTATTTGCTACCACGCTTACGAACGATCATGTTTTGCGTGCGCTTGTTGCGGCGCGTCTTCTTGCCCATCGTCATCTGACCCCAAGGCGTGGTCGGCGGACGACCGGAGGTCGAACGCGCTTCACCACCGCCGTGCGGGTGATCGACCGGGTTCATCGCGATACCGCGAACGCTCGGGCGTTTTCCGCGATGGCGCTGACGGCCGGCTTTGCCGATGACTTCGTTTTCGTGCTCCACGTTGCCGAGTTGGCCGATGGTCGCGCGGCAGACCACGAGAATCTTGCGCACTTCACCCGACGGCATACGCACCTGCGCGTAGTCGCCTTCTTTGGCCATCAGCTGCGCGGAACCGCCGGCGCTGCGAACGAGCTTGCCGCCCTGTCCCGGGCGCAGCTCGATGTTGTGAATGACCGTACCGACCGGAATGTTCTTGATCGGCAGGCAGTTGCCGGTTTTGATGTCCGCGTTCGGACCCGATTCCACGACGTCGCCCACTTTGAGACCGAGCGGCGCGAGGATGTAGCGCTTCTCGCCGTCGCGATAGTTCAGCAGCGCGATGCGGGCGGAACGGTTCGGATCGTATTCGAGCGTCGCAACCTTCGCGGGAATCGCGTCTTTGCTGCGCTTGAAATCGATGATCCGGTACTGGCGCCGCGTGCCGCCGCCTTTGTGGCGAACGGTGATGTGGCCGTTGTTGTTACGTCCGGAATGCTTCTTGCGGACTTCGACGAGCGAACGCTCGGGCTCGACTTTGCTCAGTTCGGAGAAGTCGATCGTCGTCATGAAGCGCTTGCCGGCGCTGGTCGGCTTATACTTTTTTACTGGCATGTTATTGCTCGAAGTAGTTGATGCCGCCCAGTTCGATTTTCTGGCCCGGCTTCAGAGTGACGATGGCCTTCTTATAGTCTTTCGTGTGGCCTTCGGTGCGAACGCCTCGGCGCGCGAAGCTCTTGCGCTTGCCGCCGATGTTCACGGTGTTGACCTTCACGACGTTGACTTTGAAGATTTCCTCGATCGCGTGACGGATTTGCGTCTTGGTCGCTTCGGGATGAACGACGAAGCTGTATTGCTGGCCGAGCGCATTCGCCATCGATTTTTCGGTGATGCGCGGCGAGACGATAACGTCGCGTGCGTCCATTACTTGCTCTCCCCGTTGCCGCCGGCAAGCGTGCCGACGAGCTGCGTGTACGCCTGCGCGGTGAACACCAGGCGGTTGAAGCGCAGCACGTCCTTCACGTCGAGCGCGCCCGTGTGCGTGATGCCGACCTTGCGCAGGTTGCGACCGACGCGGTGAATCTTATCGCCGGCTTGCTCGTCGCGGCCGAAGACCACGAGCGTTGTCGGACCGTTCTTCGCGTCTTTTGCGCTGCCGAACAGCAGCGTGGCGAATTGCGCGGTCTTTTCGATGTCGAAGTTCGCTGCATCGAGCACCGTTACGGCGCCGTTGCGGAAACGATCCGCAAGCGCGGCAACGAATGCGGCGCGGCGTTCTTTCTTGTTGAGATCGGTGACGTAGCTGCGCGGTTGCGGGCCGAACACGACGCCGCCGTGCATCCATTGCGGCGAGCGGATGGAACCCTGGCGAGCGCGGCCGGTGCCTTTTTGCTTCCACGGTTTGCGGCCGCCGCCGCTGACTTCGTCGCGTTTCTTGGTCGACGCGGTACCCGCGCGCGGGTTCGCGAGTTCGCGATGCACCGCACGATAGATCGCGTGCTGTTTATCCGTGTACTCTTGGTTGAAGATTTCCGGCGTGGCTTCTTCGCGCAAGACCTTACCGGTGACGTCGATGACGTTAGGCATTGGCCACCGCCTTCACGCTCTTGCGTACCACGACGAGCGCGTTTTTCGGTCCGGGAATCGGGCCGCGCACGAGCAGCAGATTGCGCTCGGCATCAGCTCTAACGATTTCCAGATTCTGATGTGTGGTCCGGTCGACGCCGAAGTGACCCGGCCGGCGGCTGCCCTTGACGGTGCGTCCGGCGTTGGTGTCGCCGTTCGAAGCGGGCTGGCGATGAATCATCGAGCCGTGGCTCGCGCCGCCGCCGCTGAAGTTGTGGCGCTTGATGCCGCCCGAAAAGCCGTGACCCTTCGAGATGCCGATCACGTCGACGCGATCGCCCGGTGCGAACTCGGAGACCGTGACGGTCTGCCCGGCTTCGACGCCGTCGATGTCGTCGCGGAACTCACGAATCCAGCGCTTGGGTTCGGCGTCGTTCTTCTTATAATGTCCGGCAAGGGCACGCGAGACGCGCGACTTTTTGACGTCGCCGAAAGCGAGCGCGACGGCTTCATAGCCGTGCTTCTCTTTCGTTCTG
>JBKPMZ010000376.1:0-1056 GCA_046732415.1 Vulcanimicrobiota bacterium
ATGCTGCTGCAGCGCGTGCGCTATGGCGCGCGGGAATTGAGTGCGCGCGAAGCGCTGCGCCTTGCAACGCGCGGCGGCGCTGCCGTACTCGGACGGGACGACGTCGGCACGATCGCACCCGGTATGGCTGCGGATATCGCCGGCTGGCGCATCGACGCGCCGGAGTTTGCGGGCGGGGCGCAGAGCGATCCGCTAGCGGCGCTCGTTTTCTGCCGCGCCCCGAATGCGGAACTCGTTATCGTGAACGGGCGCATTCGCGTGCGCGGCGGCGAACTGGTGGATTTCGATTACGAACGGCACGTACGCCGTCACAACGAAATTTCGCGCGCTCTGCTCGCCTGATCGATCGCACGCAGCACGCGTTCGGGCGTCATCGGCAGCTGCGTGACCCATGCGCCGGTGGCATCATACACGGCGGCGGCGACTGCCGCGGCGAACGGAACCAGCGGCATCTCCGCCATGCCGCGTGCGCCGTACGGCCCGTTGGGATCGGCAGATTCTAAAATTACCGGATAGACTTCGACCGGCATGTCGAGCGTCGTCGGCAATAGATACGTGCTGAAGTGCGGCGTGAGCACTTTACCGTTGCGCACTTGAAAGTGTTCGGTGAGCGTGAAGCCCACCGCTTGCGCGAGACAGCCCTCGATTTGCGCTTCGACCTGCTGCACGTTGATCGCTTTGCCGACGTCGTGCACGCTGACGATCTTGAGCACGCGCACGATGCCGGTCGCAATATCTACTTCTACTTCTACGCCTTGCGAAACGTAGCCGTAGCAGTAATTGGGAATGCCGCGGCCGGTTTGCGGATCGAGCGGCGTCGTGCGCGGAGGGCGGTATTGCACCGTCGCACGAGCGTCCGGTCCGGGAAACTTTCGCAGTGCTGCGTGCGCAGCGTCTTTCACGGCGCGGCCGCCCATGAGCGTCATGCGCGAGGCCGATGCGCTGCCGGCGTTTGGTGAGAGCGCGCTGTCCGTCGCGACGAGGTGCACGACGTCCATCGGCACGCCTAGCGTTTCCGCGCAGATCTGCCGCAGCACCAGATGCGCACCTTGGCCG
>JBKPMZ010000377.1:0-2435 GCA_046732415.1 Vulcanimicrobiota bacterium
GAGCAGCGCCGCGGCCCCGTCGCTAATTTGCGAAGAATTACCGGCGGTAATCACGCCGCCGTCTTTGAACGCCGGCTTGAGCGCGGAAAGTTTTTCCATCGACGTGTCCGTACGGATGCCTTCGTCGCGATCGAGTTCGGGGAGTGCAACCATCTGCGAGGCAAAATACCCGCCGTTCGTGGCATGCGCGGCGCGCCGGTGGCTCTCCAAACTGTACGCATCGAGCTCTTCACGCCGTAAATGCCAGCGCTGCGCGACCAGTTCCGCGCTGATGCCCTGATTGAAGATACGTTCCGACGGCATACCGGGCCCGTTCATGAACGACGCGCCGAGCGGCACGCGCGTCATCGACTCGACGCCGCACGCGATCACCGCGTCGTATGCACCGCTCGCGACGCCTTGCGAGGCAAACGCAATCGCTTGTTGACTCGAGCCGCACTGACGATCGACGCTCGTGCCGGGAACGTGATTCGGGAACCCGGCTTCCAGCAGCGCGCCGCGTGCGACGTTCAGCGATTGCTCGCCGACTTGACTCACGCAACCGGCGATGACGTCGTCGAGAAGCGCTGCATCCGTGCCCGTGCGATCGAGGAGCGCGCGCAGCGTGTGCGCGAGCAACGCGACCGGATGGCGATCTTTGAGTGCGCCGCCGCGCCGCCCAACGGGCGTGCGGACCGCGTCGACGATGAGTGCGTCTTCCATACGTTATACGGTTGCCACGGCGCAAAGCGGGAGATCGAAACGCCGCGCCAGATCCTCCCAATACGCGCTGGACTGTTCGGCAAAGCGTTCGCGCAACGCTTGCACTTCGAGGCGCTCGATCTGCAGCGCTTCGCGCAGGCGCGCTTGGAAATGCGGCTCGAGCGCCGCCAGCGCAATCCAGCCGTCGCGGCTTTCGTACAGTGCGTACAGCGCATAGGCGCCGCCGAGCGGACCGTCCGCGCTCGTCAACCCGTACCGAAGCGGATCGGCAAGGTGCGCAGCGCCCGCGGCAATGGAAATATCGACGCGTACGCCGCTACCGGTGTGCGCCCGTTCGAGAAGCGCGCGATACGCCGCCGCAACGGCACGCTGCGCCGAAAGAAGATCCGCGAACACGCTGCGCGGCAGATGCGGCGGCTGCACCAGACCCGCTTGCGCCTGATACGTCAGATCGTGGCCGGGCCGGTCGTCGTCCGGCGCAGCTTCACCGAAGATCGCGACGTGGCACAGGCGCGGATAGCGCGCGTGAAGCTGCGGCCACTCCAAGCCCAAACACACCAGGGCCGCACGGCGCATCGCCGTGATAAGCAGATCGTTCTCGGCCACGAGCGCATGCAGCCGCTCGAGCTCGGCTTCGCCGCGCAAATCCAAGCGGACGACCTCCATCCCGCGCGTGATGGCGGCATACCACTCCGGCGCGGCCGCCTGGAGCGCGTCGCCCTGTGGCGGCTCGATCTTGAGGACGCGCGCACCCTCGCGTGCCAGCGCCGCAGCGGCCAGCGGACCCGGAATGTTCGTGACCAGCGCCAAAACGCGCAAGCAAGCAGCACTCATAGCGGGACAGTATGTTGCATCCGCGTGCGCACCTCTGCTATGATGCCCCGGTCGCCGGAGCGGTCCAGACTGCATCCGAAGCGAGCCCATCCTTGAACAAGGAGTTTCTACCCGTGCCCCTTTCCAAAGAACAGAAGGCGGAAATCGCCGCCAAGTTCGGCCGCGCGTCCAATGACACCGGTTCGGCCGACGTGCAAATCGCCATCCTCACGGCGTCGATCAATCAGCTCACCGAGCATCTGAAGATCCACAAGAAGGATCATCACAGCCGCCGGGGCCTGCTGCTCCAGGTCGGCCAGCGCCGCCGTCTGCTCAACTATCTGCAGAACAAAGATTTAGAGCGTTACCGCAAACTCATCGCGGACCTAGGCCTGCGCCGCTAACCTAGGTCATCCGGTATCTTGCTTGACGGAGGCAGCCCGCTGCGGTTGCCTCTTTCTTTACATTGATTGGGCCGGGCGGCCCAACGACCCGGGACGCCTCTTCCCTTCCGCCGCGGACGCCTCGCTCGCTACCCTAGCAGTGGAGCCCGCCAAACCGGCCCCTCTACGGAAAGGAAAGGGTTTGTATGGTACTTTCTCTGCCCCGCCGCGAGACGGACCTCGAGATCGAGCAAGTCGATTCGCGGTTCATCGTTCACGACCGCAAACACGACTACGTGCACATCCTGGATCGGCGCGCTATCGACGTGCTGCAGGAATGCGACGGAACGCACAGCTGCAACGAGATCGCGAAAACGGTTTCCTACCGCACCCGTGACTCATATGACAGCATCGCCGGCGAGGTGGCGCATCTCGTTGCAGCGTTCGCGGATTTAGCGCTCGTCGAGAGCGGTTCTACTTAGTTTTTCCGGTTTCGTGCACGGCGGACGGCCTCTTTGATAGAGGTCGTTCCCATGC
>JBKPMZ010000378.1:0-6312 GCA_046732415.1 Vulcanimicrobiota bacterium
GTACCGACCGCGGCATCGAGGGCTCCGTGATGAAGTTGCAGCCCGCACTGGCCGGCCGGTAGAGCCGTCTGTCCACACGTGTGGAAAACGCTGTGGAAATCCGTGGTGTTCACGGTGTTAACGGCACCGGAATTGCGCCCATTTTCTGGGAACTTTCACGCCTGTCAAGAGCTCGTTCACGGGGAGTGCAAACGCGTGAATTTGCCCGTAAAATCGAGGGTTGTACACCTGTGGATAAGTGGATAAAAAAGTCCGTAAAATCCGCAGGATAGGCGCCCCATTAAGCCAATTTCGGGCCTCCCACACTCGGGTAACGCTTGCCGACTTTGGTCGCTGCGTGAACGTTGTGGGAGCCTTGCTACTTACTCATTGTTTCACAAGGACGGAATTCAGGATGGCGCTTGCGGTTGGCAACCCCGACATCTCGAACGATCTCTGGCAATCGGCGCTTACGGCACTTGAGCGCAAGTTTTCCAAGCCGATTTTCGAGATGTGGATCAAGCCGCTTCGCCTGGTCTCACTGACCGGCGACGAGCTGCTTCTCGCGGTACAAAACAACTTCGCCCGCGATTGGGTTGAAAACCGTCTCAAGACCCAGATTTCCGAGGTCCTGGCGGAAATTTTCGGCACCGGCGTGCACGTGCAGTTCACCGTGCTCCCCGATGCCGCCGAGGCCGGCAATCCCGACCCCGCCGCGGCACCCGCGGGGCCAGCCGCGCCCGCGCCAATGCGTGCCCAAAACGACTTCCGGCCCGGCAATCTGAACTCGCGCTACACGTTCGAAGAGTTCGTCATCGGCAATTCCAACCGGTTCGCGCATGCCGCAGCGCAGGCCGTTGCGGCCGCGCCGGCGCGTGCCTACAATCCGCTGTTTCTCTACGGCGGCGTCGGCCTTGGCAAAACGCACTTGATGCATGCGATCGGCCATCGCGTTCTCCAGGATAATCCCGATGCCAACGTTGTGTACGTCTCCAGCGAGAAGTTCACCAACGAATTCATCATCGCGGTGCAGAACAACAAGACCGTCGAGTTTCGCAACAAGTACCGGCAAGTCGACGTGCTGCTCATCGACGACATCCAGTTTCTGGAAGGCAAGGAAGGCACGCAAGAAGAGTTCTTTCACACCTTCAACGCGCTGCACGAATCCGGACGCCAACTCGTGATCTCCAGCGATCGTCCGCCCAAAGAAATTCAAACGCTCGAGAACCGCTTGCGCTCGCGCTTCGAGTGGGGACTGCTCACCGACATTCAGCCGCCGGATCTCGAAACGCGCGAAGCGATTCTGCGCAAGAAAGCGGAATCGGAGAAAATCCCGGTACCCGACGAAGTAACCTCGTTCATCGCCAAGGTGATTCCGTCGAACATCCGTGAACTCGAAGGCGCGCTAATTCGCGTTGTCGCGTTCTCATCACTCACGAAGTCGCCGATTACCGTCGACTTAGCCGCGGAAGTGCTCAAAAACGCGGTGGCGCAAGCACCGCTGCGCCGCGTGACGATCGCCTCCATCAAAGAAAAGATCGCCAAGGCGCACGGTCTGACGGTCAAAGAAATGGACAATCACCGCCGCGATCAGCGCGTCGCCGCGCCGCGGCAAATAGCCATGTTCATCTGCACCGAGCTCACGGATTGCTCGCTGCCGCACATCGCACGCGAATTCAATAAGAAAGACCACACTACGGTCATGTACGCGCGCGACAAGGTGAAGGAACAGACGCAGCGCGACGAAGCCTATCGCAATAAAATCCGTTCGCTCATTGCGCTCTGCCAGAGCGACTAACGCGCTCGCGCGTCACGTTTTTCTTGGAGACTTTGCGGCCCGGGCATCGCCCCGGGCTGTTTCTTTCATTATGCACGCTTCGCTGCACAGGGTGCGTGTAGAACCATGGATAACTGTCACCGGGCGCGCGGGCGCGGAAATGTGTACGGCCCTCCCGGGGTCATGCACAAGTTATTCCGGCGAAAAATCCGCGACAGAACGAGAGAATCGGCGGTTGTTCGCAGAATACACCGCCTTACTACTAATACGGTTAGGTCTAAGTATTTAAAAAAGGACGACGGAGTCACGAAGTGACGGTGGAGAACCCGTGAAGTTTACCTGCAACACCAAAGACATCTCCGGCGCCGTGGGCGCCGCGAGCAAAGTCGTGAACGCCCACACCACCGTGCCGATCCTCTCCAACGTGCTGCTCAGCGCGGAAGAAGGCAAGATCTCGGTGCGTGCCACGGATCTGGAACTGACCCTGCAGCACGCCTTTCCCGCCGAGGTAAGCGAGTCCGGCAGCGTCACCGTTCCCGCCAAACTATTCAGCAGTTATCTGAGCAATCTGCAAGCCGGGTTGCTCGAGCTCACCGGCACGCCGACGCGGGCAAGCATCAAAGTCGAGCGCAGCAACTACGACTTCCACGCGCTCCCCGCTGACGAATACCCGCCGCTGCCGGCGGCGCAGCGCGGACAGCAATTCCGGATGGCGGGCAAACGCTTTCGCGACGGCGTGAACGCGACGATTTTCGCAGCCTCGAGCGAAGAGGCGCGCGGCGCCGTACTGATGGGCACGCTGCTGGAGATCGAGGGCGATTCACTGACGATGGTCGCGACGGACGGCTATCGCTTGGCCCGGTATCAAACGACGCTGGAGAACGGCATCTCCGGGGCCGAGAAGTACATCGTTCCATCCCGTGCGCTGGCGGAAGCGTCACGGAACTTGGGCAGCGCCGAAATGGTCGAAGTGACCGCGCTCGGAGCCCAAAGCAATCAACTCATGTTCGCCAGCGGTGACACGTCCATCGTCGTGCGTTTGGTCGACGGACAGTATCCCAACTACGGACAAGTGATTCCGGCGAAATTCGATCGTTCGGTCACCGTGAACACCGCCGCGCTCATCAGCGCGCTGCGCCGTGCCGAGCTGGTCGCGGGCGATCGGGCGAGCATGGTCAAACTCGCCGTCTCGAATCAGACGCTCATCGTGACCGCGAGTTCCGACGTCTCGGGCAACGCGTACGAGGAACTCGAAGTCGAACAAATGGGCGAAGATCTGACCATTGCTTTCAATGCGCGCTATTTGGTCGAGATTCTCAATCACATCGACTCGGCACAGACCGTCATGGAATTCCTGGGGCCGCTATCGCCCGCAGCGATCCGTCCGGTCGAACCCACGGAAGGTGCGCAGCAGCTCTACGTTTTGATGCCGCTGCGTCAATAAGTGCGGCGCGTCGTACTCGCAACGGTACTCATGGCGGCGGCTGCATCAGCCGCCGCTCTTGCTTGTGCGAACAAGCCGTCAGCGATCGTGGACTGCCCAACGGGGTCCACGCACAGCATTCTCGCGGCTTCAACGCTGGGAAAATCCCCTGCCGTGGCCACGGTGGGATTCGCTTTTCGCAAGGCTCGCGGGTATGCGATCGTGTGGCTCAACGACGTCACGGGAAAGTTCAACATACGAGCGCGATCCAAAACATTGGCGTCGCCCGATTTGTATCGTTCTCATTGGAGTGCAACGCGTAAGCGGCTTCACGACGTGCGTTTTGTTGCCGTCCGTTGTCCGAATTGATCTGCGAACTGTAGAGCGGTGTATGCTTCTGCGTAATCTGCATCTTTCGAACGTTCGAAATTACGCGCAACTCGAACTCGAGCCGGCGCCGGGGCTCAATGTGTTCATCGGGCGCAACGCGCAAGGCAAAAGCAATTTACTGGAAGCGATCTCGCTGCTCGGCACCGGCAAATCGTTTCGCACCGCGCGAGAACGCGATCTCATCCGTGAAAATGTTGAACTGGCCGCGATCTCGGGCGCTGCGCAGGTGCGCGCGGGCGACGTAAACCTCGGCTGCACGATCGCGGCGACGCCGCGCGGCACGCGCAAGGTGTACTCGGTAAACGGGCAGAGCGTGCGCTATGCGAAATTCCTCGGGAGTTTGCGCGTCGTGACGTTCGTGCCCGGAGATTTGCAACTCGTGAGCGGATCGCCGGCGCTGCGGCGCGCGTTTTTGAACGTCGCGCTCGCGCAAGAACAGCGAACGTACTACCACGAACTGGCGCGCTATCAAAAAGCCGTTACGCAGAAGTCGGCGCTGCTGCGCAGCGCCGAAGAGCCGGATCCGGACTTGCTCGCGATTTACAACGAAACGCTGATCCAAGCGGGCACGGCTATCATGCTGGCGCGCGAGCAACTCGTTCGCGTGCTCAGCGCGGCGGCGGCGCGCGTGCACGCCCAGTGGACCGGCGGTGCGGAGCAGCTGGAGATCGCCTATCAGCCGAGCGTGCCGTACGAGGTGCCCAGCGCCGAAAGCATCGCCGGCGCGTTTGCGGCGCGCCTGAAGGCACTGGCCGCGCAGGAACGAGCCCGCCAGCTCAGCCTGGCCGGCCCGCACCGGGACGACGTGGACCTGCGCCTCGACGGACGTTCGCTGGCTGCCTACGGTTCGCAAGGACAGCAGCGCACGGCGGTACTTGCCCTCAAAGTTGCCGAATACAGCGTTATGCATGAACGCTCCGGGGAAGCGCCGTTACTGCTGCTAGACGACGTGCTCTCCGAACTCGATCCCGCTCGCGCACAGGCGTTTCTTGCGGGCGTCGGCGGCTTCGAACAAGCGTTCATCACCGCGACGCATCTGCCGGAAGGGTTGCCGCAGTCGCGGCTCTATACGATTGAAAACGCGCGCATCCGGGAGGCTGCTTGAAGCCGCTGGGGCGCGCGCTGGCCGCGTGGCAGCCGCAGGCACTGGAATCCCGCGACCCGCTTTTCGTGTTACAGAAAGAGTGGGCCGAGATCGTCGGGGAGGACGTCGCGGCCCAAACGCGTCCGGCCGAAATCGTCCGGGACGCGCTCGTCGTGTTCACGCGTTCGAGCGCCTGGAGCCAGCAGCTCGCTTTTTTGAGCGAACGCGTGCTGCGTTTGGTGCAAGAGCGCGCCGGCGTGCCAATCCGCACGCTGCGGTTTCGCGTCGGCCGGGTACGAACCGGCGCCGTTCGGCCGGCTCACCAAGGGGAGCCGAGGGCAACCGCGCGGCGCAGCGCGCGCAATCCGCTTCGCACCGTTGAACCGGCGCCCTCGCTCGAAGCGGCGCTCGAGCGGTTCCGGGCGGACGTCGCGGCAGCGCAGCGGGCAAAAGCGGCCGCCGGATGGAAAGAATGTGTGCGATGCGGCGCGCGGACTCACACGGCGTCGACGCCCTTCTGCGTGCCGTGCGGCAATGCGCACACGCAGGAACGGGACGCGCAAGTCGCGCGGTTGCTGTTTGAAGCGCCGTGGCTGGGTTACGCGGGCATCGCGCCCTTGGTGCAGGGGCTCAAGCCGCGAGAATATGATGCGGTGCGGCTTGCGCTGCTGCGCCGCTGGAGGGATACGCTCGAACGGATCCGGCGTTCGCCGCGCCCGCGCGTGACCACGCGCGATCGCTCGATCGCAAGTTCGTACGTGCTGCTCAAGAGCGAAATGGAACCGGACAAGATCGCGCCCGCCGTCGTGCGCGACTTGCTGGGCGACGAACTGCACGACATTTTTTACGGTAACGAGAACAGTTAGGAAAGAATGGCAACAAATTACGGCGCGGAGCAAATCGAGGTACTCAAAGGCCTCGAAGCGGTGCGCAAACGTCCCGGTATGTACATCGGCAACACGGCCGAGCGCGGTTTGCACCAGCTCGTGTACGAAGCCGTAGACAACGCCGTCGACGAAGCGCTCGCCGGATACGCGAAGACCATCAACGTCGTCCTGTATAAAGACGGATCGTGCTCCGTCGAGGACGACGGCCGCGGCATTCCGGTCGACATCCACGCCGAAGAAAAGATGCCCGCAGTCGAAGTGATCATGACGATCCTGCACGCCGGCGGCAAATTCGGTAAAGGCGGCTATAAGGTGTCCGGCGGCCTGCACGGCGTCGGTATCTCGGTGGTCAACGCCCTTTCTTCGAGCATGACGACGCGCGTCAAACGCGACGGCAATGTGTACGAAATCAAATTCGAGCGCGGGCTCACGACGCAGAAACTCAAGAAGATCGGCAAGACCTCGCCCGAGGACGCGGGCACGTATCAGTGGTTCATGCCGGACGCCGAGATGTTCGAAGTCACCGATTTTCACTGGGACGTGCTGGCCAAGCGTCTGCGCGAATTGGCGTTCTTGAATCGCGGCCTCTCGATTACGCTGCGCGACGAGCGCCAGGATCCCGTGCGCGAGCGCACGTTCAAATTCGACGGCGGCATCATTTCGTTCGTGCAGTGGCTCAACGAGAAAAAGGATCCGATTCACCCGGATCCGATCTCCACGCACAACGAGCGCGATGGCGTGGACGTCGAGGTCGCAATGCAGTGGACCGACA